>JAOZMZ010000005.1:28774-56758 GCA_029934055.1 Kiritimatiellia bacterium
TGTCTCTTGCGCAGCGGGGGGGACATAAATGGGGAAGACGTTGAGACGGTAATAGAGATATGGTGTTGTGTTTTCGAAGGCATAGGCGGGATAATATGTTCCCAGCGTCACGGGTGTCAAACAGGAGGAGTGGATGGTTGTGTCGCTGGTCGCTTGATTTCGGTCGCGCGGGGGCGGGACCGGGTGGATATTCGACAGAGGGAGTGGAGAAATTGACGAGGATTGGTGCAGAACTGAGCGGCGGGCTGGAGGGCCTTGAATGGCGGCAGGTGGTGTCGGAGGAAGACATCCGGCGGACAGCACGGCTGGCGGAAGAAATTTGGAACGAACATTATCCTTCGATCATCGGCCAGGCGCAAGTGGACTACATGCTGGAAAGATTCCAAAGTGCCCGGGCGATTGCCGAACAGATTGCAACGGGTGTCGTCTATTACCTGCTCTTCCACAGAGGGACCCCGGCCGGTTACGTGGCCTTCCACGCCGAGCAGGACTCCGACCGCATGTTTCTGAGCAAGCTCTACATCCGCAGGAAATATCGTAGCCACGGACTCGGGCGGGTGGCGCTGAGGCTCGTGGAAGCGGCGGCACGCCAGGAGGGACTGCATAGCGTCTATCTGACGGTAAACCGGCATAACACAACCTCCATTCGGATCTACGAGCACATGGGGTTCAGGAAGGAATCAGAGCAGGTAAAGGATATCGGGGGTGGCTTCGTAATGGATGACTACGTGATGGTTAAGCATCTCTGAGGATGTGTCAGACGGCGGGAGGATATTTTTTTCAGGGCGGGGGCGGTGTGTGGAGAGCAGGGCCCCTTTGTGGAGGTCCGTCAGGGGAGGGCGCCGGTGTCATGCGGGAGCTGGTGAGGGTGAGGAGGGGGATGGATTCTGTTGTGCACTGCACGGGCTACGGTAGGTTCCAAGAGATGAGCCAGGAGGCGGTGCCCGTAGGGTGCAAGATGGGCAGTGTCCCACCATACCAGATGGTCATGTTCTTTGCGTCTGATTTCGGAGGAGGGATCCACCACGTAACCGCCGTTGGCGTGTGTCGCGGCGGCCATGGCCCGGTAGTAGTCCGGATCAGGCCGCAGCCCGAGTTCAGCGGACATCGGTTCCAGGCAAAGGACGAAGGTGGTATGGTCGCGACGGCATTCACGTAGAAGCTGTTCGAAGAATTTCACTAGAAGGGCGACATGCTTCCGCCGTGAGCGCTGGCTTTTTTTCTGGGCGAGAACAGCGCTGTCATTGAGTCCCATGTCAGCGAGGAGAATATCCGGCTGAAACCGGCGGATGAGCTGCCGGTAATATTCCAGGATTTTCGTCATGCCGGCGCCGTTGACACCGGCGTTGTAGACTTCGACGGGGAGCCCGTCGTTACGGAGGAGATTTTCGAGCAGTTCGGCGAAGGTGTGGCGGCTGTCGGAAGCACCGGAGCCCCATGCCTGACTTCCGCCGACGAGAAAGACACGTACAACACGCGGAGGCTTGGGAATGGTGAGATTTTCCCCGCCGAATTGCTGGCGCCAGACGTAGGTGGAGGCCCCGATCCAGCGGTTATTGGTATACCAGGGCCCCTCCCTTCCGCGGTTTCCTTTGATAATTTCACCGGGGGCGACGGCGTTGGCGGTGAAGCGCAGGCGGAGTGGATGGCGTTCCGGCAGGTTGTCCCATACCAGCAGTCCGGCGGCGAGAATGGGCATGATGGTGGCGATGTTGAAGAGGGCCACGGCGGCGCGGATACGACGCCGGGCGAGGATGATCATCGCCGGCAGCAGCACGGCGGCGGCGAGCAGGGAGGTATCGAGTATGATCAGACGGCTACGGCCCATATATTCGAGACTCTCGCGACCGATGAAAATGGCGGCCAGGCAGTAGGCGGCGGGCAGGTAGAGTACGGGCAGACTCAGCGCGGCGGCGGTCTTGATATTGAAACGGGACCATGGGTAGAGGGCGACCCATGCCCCCAGAATCCAGATAAGCGGGAGAATCGCCCCCGCAGCGTACATGCCTCCATGCCGGCCGACGGCATCGGCCAAGGGGGTCACATTGAACCGGGTGATGATGATCGGCCCGTGGTATGCCATAAGTCCGGTTTCGCCGTATCCGAGGGGGCGGCGGCGCGGTAGGAAGGTGTCTTTTCCATTGAGTATCACGCGGACGCCGGAGTTGTCTGAAATGATTTCCAAGTGGTTTGTTTCGTCGGGCAGCAGGGTTCCCTTGATGGACAGGAACGGTGCCGGCCGGTTGCCGGTGCGGGTGGAGAAGCCGGTGGGTACATCATTCCGCGTGGAGAGGCGTATCAGGCGGCGTTGCAGGGGAAGGGGCTCCCCGTGCGGATCGCCGCGCGTGCAGTAAGCCTGCTGCTGAAAGACGATATCGAGCGTACGGTTCGTGGGGATAAGGAAGTCGATGCTGATATGTTGCTGGCGGTAGACGAAATTGGTTATGAAAAGGGGTTTACCGGGAGTTATGGTGACCTGTGCCGGCAGGGAGAACGGACGTGATGGGAGATTGGGGTCGGGGAAAGTGACGTAGGCGGCCGGGTGAATTCCGGCGAGCTTGTCAGGTCGCACATCGGACGGGCGGCCGAGGGTCTCGCCAGTGCGGCCGAAGGCAAGGACGCCGAGAAGCATCAGAAGCAGCGTCCAGATCACGATCGGCCGACTCTTTCCCGCGTAGACGGGTGCGGAAGCATCCTTTTTCATAGTGATGAGAAGCACGACGCTGGCAAGTTCGGCGGCCAGGAGAGCAGCCGGCAGGGCTACGCCGGACGGCGGGGGATGAATGAGCGCCAAGGCGCCCAGAATGACAGTGAGGGTAGCGGCGTCGCGGCGGATGAAAGCCGGATGGACGGCCTGATCGCTGAGAAGTCCGCATAGAATGGGAAGTCGGGCGTAGCGGAGGCCGATTAGTACGATGGAAAGCGCGAAGACAGCGGGGAAGAAGCGGCGCACGAGGCGCCGTGTGCTGAATTTTTCCACTTCCGTCCAGGAACGTCCGGGGTGAAGCGGGTCAACGAATGTCATATGGATGTTCTTGATCCTGACGTCGGCTCTGGGATTACCTGATCCCTTGAATCCGAGACGTCCACGCATGGCGCTCTGGTCGGGAAACGATCCCGCGCTTTTACCATCGAGGGCAAGCCGCCAGATGTGATTGGTACACTGCAGGGTTACCGTCGTCCAGCCGTCGCCCGGTCTTGGACTATTGGGCGGCATGGGAACGTAGCGCGTGACTTCGCCAAGGGAATCGAAGAGATAGAATCCGCTGGGATAGCGGCTGTTGCGTGAAACACGGCAGGCGAGCATGCATTGGTGGTCCTTATGAAGCTCGATCCAGAGATAACCTCCGCGCGCCACGTGGACTTGGGCGTTCAGGGCTGTCAGGCGACGGTGTGTATTTTCTGAAGGGGCGTAGATGATTTCCTGATAACCCATATCGCGGGTAAGATTGACCTGGGAGTGGCGGAGCGGGCGGAAGAGGAACCCATACGAATAGAAGACAAATTTGCCGGTGTCTTTCCCGCTGATCCAGCGGCCGTTTCCGAAAAGTGTATTGTTCCGCGCAGCCCACCACCATGTGGCGTGCCATGCCAAGAGGCTTGCCTGAAGCAGGACCACCAGACCCCACAGGATAACCGCCGCTGTTCGTTTGGCAGCGTGTCGCCGAAGTGGAGGCGAAGATTCGTTTTGCGCAGCGTTCTTCATTGAACTACAAACCACCGGCTTTCATATTCGGTGTCCGGGGAGCATATGCCGGGCAGCGGTTCCGCGGCAAGCACACTGTGGCACGCGCCGATACCGGACGGCGCCGGGCAACAGTCGCCGGGAGAGTACGCGGAGTCTGACCCTTTCGACGCGACGGATCAGGAGGTAGTTTTTCATTAAGCAGCGCAACGGATATGCTGATGGGGTTGGGTAACGGCGTCATATCGCGCTGGTCCGCCTGGTGAATCCAGTTTTACGAGCAGGCCTTAGCGCTGGGTCTGATTGTACTCCCTGGGAGGCGGGAGAATCATGGCTCGGCGCTAAGAAAGGGCGTGTCTGTAGTGGATGACATGGCACTGATGGGTGGGGGGTATCAGGCTCTATCTTGGTACAGGTTTGTAATCGGCATGCGGCGGTCACGCCCGAAGGCCTTGGGGGTGATCTTGATTCCGGGAGGTGCCTGGCGGCGCTTGTATTCATTGAGATCCACCATGCGCACGACGCGTTTGACGGTTTCGGGGTCGAACCCGTCGGCTACAATACTGTCGGCACCCATATCCTGTTCGACGTAGCGTTCGAGGATCTTGTCGAGGATTTCGTAGGGGGGGAGGGTGTCGGTATCCTTTTGGCCGGCGCGCAGCTCCGCGGAAGGGGGACGTTCGAGGATCGAGACGGGTATTACCTGGCGGAGCCGATTGCGCCAGCGTGCGAGCTGATAGACGAGTGTCTTGGGAACGTCCTTGATTACCGCGAAGCCACCGACCATGTCACCGTAGAGGGTGCAGTAACCGGTCGCCAGTTCGCTCTTGTTGCCGGTAGCGAGGACGAGCCACCCGAATTTGTTGGAGAGAGCCATGATGAGATTCCCGCGGATGCGGGCCTGGAGGTTTTCCTCGGTCACATCCGGAGGATGTCCTCGGAACAGGGGAGAGAGTCTATCGATGTAGGCCTGGAGGATATCCTCGATGGGGATTACATGAAATTCGATTCCGAGATTATGGGCAAGGGTAGCGGCGTCGCGGCGGGTTCCTTCGGATGAGAAGCGGGAGGGCATGGAAACGGCGGCGACGCGGCGTGGTCCGAGCGCATCAACGGCGAGGACCGCCACCAGGGCCGAGTCAATGCCTCCGCTGAGTGCGATTACCGTTTGACGGAATCCGTTCTTATTCACGTAGTCCTTCAGGCCCGTTGAAAGGGCTGAGTAGATTTCCTCCATTTCGTCCATTGCGGGTTCCAGGCGTGGGGGATGGGCAGAGGGAATATCGGAAGGGGGCAGAGAGAGTGAGACCGCGGCGCTATCAGAGGAGGGTGGTCGGTCCGGCAGAGGCACGCGGCAATAGAGGATGTCGTCACTGAACTGTTTGGCGCGGGCGATGATTTTTCCCGTAGCATCAAGATGCATGCTGCCGCCGTCGAAGACGAGTTCATCCTGACCGCCGACAAGGTTGCAGTAGAGCAGGTCGGCACCGAGGGCCGCCGCCGTGCGGGCGAGAATACCGTGGCGCTCGTGTATTCTACGGCGGTGATAGGGTGAGGCCGAGATGTTCACCAACAGATTCGGATGGTATTCGGTGAGCGATTTCGTAGGAGGGCGGTCGGGGTGCCAGGAGTCTTCGCAGACGTGCAGGGCGATACGGAGCCCGGAGATATCGAGTACCAGGGGATCGTTTCCGGGCGAGAACACCCGCTGTTCGTCGAACACGCCGTAGTTCGGCAGGAGCATTTTGGCATAGGCGGCTAAGATATTTCCGTTGTGGAACACCGTGGCGGTATTGTAGCGGTGCGGGCCGATTTTACGGGGGGCTCCGACTATGCAGACGCAATCGGCGGGGAGTTCCTCCGCCAGGCGTCGGATCTGGGCTTCGCAGTCCTCCATAAAGTGGTTTTTGAGGATCAGGTCTTCCGGCGGGTATGCGCTGAGAGCCATTTCGGGAAATACGATCAGACGGGCGCCGTCTTCGGCCGCGGTGCGGGCGGTGCGGATGATCTTATCCGCGTTGGGTATGAGGGCTCCGACGCAGGTGTTGATCTGTACCAAGGCGACGCCGAGACTCTTCATGGTGCCAGTATAGACTCTTGGTTACCGCCAGTACAATAACGCTCTGGAGAGACAAGTCCTCGCGGGTTTCATGTATTCACGAGGCGGGAGGTGACGAGCCTGACGAGTGGTATTTCGTGCAAGGTGTCCTGAAAAGCAGAGAGGCCCCTGGGGATGAGGACCTCTCCGGCGCTTTGTTGTTGGATTTATCAGATGTCGTAATAGAGCGCGAACTCCCACGGATGGGGCCGCAGGTCGATGGCGCTGACCTCGTTGTTGAGCTTGTAGTCTATCCAGGTTTCGATCACGTCCGGAGTGAAGACGTCGCCTTTGAGGAGGAAGTCGTGGTCCTTCCGCAGGGCCTCGAGGGCTTCGCGCAACGATCCGGGTGTTTGAGGCACCTTGGCCAGTTCTTCCGGCGGCAGGTCGTAGATATCTTTGTCGAGGGGCTGGCCTGGGTCGATCTTGTTGAGGATACCGTCGAGGACGGCCATGAGCATGGCGGAAAAGGCGAGGTAGGGGTTACAGCTCGGGTCCGGGCAGCGGAATTCGAGGCGTTTGGCCTTGGGGGAAGTGAAGTACATGGGAATGCGGATCGCGGCGCTGCGGTTACGGCGGGAGTAGGCGAGGTTCACCGGCGCCTCGAATCCCGGGACGAGGCGGCGGTAGCTGTTGGTGGTCGGGTTAGTGAAGGCCAGGAGTGCGGGGGCATGTTTCAGCAGGCCGCCGACGGCATACATGGCGGCTTCCGACAGCCCGCCGTAGCCGTCACCCGCGAAGATGTTGGTGTTACCATTCCACAACGAGATGTGCACGTGCATGCCGCTACCGTTGTCGTTGAAGATCGGCTTGGGCATGAAGGTCACCGTCTTGTTGTTGCGGCTGGCGACGTTCTTGATGACGTACTTGTATTTGAGGAGGTTGTCGGCCATCGCCAGGAGTGGGCTGAAGCGCATATCAATTTCCGCCTGTCCGCCGGTGGCGACCTCATGGTGCTGGCATTCCACGGCGACCCCGACCTTTTGAAGGGTCAGCAGCATTTCGCTGCGGATGTCTTGCTGCTTGTCGGTAGGCGGAACCGGGAAGTAGCCTTCCTTGTAGCGGGGTTTGTAGCCCAGGTTTGGGTTCTCGGCGCGTCCCGAGTTCCAGCGTCCTTCGATGGAGTCGACGTGGTAGTAAGCCTCGTGTTCGTTCTGGTCGAAACGGATGTCATCGAAGATGAAAAACTCGGCTTCCGGCCCGAAGAAGGCCGTATCGGCGATTCCGCTGGCCTTGAGGTAGTTTTCGGCCTTGCGGGCGATGTTGCGTGGGTCGCGCGTGTAGTCTTCACCGGAGAGCGGGTCGCAGATATTGCAGATCAGGACCAGGGTCTTGGCGGCGGTGAAGGGATCCAGGAAGGCTGTTTCCGCAACGGGTTTCACGAGCATGTCCGATTCGTTGATGCTCTTCCATCCGCGAATGCTGGATCCGTCGAAGCCCAAGCCTTCTTCGAAGGTTTTTTCTTCGATCTCGGAGACCGGGACGGAGAAATGCTGCCAGAGTCCCGGGAAGTCCATAAATCGCAGATCAACGACTTCGACGTTTTCTTTCTTGATGAGATTGAGGACGTCGGCTGGGGTCTTTATTGCGCTCATTATACTTTCTCCTTAGCTTCGGGCGGTTGTCGCGTATGTCTTTTCATGGTGACTGGAATCCTCGGGAATCGGCAGAATATTTATTAAGGCACTCCTTTGACAACAACTAAATACCGCCGAGATTTCCATACACCGCAGTGCGATTTCGGCCTCACTCAGACCGTTTTTCTTTTTCTGCTTGCGGCAAGCATAACGCAAGTCGCATGCCAACGCGAGGCGTGGTGACCTCCTTGGATATAATATCTTGGTGTGTAACTATTTAAGCATTCAAACGCGGTGGATGAGCGAGCTCAGCGGTATACATAATTGTAGCAAAATAGGCGGTGAGCGTACAATAGTGTCGTAATCATGAGATCATACCGGGGTTTCAGGTTGATTGGGGGAAGAATTGGTTGAAGGTTGAATGCACGCGGGCGAGGCGTTCTTGGAGATCGGCGAGGAAGGCGGGGGCGGTTGCGGAGGGTCCGTTGATACGGCGGGCGAGGGCGGCGAGTTTGTGGTCGTCGCGGGGGATGGTATGGATCTGGCGGTCTTCCATTATTTGGAGGAAGTGTTCGATGCGGCGCAGATAGACGTAATCGTCGTGCAATGTTTGGGTGAGGTCGGCGGGGATGATTCCGGCGTCGTGCAAGCGCCTGAGTCCCTCGAGGGTGTTGCCCGTAAGGATTTGGGGTTTGACGTGGGCGTGGATCAATTGGAGTCCCTGGACGAGGAATTCAATATCTCTCAGTCCACCGATGCCCTGCTTGACGTCGGCGGCAGTGGGGCTGTCGGGTGGGCGGGTTACGGCGGCACGCATCTGCAATATGGACTCTGCGACTTTGGTCGGATCGTGTTTTCTTCGCAGGAGGGGGTGGACGACGGTGGAGAGGACCTGTTTTCCGATTTCGGGCGAACCGGCTACGGGACGGCACTTGATCAGGGCCTGGATTTCCCAGATGGCCGCCGAGTGTTCGTAGTAGTGTCTGAAGGCGCTGAGGGAGGAGGCGATTTCGCCGGACGCTCCGTAGGGCCTCAGGCGCAGGTCAACACGGTAGACGTATCCGGAATGGATGGATTTGGTGAGGTCTTCCTGAAGGCGGAGCATGAGTCTGCGGAAGACGGCGGACCGTTCGGCGGTCATATCAGCCGGATCGTCGTAGACGGCGACCAGGTCGATATCGGAACTGTAATTGAGTTCGCGGCCGCCCAGCTTGCCGAGGGCGAGCAGGCAGAAATGGTCCTGGAGGAACCGGACGTCGTCGGAAGGCAGGTCGGTTGTGCCGATTTCCTGCCAGGCGCGGCTGAGGGCTTCTTGGAGGATTACGTCGGCCAGGTCGGAGAGTTCCGCGACGACCTGCTCCATGGGAGACTGAAGGTACATATCGCGGGTGCCGATGCGGAGAATTTCGCGGCGCCGGAAGAGGCGGACAGCGTCGAGCCACTCCGGATGAGTTGCGGCCGCGAAGGAAGCTTCCCTGAGTTCGCTTTGCAAGTCTTGAATATTCCTGGGCATGCGGATGACTTGGGGAGTCGTGACCCAGTCGAAAAACTGGGGGCGCGAGATGAGCATATCGGCGAGAAACTGGCTGCGGGAAAATATGCCCAGGAGTATCTCCAGGCGGCGGGGTTGGGAGAGGAGGATTTCGAAGTGTGCGACGGGATCCGGAAGGGATGCGACGAAGCGCTCCCAGTTATTGAGGGCCATATCCGGGTCGGGTTCGTTACGCAGGCGGTCACAGGCGAGGATGGCCAGGCGCGTGAAGGTTTCGCGGCGCTCGCCTTTTCCCGCCAGGCGGCGCAGATTGGTATAGGCGCGTGAGCTGTCCAGGAAACCGGCCTTTTGGAGAATCATTTTCCGCAGTGTCGGATCCGGTTTCTCCGATAGGAGCAGGTCGGCGACGTTGCCTCCGGCGGGGCCGGGTATGGAATCACGGCCGAAGAATTTTTGGACGAAGGTGCGGACGGCGGCGGTGTGGGTTTCGAAATCGAGGTAGAGCTGGTCCTGGGGGGTGACGGTTTTTTGGGTACGGTAGCCCATGCGACGGGCGAGGTGGGTGAACTCGTCGCTGTTGATTTCCGGCAGGAAGAGGTCGCGGGCGGAGCCGCGCAACATTCGCAAGGCATTGATGAGTTTTCGCAGGAAACGGTAGGCGGATACCAGCCGCAGGCTTTCATCTTCGGCGAGGACGCCGGCCCGCTGGAGTTGGAGAAGGGCTTCACGGACGCGGGGGGTACGCAGGGCGGGGATGGCGCCGCCGTGCATGACCTGGAGGATTTGCACGGCGTATTCGAGATCCACCAGGGCGCCGGGACTGAACTTGGCGTTGAAGCGGCCGGGGCGATTTTTTTCTTCGAACTGGCGATTGCGGAGTTCGCGGAACTCGGCGAGGTCTATTTCCGGGTGGGCGTATATGAATTCGTCGCGCAGGCGCTCGACCTGCAAGCCGAATTCATGGTCACCGCCGACGGCGCGCATGCGGACGAGGGCCAGGCGTTCATAGGAGTGGGCGGGGCCGCCGGGCCCGTAGTAGCGGCAGAAGCTTTCGAGGCTGCAGGCGAGCGGGCCGCCGGCGCCGTAGGGACGCAGGCGGAGGTCGACATGGAAGATGCCCTCGCGTTTGGCGGCGATGAAGAGGGCTGTTTCGCGCGCGAGGTTGCCGAAGAACTCGGCGTTGGTTATCACCTCGGGTCCGGATGTATTACCGCTGTCGCTGTAGACGAACAGCAGTTCGATATCGGATGCATATCCGAGCGCGGCGCCGCCGAGCTTGCCGAGGCCCATGACGGCATAGCGGGCGTTGAGGCCGGCGACGGTGCGGGGAACGCCGTGGATCGAAGAGAGTCTTTCATAGACTGTTGTGGCGGCAGCGGTGACGATGGTTTCGGCCAGGGCTGTGAGGTGTTCAGCGAGGGAATCGAAGTCGCTGTCGGGGTTGAGGATATGCTCGAGATCTATCAGGAATATCTGGCGGTCCTTGAAGTCGTTGATTGCGCGGCGCTTGTCATCGTAGTCCTTCAATCCGGAGAGTTTTTCCTGGAGTGCCTCCGCCAGGCGCTCCGGAGGTTCGGCGAGGCGGCGGGCGCGGACATGCGCCTGGAGCATCGGGAGGATGGATTCGTACTGCAGGCGGATGAAATCCTCCCAGAGAAAATCGCTGGCGCCGAGGAGGTGGGCGAGGTCACGCATGGCGTGTGGGTCGGAGAGAAATTCTATCCAGCGGTCCTTGCCGGGGGCGGAGACTATGTCGCCGACCATCTGCTCGAATCGTGTCAGAGCGGCGTAGGGATCCGGCGCGCGGTCGAGGAAGTAGGTGAACTGTTTGGTCAACAGGACCGAGAGGCGGATTTTGTCGAGTTGGTCCGGGTCGGTTATAGGTCGGCCGTGTTCGGTGACTATGTCAATTTCGTCGTTGACGCGGCCGAGGACGGTGCGGATGCGGACGTGTTCGATGGCGAGGTGATGGAGGGCGAGGGCGTTGCTGAGCGAGTAGAGGAAGGCCGGGGTATCCTGCGAGGAAACTTTCAGGCGCGTGAAGCGGCTGGAGGTATTGTCGACTTTTATTTCGACGGGATAGAGAATCCGATGGGAGTCGGGTGTACGGGCTGATATGCAGGCGGTGACCATTTCGTTGACTCGGGACTTGGCGCGGGCGGGGGCGTCCGGATCTTGGTTTTCGAGGAGTAAGATCACTTCCCGCATGTCGTTTGAAAGACGTGCAAACCACTCTTCGCGTGGGACGTCGGCGGGGGGATGGCCGATGAAGAGGTCAACGATTCGGCGCCGCCGGAGGCTGGAGGGGGTACGCTGGAATCTGAAAGGCAGGCGCCGCGCCGGTTTTTCCATTTCAGCCGGCCGGTAAGTGAAGATGTCGCCTGCGATGATGGAAAATCCGTTGGCGGTGAGGACGCCGGTAATGAGCGAGAATTCACCTGGGTGATCGAAGGCCGTGACCGTCAGTTCGCAGAGTCCGTCCGCCTTCCAATCGGCAAGGATTTCGACCGGGTGTCCGGGCCTGATTTTTTGGAGGGCGGCGATATGGGCGGCGATTGTCCGGATATCAAAGCGGGCGAAGTAATCATCATCGAGGCGATTGACATGTTCCTGGGCCAGGCGTGCATCCAGCGAGCGGTCGATGGCGAGCAATGATGGGATGTCGGGCCTTGCCGGCGGAGCGTGTTGCTCATGCGGAGTGACTGCGTTGTCTTGCTGTGGCCGGGCCCGGTTCATTTGTGAGAGTAATACGATGCAAGCGGGTCCTGCGGCAAGCTTGGGCTGGGGTGTCTTTTGATTATGGGGGCGAAGTGTGATACTGGTGTGAGGAGTAAGGAGGCGGCTATGAAGTCCGGGTTGAGCAATGGTCGGATGAGAGCGGACATTACGCGGGCGGTGGGGGGCACGCCGCTGGTGATGTTACGGCGGATGGCGGACGGGTTGCCGGGGAGGGTGGCAGTGAAGATGGAGGCGTGCAATCCGCTCGGCAGCGTCAAGGACAGGATTGCCGTGGCCATGGTGAATGCGGCTGAACGGGACGGGTTGATAGGGCCGGACGGGGTCCTGATCGAAGCGACCAGCGGGAACACGGGAATAGGGTTGGCTTTCGTTGCGGCGTCGCGTGGATATCGTTTGATACTGACTATGCCGGATACCATGAGCATCGAGCGGCGGCGGCTGTTGGAGATTCTCGGAGCGGAGATCATATTGACGCCGGGTGAGAAGGGGATGGCGGGGGCGGTGAGGGAAGCCGAACGGATTTTGAAGAGTACTCCTTCGGGGTATATGCTCCAGCAGTTTCGGAATCCGGCGAATCCGGAAATTCACCGGCGGACGACGGCCGAGGAGATATGGCAGGCAACGGGAGGGGCGATAGACGTTTTTGTTGCCGGGGTTGGCACCGGCGGGACGATAACCGGGGTGGCTGAGGCGCTCAAGCCGCGGCGGGAGGGGTTGCGGGTGGTGGCCGTGGAGCCAGCCGAGTCGCCGGTTTTGTCGGGGGGTGAGCCGGGGCCGCACCGGATCCAGGGGATTGGGGCCGGATTCGTTCCCGAGATATTGCGGCGTGACCTGATTGACGAGGTTTTGCGGGTCGGTTCGGACGAGGCGGGTGAGACGGCGCGGCGCCTGGCGCGGGAAGAGGGTATTTTGGGGGGAATTTCCACGGGGGCGAACGTATTGGCGGCGCTTGAGGTTGCCGGGCGCGAGGAGAATCGCGGGCGGCTGGTGGTGACGGTGATGCCGGACGGCGGGGAGCGTTACTTATCCACGTGGCTTTTTGGTGGCGACTGATTTCTTGATTTCGTACTTGCAATGGGCGGGGCCGGTGACAACGGGGGTTGTTGGCGGGTGCTTGCGACGGCGTTTTCTGTTCGGATGATTCGAACACGCCGGCGGCAAAAAGAGGAACAGTTTTCCTGCGGGCGGGGGTTTGGTTTGCCTAGTCTTTGAATTCGGCGACGAGGGCGGAGATCGAGGCTTTTGCGTCGCCGAAGAGCATGCGCGTGTTTTCCTTGAAGAAGAGGGGGTTGTCCACGCCCGAGAAGCCGGGGTTGAGGGAACGCTTGAGGACTATGCAGGTACGGGCGCGGTCCACTTCGATGATGGGCATTCCATAGAGGGGACTCTCCTCGTCGTCACGGGCGGCGGGGTTGACGACGTCGTTGGCGCCGATGACGATAGCGACATCGATCGTGTCCATGATCGGGTTGACGTCTTCCGGTTCGACAAGCTGTTCGTAGGGTACGTTCGCCTCGGCCAGAAGCACGTTCATATGACCCGGCATCCGTCCGGCGACGGGATGAATGGCGTACTTCACGTCAGTTCCGTTGGCGGCGAGCAGTTCGCCCAATTCCCGGACGACATGTTGCGCCTGGGCGGCGGCCATGCCGTATCCGGGGACGAAGACGACCGAGCGGGCGGCTTCGAGCAGGTAATAGGTGTCTTCGGGGGTGATGGGCCGCACGTCTCCCTGGTAGCCGGATTTCTTTGTGCGCGCCGCGCCGAATCCGCCGAAGAGGACGTTGGTGAGCGAGCGATTCATGGCCTTGCACATGATATTCGTGAGGATGAGGCCGCTGGCGCCGACCAGTGATCCGGAGACGATGAGAACGTTGTTACGGATCACGAAACCGGCTGCGCAGGCGGCGAGTCCGGAATAGCTGTTGAGCAGGCAGATGACCACGGGCATGTCGGCGCCGCCGATCGGTATGGTGGAAAGCACGCCGAGAATGAGGGCGGCGGCGGCCATCAGGAGAAATGCAGGATAGGAAGCGGCTGGTCTGAGGCTGAAGGCTCCGGCCGCCAAGATGATCAATACCAGCACGGCCGCGCTGACGAGATGTTGGGCCTTGAAAATGATCGGACGTCCGGGCAGGCGTTCGGCGAGTTTGCCGTAGGCCACCAGGCTGCCGGAGAAGGTTACCGCTCCGATGATGACGGTGAGGGCCACGGCGACCACGGTGAAGCCGAAGGTTTCGGGACGATGGGCGTGATATTCCGACCAGCCGACGAGCAGGCTGGCGAGTCCGCCGAATCCGTTGAAGAGGGCGACCATTTGGGGCATTGCCGTCATCTGGACCGTGCGTGCCGCGAAAGCTCCGACGGCGGAACCGATGACGATGCCGGCGAGGATCCACTGATAGTGGAGGCCTCCGGCGAGAAGAGTGGCGACGACGGCCAGGAGCATACCGACGGCCGATACCAGGTTCCCGCGCCGGGCGGTATCCGGGGAGCTAAGCATCTTGATGCCGATGCAGAAGAGCACGGCTGCGACGATATAGGCGATTTCTATGACGGAGCGTGGATTCACTGCGGATTATTCCCTTTGGGCTTGTGTTTGAACATTGCCAGCATGCGGTCGGTGACGAGATAGCCGCCGACGACGTTGATGGTGGCGAAGATCACCGCCAGGGTTCCTAGAATGATGGTGAAGGTCTGGTTGCCGCGGCCGGCCGCCAGGAGGGCGCCGACGATGGTTATTCCGGATATGGCGTTCGATCCGGACATGAGGGGGGTATGCAGTTGGGAAGGCACTTTCGAGATGAGTTCGAACCCGAGAAACATGGCGAGCACGAATATGAAGAGGAGCATTGTCATTGTTGATCCTCCTTGCTGAACAGGGGATGAATCACGCTGCCGCGGTGAGTGACCAGACAGGCCTTGATGATATCGTTGCCGGGGTCGAGCCGGAATGCGGCGGAGTCCTTGTCCCAGAAATGGGCCACCAGGTTGCCCAGATTGCTGGAGTACATCAGGCTGGCGTGGACGGGAACGCGGCCGGGAAGATTCGGCAGCCCGATCACGCGGACGCCGTTGATTTCGATTTCGCGGCCGAGCTGGACGCCTTCGACGTTACCGCCGCTTTCGACGGCGAGGTCCACGATCACGCTGCCGGGCTGCATTCCCGCGATCATCTCGGCGGTGATGATACGCGGGGCGGGTTTGCCGAAGACGCGGGCGGTGGTGATGATTATGTCCGAGGAAGCGCACACGCGGCCGAGTGCCAAGCGCTGTCGTTCGAGCTGTTCGGGGGTTAATTCGCGCGCATAGCCGTCGCGCGTTTGGCCGGTGGGACCGACGTCGATTTTTACGAAGCGGGCGCCGAGGGACTGGATCTGTTCGGCGACCACCGGGCGGGTATCGTAGGCTTCGACGCGGGCACCCAGTCGTTTGGCGGTGGCAATCGCCTGCAGTCCGGCTACTCCGGCACCGATGACGAAGACCCGCGCGGGTGAGATCGTCCCGGCGGGGGTCATCATCATCGGCAGGATTTTGTTGAGTCGTTCGGCTGCGAGGATGACGGCTACGTAGCCGGCCAGGTTGGCCTGTGAGCTGAGGGCGTCCATTTTCTGCGCGATGGTCGTGCGCGGGATCAGTTCCATGGCCAGCGAGCTGACACCGGCGCGGGCGAGGAGCCGAAGTTTTTCGGGATGCTGGAAGGGATCCAGGAAGCCGATGAGCACGGCGTCCTTTTTCATGAGGGAGATATCGTCATCCGGTGGTGGATGCAGACGCAGGATCAAGTCGGCTGCGGCCAGGGAGGCATTGCGGTCTGTGCTGATGGAGGCACCAGCGGCGCGGTAGCTTTCGTCGTCGTTACCGATGGACGCTCCCAAGCCGGATTCGATTTCTACACGGGCGCCGAGTTCCGCGAGTTTGCGGACTGTTTCGGGTACCAGAGGGACCCTGGTTTCGCCCGGCTCGGATTCTTTTGGTACGAAGATCACCACTGTCGACGACCTCTTGTCACTCATTTTTGATTTGGCGAAAGATAGTGCGGCGGCGGGGGGTGGTCAAGGGCTGATGAGCCAAAAAGGATGAACTTGTGCGGAAGTGACAGACGGCTTGAATTCGCAGCGGGTGCGTGCAAGGATGCCGGGCCATGAAACACTCCATGGAGATCATCGGACGGCGAGCGGCACTGGTGGCGGCCTCTGTGCTGATGTGTCTTCCGGGTGGGTGTGCGACGGTTCGCCGGGCGGCCATGCGGGAAGTGGCCGGTGCATTCGCCGGGGAGGCGGCGGCGAGCGTATATGCCGAGGATGACGATCCGGAACTTGTGCGGGCGGCGCTGCCGTTTGCGCTGAAGACGCTGGAGATGGTGGTGCGGCAGGACCCGCGTAATGCACGGGCATGTCTGGCCGCGGCGCGGGGTTTTGTTTCTTATGCGCATGCTTTCGTGGAGGCCGATGCCGATCGGGTTGCGGACGAGGATATTCATACCGCGCGCCGGCTGCGGCGGCGGGCGGCGAAGTTGTACCGCAGGGGACGGGACTACGCCCTGCGCGGATTGGATCTGCGTCATCCAGGGTTCAGCGGGCGCCTCGGTGCGGAGAAGATACGGGCGGCGCTTGACGAGGCCGGGCCGGAAGACGTGGGATTGCTATACTGGATGGGCCTTGGATGGGCGGGGATGATCTCCTGCCGGCGCGGCGAGATGGACATGGTGGCGGACCTGCCGCTTGCGGCGGAGGTGATGGAGCGCGTGCTGGAGCTTGACGAGACCTACGAGGACGGCGGGGCGCATGAATTCTTTATTGCCTACGATGCCTCGCAGGCACCGCGCCGGGGTGCGCTCGAGAACGCCGAAAAACATTTCCACCGGGCGGTGGAGATAAGCGGCGGACGGATCGGAACGGTTTACGTGACGTATGCCGAGGCCGTGGCAGTGCGGCGACAGGATGCCGACCTTTTCCGGGCCATGCTGGAGAAGGTGCGCGCCATAGACGTGGACGCCGATCCGGAGCATCGGCTGCTCAACGTCCTGGCGCGGGAACGTGCGGAGTGGCTGCTGGGACGCATGGGGGAGTTGTTCGTGGGTGAAGACGAGGAAGGAGAGAGTGTTGAATAGCAAGGTTACCGGCTGGATTCTTGGGCTGGCGCTGTCCGCGTGCACGGTGTCGGCGGCGGAGATCGTCAAACTGGGAACGGTGGCGCCGGAGGGTTCGCCCTGGCATGATGCTTTGCTGGAGGTCGCCCAGACCTGGAATCGCGTGAGCGGCGGCAAGGTCAAGCTGCGGATCTACGCGGGGGGTGTGGCGGGTGATGAGACCGACATGATCCGCAAGATACGGATCGGGCAGTTGCACGCCGCGGCGTTGACTTCGGCCGGGCTGATGGAGATCGAGCCGGACATTGAAGCGATGACGTTTCCCATGGTGGTGCGCAACGACGCGGAACTGGAAAGGGTGCTTACGCGGATCGGCCCGAAATGGGAAAAGTCGTTGCGGGCCAAGGGGTTTGAGCTGCTGAGCTGGAGCAGTGCCGGATGGGTCCGTTTCTTTGCGAAGGAGCCGGTTGTGACGCCGGACGACATGCGACGCCGGAAGCTGTTTTTCTGGGGATCGGATGCCCTTTACATCGAACTCCTCAAGAAGAGTGGTTTTCATCCGGTACCGCTGAGTGTCGGGGATCTCTTGCCGTCCCTGCAGACGGGGCTGGTGGACGCCTTTGCGGCTCCGCCGGTGGCGGCCCTGGCGTTCCAGTGGTTCGGATTGGCGCCTAACATGACGGACATCAAGTGGCAGCCGTTGCCGGCGGCGATCGTTATCAGCCGTCGCAAGTGGGAACGAATTCCACCGGATTTACGCCCGGCATTGCGCAAGAGCGCCCGCAAGGCGGGCCTGCGTTTTCAGACCGAGAGCAAGCGCCTGGAGACGGAAGCGGTGGAGGCGATGGTCAAGAAGGGATTGAAGGTGATAGACGTTTCGCCGGACGTACTGGCCGACTGGCGTGAGATGGTGGCGAGCCAGGGTCTTCCGGTTTTCATGGGGCGGCGGTTTTCGCGGGAGACTTACGAAGAGATCATGGCGGTGTTGCGGGCCTATCGTTCGGAGGGGACGGGCGGGAAGGTGGACGGAAGTCAGTAGCCGGAGGTAAGGGGTCGGAGGACGGAAGTCGGTAGTCGGAAGTCAGGAGACGGTTGTCGGAAGTCGGATGTCGGATATCGAAGGACAGAGGGCGGCGGGTCACGGCGGGCGGATCGAGCGGGGCGTCGTGGCCGGGTTGATGCTGTTGATGGTGATCGTCCCTGGGGTTGAGTTCGTTCTGCGGCGCTGGTTTCACAGTGGAATTCCGGGTGCTTCCGACTACTTGCAGCATTTTACGTTGTGGGCGGCTTTTCTGGGGGCGGGATTGACGGCGGCGGAGGGGCGTCATCTGCGAATAAGCGGGGCATTGGAATTTCTTCCGGCGAGGGTGCGGGGGATTGCCGAACGGGTGAGCCTGGCGGCGGCGGGATTCATATGTTGGATTCTTGCCGCGGCTGGGTTGCAGCTGGTGCTGACGGAAGCCCCGGCCTTGCCGGCGGGAATGGCGGAGGAGCTGCCGGACTGGTTGTCGGGATGGATCGGGCGCTGGGGCCTGTTTGTACCGGGGACCGGGACGACGGTGGCGACCTGGATACCGACATGGGTGGCGGAAGCGGTAATGCCGCTGGGGTTGGGGGTGACCGCGGTGCGTTTCATGCGGCGCGCGACGGGTAATCGTTATCTGCGTCTTGTTGAATGGTTGGGAATACCGCTGGCGCTGCTTATTGTTGCGTCGGCGGGGTCGCTTCCAGCAGCGGTGGCTGCGTGGGGAATCGTGGCGCTGGTAGTGCTGGCGATTTTTGGTCTGCCGGTTTTCGTACTTCTGGGAGGAGCGGCGTGGTTGCTTTTCTGGTGCGAGGGGGTGACGATCGCCGCCATCCCGGCCGAGGCCTACCGGATCGTCATATCGCCGGTGTTTCCGGCCATTCCGATTTTCACGCTGGCGGGATACATTCTTTCCGAGAGCCGGGCGAGTCGCCGGCTGGTGCGGGTGTTTGAGGCTGTCTTCGGGTGGATCCCGGGTGGCTCGGCACTGGTGGTGACGTTGTTGTGTGCATTTTTTACTACTTTTACCGGGGCGTCGGGGATCACGATTCTCGCCTTGGGCGGCTTGTTGTTGCCGGTCCTCAAGCAGAGCGGTTTCGGGGAGAGGTTTTCGGTGGGCTTGATAACGGCGACGGGCAGCATCGGCCTGTTGCTGCCGCCGAGCCTGGTGGTGATTCTTTTCGGGGTGATCGCACACGTTCCGATAGTGGATCTTTTCAAGGCGGCGCTTGTACCCGGAGCGTTGATGGTAGGGGCGGTGGCGGGGATGTGCGTCTGGGAGGGACGTCGCCGGCGTGTGAAACCGCGGCGCTTCCAGGTGCGCGAGGCGGCGGCTGCGCTGAAGGGGGCCGTGTGGGAATTATTGATCCCCGTGGTGGCGCTGGCGGCGATATTCGGAGGATTCTGTACGCTGATTGAGGCGGCGGGGCTGACGGCGCTCTATGCCCTGGTGGTGGAAATCTTCATCTACCGTGATATCGGATGGGAGGCCCTGGGACACCTGCTGGTCAAGAGCGGGGTGCTTGTAGGCGGGGTGTTGATTGTTCTGGGGATGGCGATGGGACTGACCAGCTACCTGGTGGATGCTCAGGTGCCGATGCATGCCGCCGCATGGGTCCAGGCGCACGTGCATGCACGCTGGCTGTTCCTGTTGGGATTGAACGGGGCGCTGGTGCTGGTGGGATGTCTGATGGATATATTTTCGGCGCTGGTGGTCGTGGTTCCGCTGATCCTGCCGATGGCGCGGGTATTTGGGGTTGACCCGGTGCACTTGGGGGTGATTTTCCTTGCGAACCTGCAACTGGGATACTTGACTCCGCCGGTGGGGATGAACCTTTTTCTGGCGGCGTTTCGCTTCGAGATTCCGCTTCTGCGGGTGGGACGTTACGCCTTGCCTTTTCTTTTGATTCTGGGGCTGATCGTTCTTCTGGTGACTTACGTGCCCGGGCTCAGTCTGGGTGTGATGCGGCTGTTGTAGACGGCGGCGCCGGCACTGGCAGGGTCTTCTCGGGAAGAAAGTCGCGCCGAGGATCAGGCTTGATTGTGGCGGCGAACACGTCGGCGTCGTGCCCGAAGAGAAACGCGGTTCCGTTTCCTGCGAGGCGCGGCAGGTTATGCATTTTCCAGCCCCGGACGTGGATGGGATAATGATCGTAGGCGGTGTAGTATCCTATTCTGAGATGATGCCGGGTGGGGAGAATGTCGCCGGCGAAGAGGACACCGCCGCGTGCGCTCAGCAGGGACGCGCCGCCGGCGGAGAGACGCTGGGGTCCGGAGACGAGTACGGCGCAATGTCCCGGGCTGTGTCCGCCGGTAAGCATCAGGGAGACGCCGGGGGCGATTGCAGGGTTTTTCCCTTGAGGTAGATGGCGGCGTTCTTTCGGAAGCTTGAGTAAGGACGCGATTATTTCGGCGGGATAGCTCTTGGCAAAGAGCGGGTTGCCCGACACGGCCGCGTTCCATTCGCGGGAATGAACGACGAGCGTGGCCGCCGGGAAGCGTTGGAGTGCCAGGGCGACGCCGCCGGCATGGTCCCAGTGCAGGTGGGTAAGAATCACCAGGTTGATGTTTTCCGGTGCGAGCCCGTATTCGGCCAAGGCATTTTCGAGGTCCCAGCCGGGCGCGATTCCGTGGGCGTGGCGCAATTTTTCCGGGTGAAGGTGAGCGGGACCGCAGCCGGTGTCCACCAGGGCGCGGCGGCCGTCCGACCACTCAATGAGGAGTGAGGCGGCTATGACGGGAATACAATTGTCTTCGTCCGGTGGAGCGAAGGTCGACCAGATGGTGCGGGGCACGGGGGCGAAGGTCGTGCCGCCGTCGGCGCGCAGGCGTGTGGCCACGAGCGGGTGCAGGCCCGTGACGCGGGGGGCTGCGCCTTCCCGGTCGGTGTGCATCTTTTCTTCGGGGGGCACGTTTTTCATATCTTGATAGAATGCCTGCAAAAGGACGCGGAGGCAATATCCGGGGGTGAAGATGATGATTGAATTGCGTGAATGTCTGGTGGATGGTATGGGATGTTTCTGTAGCGGGGGCTTGTGTGGCTGGGGGGCGTCCGCGGGTGCGGCGGAGGAGATTGACAGGAAGTGAACGGCAAGGCGGACAAGAGCGGTTCGAGTGGTATTTGGCGCTGGCTGCTGGTGGGCCTCTTGGGGGCGCTGCTGGTGCTGAGTGTCATGATGAACATTCTGTTGATGGGCGCGGTGGCGGTCTCCGGGTCGTCGCGCCGTGCAGGGAAGGGGGAAGGGGAGGACGAGTTCCCACGCTTGAGAGAGAAGGTGTCGTTCGGCTCCGGCCGGGTCAAGGCGGTGCACATTGTCATTCGAGGGATGATCGTACGGGAACGCGGCGAAGGTTTCCTGGCCCCGGAATATGACCGGACCGAATCGATATTGCGGCAGATCCGTGCGGCGGCCAACGATGAGGATGTGCTGGCGATAATTCTGGACGTCGATTCTCCCGGGGGGGCGATTTCGCCGACGGACGAGATTTACCGGCAGCTCGAGAGGTTCAAGACTTCCGCTCCGGGCAGGCGGGTGGTTGTGTTGATGCGCGACGTGGCCGCTTCGGGTGGGTATTTCATTTCCATGGCGGGGGACTGGCTGATTGCGGAGCCGACTGCGGTGGTGGGATCGATCGGGGTCATACTGCAGTCTTTGAACTGGACCGAGCTCAGCGATCGGATCGGCGTGCACGATACGACGATCAAGTCGGGCCGCTACAAGGACCTGCTGAATCCTTTTCGCAAGCCGCAAGATGAGGAACTCGAGATGTTGCAGGGGGTGGTGGACGGCCTGTACGAATATTTCCTGGGGGTGGTCAGCAATGGGCGGCATATCGCGCCTGAAGAGTTGCGGCCGCTGGCCGACGGCCGGGTTTTTTCCGCGATTCAAGCCAAGGAGAAGGGCCTCATAGATGAGATCGGGTACTGGGACGATGCCATGCGGCGCACGAAGGAGTTACTTGGAGTCGAGCATCTGAAGGTGGTGCGCTACGAGAGCGCGACGGGTCTCGCGGGCTGGCTGGCGCGGTTGGAGGGATCCTTGCAGCTGCGGTTGCCGGCGGGCGGTGTTCCGCGCCTGATGTATCTGTGGAAGATTTAGGAGAGCGAGGGCGCAGAAGATGAATACAGACGGCGTTGGCGGCCGAAAGGACGAGGAACGCATCGGCGTGGTAGGTTTGGGTTACGTGGGGTTGCCGCTGGCGGCGGCCTTTGCGGTTCCATACGACGTCGTCGGTTATGACAGTGACGCCGGGCGGGTGGCAGAATTGCAGGGGGGGCATGACGCCAGAGGGGAGACTGCACCCGATGACCTGCAGTCGCCGCGGCTGCGGTTTACGGCGGACGCCGATGATCTGAGGGAGTGTACTTTCATCATCGTGGCCGTGCCGACCCCGCTGACGGCGGCGCGGGAGCCTGATCTGACGGCGGTCAAGGAGGCCTCGCGTACGATCGGGCGGCTGTTACGGCGGGGGATGATGGTCGTTTACGAGAGCACGGTGTATCCGGGCGTGACCGAGGAGGTCTGCCTGCCGATTCTGGAGGCGGAATCCGGGTTGAAGTTGGGGGAATTCGACCTGGGCTATTCACCGGAGCGCATCAATCCCGGTGACCGCCGTCACACCATTCGTACCGTGACGAAGGTTGTCAGTGGGCATGATCAGGCTGCCCTGGAAAGGTGCGCGCGCGTTTATGGGCGGGTGGTCGAGGCCGGGGTTTTCCGGGCGGAGGACATCCGCACGGCGGAGGCGGCGAAGGTCATCGAGAATGTACAGAGGGACTTGAACATCGCCTTGATGAACGAGCTCTCGAAAATATTCATGCGGATGGGGCTGCGTACCGAGGCGGTCCTGGATGCCGCGGCGACGAAGTGGAATTTTCACCGGTATTATCCCGGGCTGGTGGGTGGTCACTGCATCGGCGTGGACCCGTATTACCTGACGTACCGCGCACTGCAGCTCGGGTATCACCCGGAAGTCATTCTGGCCGGACGGCGGATCAACGACTCAATGGGATACTACGTCGGCGAGCTGACCGTCAGGGCGTTGAACGCGGCGGGTCGCCTGCCGCGCGACGCAAACGTCCTGGTGATGGGTTTGACTTTTAAGGAGAATGTGCCGGACCTGCGGAACACGCGGGCCGTGGACGTTGTGCACTACCTGCAGGAATTCGGGGTGCGCGTGGCCGTATGGGAGCCGTTGCTGCCGGCGGAGGAGATTTCGCGGCGTTTTGGATTCGAGACGCGGCCGCTGAACGAGGCCGCTGATCTCGATGCGGTGGTGGCGATAAACGCGCACGACGTCTTCCGGCAGATACGGATCGAAGATCTGCGGGAGCGGATGCGGACGCCGGTGCTGGTGGACGTCAAGAACCTGTTTTCGCGGGAGGAGGCGCGGCGGCTGGGGATTGAATACGTCGGCTTGTGATCGGGGGTGCGGCCGGGCGTATTCGTCGGAGGGCGATTGAGCGGAAGGGAGTGTCATGTCGGCGGCGGCAAAATCGAAGCGGAGTGCGGGAAGGCGCGGCGCCGGGCGCGAGACGGCCGAGAGCCTGGCGCAGCGGCAGCGGGAGATATCGGTTTCCGAATTTTTTCTCAAGAACCGGCACTTGCTGGGTTTCGACAGTCCGCGCAAGGCCCTGCTTACGGCCGTCAAGGAGGCCGTCGACAATTCCCTGGATGCCTGTGAGGAGGCGGGGATAGTCCCTGAGATCAGCGTTGATATCGAGCAGCTTGACCGCGATCGTTTTCGGGTGACGGTGACGGACAACGGTCCGGGGATCGTGCGCAGCCAGATTCCGAAGATTTTCGGGAAGCTGTTGTACGGGTCGAAGTTTCACCGCCTGCGCATGTCGCGCGGCCAGCAGGGGATCGGGATCAGCGCCGCGGGCATGTACGGGCAGTTGACGACCGGCACTGCCACGCGGATCTGGTCGCGGACAGGCCCGCGGAATCGGGCACATTTACTTGAGGTGCACCTTGATACGCGTAAGAACCGCCCCATGATCGTCGCCGACCGGGAGGTCGAGTGGCGGCCGGAATTTCCGGCGGCCGGCAAGAAACGTGGTGGGGGGACGAGGACTGCGTCCCGGGGAACGCGGGTGAGCATCGAGTTGGAGGGTTCCTATGTACGCGGGAGGCTCTCCGTGGACGAGTACATCAAGCAGTGCGCTGTTGTAAATCCGCATCTGATGCTGCATTACCGGGTGCGGCTCAGGCGGCCGGGCGGCGACAACGACGGGGAGGCCGAGGGTGAATGGACGAGTTTCCAGCGGGTGAGCGAGGTTCTGCCGAAGCCGACGGTGGAGATAAAACCGCATCCGCACGGGGTGGAACTGGGTCTGCTCATGCAGATACTCAAGGACAGCAGCGCGCGGACCTTGCGGGCGGCGTTGGTACAGGATTTTTCCCGGGTGAGCGACCGGGCGGCGCTGGAGATATGTGAGCGGGCGGGTCTCAATCCGCGGGCACGGCCTGCGCTGATCGCCCAGCGTGACAGCGAAGCACTCTACCGGGCGATCAGTGAAACGCGTCTCATGCGTCCGCCGACGGATTGTCTTTCGCCGATCGGCGAGGAAGAGATCGTGGCGGGACTACGCAAGGAGATTCGGGCGGATTTCTACACTGCGGTGACCCGCCGGCCGACCGTTTACCGGGGCAATCCATTTCAGGTGGAGGCCGGGCTGGCATATGCGCGTCCCGGTGAAAACGCGGAGCTGGGGGCGGAGGACAGTGTCCGGGTGATGCGCTTTGCCAACCGCGTGCCGTTGCTGTACATGTCCGGGGCCTGTGCCATGACGCGGGCGGTGACGGGGGTCAAGTGGAAGACCTACGGGCTGACGCAGCCGCGCAACGCGGTGCCGGTGGGCCCGATGGTGATCCTGCTGCACATCGCCAGCGTGTGGGTGCCTTTCACCAGTGAGAGCAAGGAGGCGGTGGCCCATTATCCTGAAATCCTGCGCGAGCTGACCTTTGCGCTGCAGGAATGCGGCCGCCGGCTGGCGGTCTACCTGCGACGGCGCCGGCGCCAGGCGGAGGCGGCCCGCAAGCGCAGTCACATCGTCACCTACATTCCTCACCTGGCGCTGGGTTTGAAGGAAATTTTGTCGTTGAGTGATCGGCAGGAAGCCGCCGTGGTGCGCGGTCTCGAGAAGCTGCTCGATCGCACGCACTTGGAAATCTGAGGAAATGGACGGCGGCGAGCATGAAGAAACGCAAGACGAAAAAGAGGGAAGTGCCCGGCGGGGACACGCGCCGGGCGGCGGCGCGGCGCATCGTGGAGGTGGCACGGGGGATTTATGATGACGTCATCAAGCGCCACCGCAAGCCGGCGATGAAGTTTCCGGTGCGGGCCCTCTCGAATGTGAAGTATGATGTGCGCAAGGGGTATTTCGAGCTGCTCGGGCGCAAGGTGACGCGGACCCTGTCTTACAACACGGCGCGCACCTTCGCGCAGTCCATGCGCCTGCTGGCGACGACCAAGAATGATCTGCTCGATCGCAACGACATCGCCGGCAAGCGGGAGATCTACTATAACAGCAAGAGCTGGGGGGTCTGCCGTTTCGAGCAGCAATCGGAGAGTGACGCGCTGCTCGATGACATGGAGGCGATGCTGGGCGTCAACCGCGAGCAGCTCGGGTATATTCCCGAAGAGCGCGGTGGTGAGGTGTGCGGTCCATTGGTGGTGATAGATGCCGATCCGGTCAGCGGTGAGGAGATCCGCATTGACTGCAGCCGGCTGGGCACGGGGGCCTGGAGCATTCCTTCGCGCGTGGAGCATCTGGGGTTTGAGACGCGGGCGGAATTCATCCTGGTGGTGGAAACCTCCTCGCTGTTTCAGAGGCTGGTGCATCACCGCTACTATGAAAAGGCCGGCTGTATTCTTGTTTCCATGAGTGGCGTACCCACGCGGGCCTGCCGGCGTTTCGTGCGGCGGCTTTCGGATGAGAAGGACCTGCCGGTGCTGGCCTTCACCGACGGCGACCCTTACGGCTATTGCAACATTTACCGGACGCTCAAGGTGGGATCCGGACAGGCGGCACACATCAACCGTTATTTCTGCGTGCCGCGGGCGCGTTTTCTGGGGGTGACTCCTCAGGACATCCTCACCTACAAGCTGGAGGATGCGACCCATCCGCTGGAAGAGGTGGATATCAAGCGCGCGCGGGACGCCTTGCGCAACGATCCCTTCGTCAGGCACCACAAGGAATGGCAGGAGGCCCTGGAGACGATGCTGGAAATGGGGGTGCGCATCGAGCAGCAGGCGTTCGCCAAGCACGGTTTGAATTTCGTGCTCGAACAGTATCTACCGGACAAGATCCGCAAGGGCGAATTTCTACCGTGATGAGTGTCGCCGACTTCACTGCTTATGTCCTTGAAAGGTAAGAAATCTTCAAAAACAGGCTCTAACAAGGCGCTCTATCTGACCGCTATTCTGCAGGCGCTCCATAGCGGCGGGTGAGTTTGGGCGTTCGGTCAGACGAATGAAGCGACGATCTTTTGGGTCCATCGAAGAAACATGGTTCACTTGGGCAGCGAAGATTTCTGCCGCATTGTTCATAGCATACTTTGCAGGCTTCGGGATATGGCGTTTTCTCTCTTTCCAGTTGGAGCTCGACTGGTGCAAGATTGCAAATGCCGTTTACCAGACCAGCCGAGGCTCTTTTTTCGGAAACCATGTTAACGGCTTGGTCGGCTATTCTTTCTTCCAGGAGCACATTTCTCCGCTGCTCTTCTTATATGTTCCTTTTTTCAGACTGTCTCCGTTTCTCGGCAATATAGTTCTAATTACCAGCCAAGCCATAGCGAATGGATTGGCAGGGTGGCTTCTTTTCCTGCTTGGTCAGCGCTGGTTCAAGAGCAAGTTGTGCGCGCTTTTCTGTGAACTGTTTTTCCTTTGTAATTCCAGAATTCAGATGGCCACACTTCATGACTACCACATGCTGACACTGCTTCCTTTTTTTCTGTTCCTTGCTTTTCTCGGAGTGGAGAAAAAGTCACGCCTCTATCTCTGGCTTGGCGTGCTCGGGGGTCTTGCCGTTCGTGAAGATGCGTTTCTGGCGCTCCTGGGAGTTCCCTTGTATATCGCTTGGGCCAAACGCGAGTGGCGTCCCGCCATCCTGATGCTTGCAGTGATTCTTGCGTATGAGATGCTCCTCTTCAGGTTTCTGTTTCCCATGATGCGGGACGGCAAGCCTTATCTCTTCTTTCGGCATTATCACTGGCTGGCCGATTCACCGGGCGCCTTGATCCGCCGCCTTTTGATTGAACCCCACAAGGTGTGTTATCAGGTAGTAACTGAAAGACACAACGCTCCCTTGCTTCTCTTTCTGGGTCAGTTCTTCTTCCTGCCGCTTCTTTCTATCCCGGGTTGGCTCACCGGACTCCCGGCTATGAGTGAGTCTTTGCTGAGCAACGTACACCAGCTCACCTGCTATGGGTATCATTATGCAGTGCCGCCAGCTGCGGCATTAACGGTGGCCACGCTGTTGACGCTTCGCGTGTGGAGCGTCAGGATTCGGCGAAGACTGTCATTCAAGCTCTTCGGCCCGTCCCTTTTGATCCTGTTGACGTTGTACAATTTCGGATTTTCTTTCTTTCGAGGCGCACAGCCCTTGTCGAAGTTCAGCCGGTCCCCTGATGTCCGCCTTGAAAAATCCGTATTCTATAAGATCAGGGCAGTCAGAAGGCTCATGCGGCAGATACCTCCTCATGCCGTTTGTTCTTTAAGCGTCAACCTTTTTGGGCGCTATCATGCCGCCCCGAACGTGAGACTTTTCCGGCGTATCAGAGGCATCACGGACGACGTCCAGTATCTACTGCTTGATCCCAACTGTCGTATCCGCCGTTACGGTTTCAAAGTGAACTCATCAATACTGAATTCGCTGGTGTCAAAGCATGGTTGGCAGGAGGTCGACAGGGATTGTGGGGTGGTTCTACTGAGAAGGGGCAACATTGGAAATTTTCCATCCCGAACTTCCAAATCCCGCCGCGGCGGGAGAATTTCAGATTCTCGGCGATCCGGGCGAGCCTGTCCCGCCCCGGCAAATATCTTCTGAATCCGGTGACATACCGTTGTCGGTCCAATGACTTGTTGCCGGCGCAAGGCGCTGAGAGCGACAGCCCGGCTCCACGACCGGCTGTTGAAACACAGCGTTGACAGATATGCATAAAATGTGCTTATTTAGCAGAGGGGGTCAGGCCTTGATTAGTGATTAAGGCTTGTGCGGGTAGGTTGGATGGGGGTAGATTGGTTGCATGGCACGGGCTTTGCGAATCGAG
>JAOZMZ010000043.1:0-5108 GCA_029934055.1 Kiritimatiellia bacterium
AGGAATGCGTGGCGGACACGGGCCCCTACAACTCCACGTCCCTTTTCCAGATACTGGACGTTGACCTCAGCAACTCCTGCAGTGTGAGCTTCGGCTGCACCAATTCGCGGATCTACGAACTGGAGTATTGCGGCGGGTTGACTACGGCGACCTGGTTCGGTGTCGCCGGCCAGACCAATGTCTCCGGAGCCGCCTCCGGTACCATGACCCTTACCGACACCAACACCGCTTCGGGCACACGCATCTATCGCGTGCGGGTGAAGGTGCCCTAGGGCGGGGGAGTCCCTGGCTGCTGTTTCTCGGCTTCGCTGTCTTCAAGCACCCTGCGTTGCCGGAGCGGGGCGGACGGTGCCGTCGGTGCTGAGAATTGCCTGTGTCAGCGCCGATATTCGTGACAGGGTGGTCCTATTTTTTTGAGCGTCTCTTACTCTTCTCTTGCGTCTGGAGGGACACAAGGTGGTCACGAACGAAGCGTTCGACGGCGGCAACGACCTCGGTCTTATACTCTGGGGGACTGGAAGCGACCCAAACCGTGAAGTTGTAGAAGCTTTGTGTGTCGACGTGGAGCCACTTTCCGTTGATGGCGAGGAACGTGAGCAAGGCGGCTATCGCGATTCTCTTGTTGCCGTTTTGAAACGGGTGGTTCTTTATCATCAAGTAGAACAGAATGGCCGCCTTCGCTGCGAGGGAGGGATACAGAGATTTGCCGGAGAATTTCTGAAATGGTGTGATTACACAGCTTTCGAGGATGTTCGGAAAACGCGTCGAGAAATCCGGTATGGGTTCATCGAAGGAGAGGTGCTTCCGGGCCAGGCGGAACGCCAGGTATTCGACTTCCGCAAGAGTAATAACTTTCATTATTCTCTGCTCAATTTCTTGAGGACCTCGCCGTACTCCTGCACAGTCTTTTCCAGGGCTTCGTCGATTTGTTGCCGGCCCCTCGTCGTGACCCGTTTGCCGAGAATCTCCGTAATGGTCTTGTCGGCGATTGCGTAGGTTCGTCCAATTCGTCTGGCCGGGATCTGCCCCTTCTTTACTTTCTTGTAGATGGAGATGCGGCTGACGCCGAGAATCCTGGCCAGTTGCGGGATAGTGATGAATTTTTCCTCATTCATGGCCCTTGCCTGCAATTCTTGTGTTAACCATTACGATGTTTGTTAACTTATGTTAACCTATAGAAGGTAAGTTAACATAGACCGGGGCACAGTCAACCGCTTTTCCCTTGCGAATTGGTTCAAATCCGGTCGTGCGAATTGGATGACGAGCCCCGCCCGCCGTGGGACGTGACTTCTTTTGCAAGGGTCGTGTGTGATGCGGTCGGTGTAGGGTATGTGACATGCCGAATTGACGCGGTGCGCGTACTCAAGAGTCTGTTGCCGAAATCGAGCCGACGCGTTTCGCGTGTGCTGAAGCGGATAATAGGTTTTTTGTCCTTCCGGTCGGAAGGGTGTTTGAGGCAAACTTCATGTAAACGTCTGACACCAGTGGGTGGTCATATGGTAAACACAAGATTCGTGTCTCCGAAAGATTTCAGAGTGGGCGAAGCGTGGATTGTTTTTCGCGTCAACCGACGGCCTTTTCGTATGGAGGACGGTTTGTATGACAGCTACATTTTGATGGATGTGGGGAGCACGTATATCTTTGGGCAAGTATTTGTTCCCGAGGGAGGCCGGCCGGTCGGGACAGATGTCGAGGAGCTTCTCCAGGATGCGCGGCGAAAGCAAATACGTTGGGCTCGCAGGCTGATTGTTACCAAGGAAGGTCCGACAGAAAGCGTATTTATTGAAAAGGCGAAGGATTACGGGCTAAGGGTCGAGAAGTTTCCCCCCAATGTTTTCCAGCCGATTGTGGGGGAGATCAGGACGTTTTTTGAGCAAACGATATTTAAGAAACAGGGATGACGATCAGCAGGAGCGCAGTGAGCCGTCTCGTCACAGAATATGAGTGAGGAGACTTGACTGTCCGCGGGAGACCGGAGCTTGAAGGAGTGCTGAAAATCCGGCGCAGGCGCCGGGGTGTTTCAGTTGCTTTGCTGGAGTGTGGCGGACGGTGCCGTCGGTGCGGCTAGCGGATATAGTAACCGGAGACCCGCCATACTCCGTCTGTTTCCAGCATGGGGGTCAAGGTTTCCACCGCCTCCTTCTTGTTTTCGAACGAGGTGCGGAACTGGATCACTACATATTCCCCGTCCGGGGCGCCCGGCAGCGATTTCTGGTACACCGCGCTTAGCAGCGTCCGTGAGATCACTGCGCCCAGGGGCGCACGGACTGCTTTCAGCGACTGCTGCAATCGTTCAACGGGCACGGCGTTGCGCAGATATGCCGCGGCCTGTCTCCAGCTTTCGGCATAGTCACCGGCGTCTACCACCGCCAGCCATTGCCGGGCGGCTGTAATGGCGGCTTCAGTATCCTGTTCCCGGGGAGCGGCGGCCGTCGCCGCTGCAATGACGGCGATCGCGAGAATCCATCCATGTCTGCTGGTCATCGTCACCTCCATGGCGTCTTGTTGAAACGCTGCCTCCTGTGTCCGCAGGTCGTCTTCTCCTAAAAGATAGCGCAGGGACGCCTGTCTGGAAAGGAATCTTGGCAGTGGTGGATTGCCGGTGCATTGCGGGAAACGGGCGGGGGACGGGCGATACGAAAACTTCTTCCGCCGTGCGGGACTTGTAAAAAATGATCGCCAAAGTTTCCAATGATTGGAGAGCGTCCCATTTCCTTGAGTTTTGACAAAAGGGAAGGAAGGGGGCATCACCTCGTAAAACAAAAAAACCAGCCGAAGCTGGGAACCCTGGAGGTGAGCCCCATGAAGAAAATAGTAGAGATGAAGCTGGAAGTCAACTTTCCGGAAGGGCGTGCGAGCGCGAACGAGATATTTGCGGCAGTTAATCTGGTTATGCAGTCGATCTATGAACAATTGACGCGGGTGGTTATCGAGAGTTACCAGGAACAGATCGTAGAAGTGCTGTGTACCGCCAGTGGATTAAAGGCGAAGCAGGGCTTGGGTCTGCATGAGGACAAGCGGCATGCGGGGCGGCGTTGTCGGGGGCGTAGTTTCAAGCGGGCGGGATATTGGTCGGAGGAGCGGCGGTTGCGTACGTGCAGATCCCGATGATCAGAAGCTACAATCCATCGGCATATGACATTGCTACTAGGACGAGCGCATCAACCTACGCAAACGTTGCGAAAACAGCTTGCTCTCTTGCCAACTCGAAAAAAATCGTCTAAACGACCGACTAAAGTAAATCAGACATTCTCAACTTTTCGGTTCTCCATTATTCGACCTCAATCGCATAGAAAAACGGTCCGGTATTTGTCGACGCCGAAGTGTCTATGTATGTGTTGACCGGCGGCGTTGCTAGAATATGGGTTGCTATGGGGGAAAATCCTCGTCCATTTACGAGATTGGATGCTCGTTTTATTCGGTAGAATCTGTTAGATACTGACCCCCATGTTAGCCTAATGCCCTCGCTTACGGAGTCGGCTATTGACGCCAAACTCTCGACCATCAGATACGAATGTTCGTCATGAGGATCTGTCCCCGCCCGCCACTCGGCATAGTTGTTCATGCCGTCCTTGTCAGCGTCATCCAAAGCATCATTTGGGTTGTCTGAGTCGAATCCATTGGCTATCTCGTAGGAGTTGGGCATCCCGTCTGCGTCGTTGTCTAGCCATAGGTTAACGGCGAAAGATGCAGTGTTATTGTTTGATTCGACATCGTCTAAGACACCATTTTCGTCGGTGTTGAGAGTGTAAAATGCCTCACCTTCCGGCTGCATCCCGACTGGTAAGTCGAATACAACCTGTGCCAACAATCCCGGTTCGAGGGGGGGTACTTCGGCGGTCGCAAGCGGGACACCAAAATCTCTCTCCCGACGAAGAGCCAGTATCGTGTTTGTAACGCCCGGTGCACCGATGTTTTGAACTTGAGCAATAACGCGCATACTCCCGTTCGTTTCGGGAATCGCCGCTACCATCGAAACCGAGAGGTCAGCCCCGCAAATATTCACTGCTTGGGTATTGTTGTTTCGAGAAAACTCCGTAAACTCTTGGGTGGGGTTTGCAACGGCATACAATGTCCGGTTGGTCGCTGGCTCCGGTACGACCCACAAAGTAGACAGAACCGCATTAGTGGCCGAGCCCTCTAGCCATCCGGGCCAAACAAGATTAGTGATCAACGTGCCACTGAATGCAGGATTCCCGTCATAGAATGAAACGGACGCATTGCTCACAGCGACGTCGCCCACATTCTTTAAGGTGGCCGACAGTTTCAATACATCGCCAGGCAGGTAGTTCACGCCCTCGACAGTGAAATCGCCGGGCAAAATTGCGACATCAGTGATTAGGCGGCGAATTGCAACTGCCACATCAACTCGGCCTTGCTGCGGGACGTTCGAGATGGTGACCGAACCTCCACCCTCAAGCTCTATAGTTTCATTAGTGACGATGATTTCAACTCTGTTGTAGGCGAAATTCAGTTGGCCAGAACTGTCCCACACCGGCGCGAAGGACCGCTCCAAAGCAGAATCGGTGAAGAAAGTAGCGTCTTTGCTCCATGTGCCTGAATTCGGATCATAGACTGAATAGTGGGCATCAGAGCCGTTTGTTGTCATCTCCTGCCACAGCAGGACAATATTCCCTTGTGGGCCATATGTCATTGCGTAGTCGGCAAAACCAGCACTCGTGGAATCGCTCCGGACGAGGCAGGTATTTGTAGAAAGATTCACTGAGGAAACGAGGTTTGACCCACATCGCCAGACAAGGTGGATAGTGCCTTGTGGTGACACCGCACATCTAACTGATTTATCCGCAATACTATTGCTTGTATATCGCTCAGTCCCCCCCCAGACTGAGTTCGACCATACTTTCACAAACACTTCCTGATCCGAATCATTTGTCAGGATGCCGTCGCCATCGGCAGTCCACGCATAGACTGCGATATTGCTCATGCCTGCAATGCTTTGCGATAGCCGATAAGCAAGGTTGCTGACTACGATCTCGGTCGTAGACCAAGCGCGTTCCGAAGCGCTCCAGCGCGAGCAAAGAACAGCGTCGTTTTCTGCCGCCCCCACAATTCCTGGTTGATGAAGTTACCAATTCGCCCTGCACCCA
>JAOZMZ010000043.1:5118-8101 GCA_029934055.1 Kiritimatiellia bacterium
CGTCCCCATGAGCAGGTTTGCTGTGTTTCTTGTCCAAACGACAAGCAAGTCGCCATTGTTTAGTGGACCAGCGAGAAGCGGCGCTCCATCGTAACAGGTATTAGTCGTCAACGCAGCGGGTTTTGACCAGGCACCCGTAGTTCGATCCCAACGTGACCAAACTATTTCCATTTCCGCCGCCATCGCCGATAGGAGTGTGTTGGTGAAATTTGGATCTGTCACCTTCTGCCAAACAGCGATGGCATCGCCGTTGCCGTCAAAAGCTACCCTTGGGGCGAAATCCGCACGCGTGTCGGTTACGATTGATGTCGGCAGGCTCCAATCTGTCCCGTCGAAATGCGACCAGTGAATATCTGCATATTGGAGATCGTTTGAGTTTGTGTTGTCTGCAACCCACAACAGCATCAACTCTTGATCATATGCGGCAAGTGTTGGCTCTGAGTATGGAAACACGTTTGTGATAATCGGCAATTCCGTTTGAGCCAACAATGGGGGAGTTGCACGGCCTTTGGTTATGGGGCGCCCCTTAGACCTACCAGCATTGCGTCCTTTCTTCATCAATCGGAAGGCATCCAGTGGAGAAAGAAGCGTTCCATCGCCAGAAAGGACTGACTTCGTGCAGGCCGCTGCTGAGGCAAGGGCAAACCCCTCACCTCCCGATTTCAAATAACTGCGATCAATCGTGGGTGATGTATTCTCCTTGGCCTTACAAACTATCCAGCCGTCGTATCCAGGAATCGGTTTGCCGGCTACGCCTGAAGTACTCCACATCAGGCCCTTAGATGAACGTTGGTAGATAGGGCCACTTAGAATTATTATTTTTTCATCTAGCTGTGTCAGGCCAAAAACGACAAACTTAACCTTCATATACAGCTCGCCAGTAATCTCATCAATCCCGAAGGAAGGCGCCAGCTGCATTGTCAATTCCACATCTCCTCCGACGCCGATTTCGCCTTGCGCTACGCAGAGATCTGGTTCGTACATGGCCTCAATACCGGGTTTCAGCTTTACGTCTGCGCTATCGAATTGGAATGACGGAAACTTAACCATTGCATCCAATCTTCCATCGAGCACACCGTACACGTTCACTTTTTGGATACTGTTTATGTCTATGCCGATGACCTTGAGAATATCGAGAAGGCGGACAATTTGCCCCCCGGGAACGTAGTCGGTGAAATAGATTTCTAGGATCTTGAGTCGGGCATCCGCACCCATTTCAACGCCGAGTCGTTCCAAAAGAATACCTTGCGTTTGCGAGGCAACGCCCTCAGCCTTACCGCCCAACGAAAAGTTGATCTCGGTATCACCAATGACGAATTTGGGGGCGCTCGTGGGAGATTTCGTACGGTTTAAGCCAGCGAACAATTCCCACTCGCCGTCGATTAACCAATAGTCGAACGCAAGTTTGAATTGTAAATCCGGGCCAATGTTCTTGATGAAAGGAATACGCTGGATGTCTTGCCACGACGGGGATTTCAACTCCCAACTCAGTTTTGGACGATTACCAGGAATAAATGTAAAGGGAAGCAATGTTCCCTGTTCCTTAAGAAATAATGGCATCGGAATAATACGCACATTTTGAACAAAAGGATCAGAGAGTTGGCCATTGCTGTTTTCGGCCTGCACCGTGAGCTTATTGTCACCAAGCGTAAAACTGCCCTGGAAACCGAGAGCCATGTTTATTGCCACAGTTGCTTGTTGGGATGACGTATTCACCACTACGTGCTGGGGTAAGTTATTACCCCAGTAGAAATGGACCCTGCTCGGGGTTTGCCCGCGCCAGTCAATGGACGCCGTATATTCGTTAGCAATCGATGCTCCGGACAGAAAAAGCCCGTCGTACTTTGCACGGACCCCGGTCACAACGGGCTTATTCCCAGAAATCGGGAAGAGCTTGATATCTCTGAGCACAGTTCGAACGCCGCCCGGCGGCGTGGAGATCGTTCCGGAGTATGTTGTGAAACCCGTCTTATTCGCGGTGATTGTGTTACCGTCCATTAAGGTAACATTCGAGAACGAGTAGCCTCCATCGCCCATCGTAGTGGTGCTCTGCCCGGCTAAGGAGACATTTGCGCCGCTGAGGCCCTGACCGGTCGCCGCATTACAGATTTTCCCGGTAACAGTCAATCCACCTTGTAGTCCGCGGAGGTCAATAGTGAACGGGCCTGAGATGTTCGTGATTGTTACGCCTGCAGCTGTTGCGGAAAGCCGGGCTCGAAAGTTGTTATTATATGTGTTCGCGGACAGTTGTCCTGCCGCATTCCACTTAAGAGACCGATATCCAGAGGATATTCCCGAGCCATAGTCACCACTCAAGCTTCCCTCCTCCGGCGTGATGTTCCATGTATAACCACCATTCGAGGAGAAGGCGACTGCGACAGTCGCTGTGCCGTCGTATGGGACCGTCAGGTGGTAGTTGACATCGACCTCACCCGTCCCATCATCACGTTGGCTTGCTGACGATTGTAGACTGATATTTGATACGGCATAGACAACGTCATCCCAGTAACATGGGGTATGATTCCACTGAAGGACGACTTTGTTGACATTGAGAGGGGTACCAATGTCTATATTGGTCGAGGCGATAATTGTAAGGCTGGAGTTGTACATGTTAAACTTTACACTCGTACCGTTGACCGAGTACTCAAGCTTAGTCCATTCTCTAATCGGTCTCGCCCACAGCATTTTGCGGATTTCGGTAGAGCCATCGAAATATACTGCGCGCCAATAACCAGTATGACCGCTGTACAACTCGTCTTGGGAGTTGTCGAGGAAAGCCACATATCTTCCGGTGTTTGTGTCTTCAAGTCGATATAGAGTACCATAGTCGTCTTCACCGGTTTTAATCCAGCACGAGGGATGGCCTTGAAGAACCCATGGTCGAAAATCCGTCGTGTGTAGATTATATAGGTCATACCTGTTGCCACCATTCGAGGACGGCTTGGTTTTCATTACGCAATATGATCCTGAATGGCTTGTTCCC
>JAOZMZ010000043.1:8111-18195 GCA_029934055.1 Kiritimatiellia bacterium
CCACAGCCCATCCCGAGGCAGCATTTACTTCCCAATGGGGTGACGTAGAATAATTGCCATCTTCAAATGAGTCGGTTGCGAATATCTGGGCCAATACTGGATTTTGTAGCGCGACCGTAGAGATGAGTTGAATTATAGCGATCGATACAATTCTGGTCTTCATAGCCCCTCCTACGAAGTCTGAGGTTGACTCCCATGATGCATCCCCTTGGCGGAGTGTATTTAGCACATCGGGTTCTTATGACTTGTTCTTAACGAGAAAAGCAAGCATTTTTGAAATAAAAACGATTTCAACGTTTTACTAGGCAATAAAGTGGGGGTGCTGCTGCCAATGTTTCATATCTTGACAACCACAACCCGGTACGATCTGACACAATCCTTTGTTGTTAAGTGTGCTATCTCGAAGTCAATCAAGGTTGTGCTCGAACCTGACCAGTAGTGTCTCCGGGCGGCGTGCAGGGGCGCCCATTGCCGGGGATACGGTGGGTTTTGGCGGGTATGGTGACGAGATGAATGCACGGCTCAGGCGGGCCGGATCTGAAGGAGATGTTCTTCAACGGGGGGCAGGTGCTCGAATACGAAAACCTGCACTTGAGGTGATCGCGTTCCGCCGGCGGAAGCGGTAACGGGCTCCCGGCCGTTGAGGAGGGCCTTCCACGACCCCTCCCCATGTATGTGCAGCTCATAGTTGCGATGGGTGGGCCGGCCTTGATAGGCGCCTTCAGCGGGATGAATGGAGATGTTGATTCCATTTTCCGCCTCATCCATTTCAAACAGGGTGAGACTGTATTCCGCCCTTTCATGCGCGCGGGTAATGCCGTCGTCCTCATACAGCAGAAAGCGGTCATGAGACGATTTGTGGGCTGGAAAGACATCCAGGATCAATGTTTCGGGGATAACGGAAGCCCGGAGCGTGTAGGGCTGCCTGACGAGCAGGCTGCCGGCCCGGCAGAAGTACGGCGGAGCCTCGTACGGCGAGGCGACGAGACTCCGGGTCTCACGGCCCGTGCTCGCGATCATCTCTCCGGTGGAAGCGCGGTACCAGTCTCCGGGCGGCAGGACGACCGGTCTTGTCTCGCCCGGTTCCAGGATGGGTGCGGCATAGATGCGGTCTCCCAGGAAATATGCATCCCAGATATCATATCCTTCTTCCCATTCCGGGAGAACGAGGCAGTTCGAACGGCACATCGGCAGACCCTTTTGCGAGCTTTCCCAGGCGAGGGTGTACAGATACGGCACCAGCGACATGCGGAGGCGCACCGCAGCCGCGAAGCTGCGAAGCACGTTTTCGCCATACAGCCACGGGCGCCGTTCGCTTCCCCCGGAACTGTGGAGGCGGAGGAGGGGACTCAGCACGCCGAATTGAACCCAGCGGCAATACAGTTCCGGATCAATGTACAGGAACGGTGAGAGGTGTCCGCCGATGTCATGGGTTACGAAACTCTGGCCCATGTGTCCCGCGCGAAGCGTGTATTCCACCACATGCTTGAGGACTTCCCACTGGCTGTATGTATCGCCCGTAAAATGGAACGGATAGCGGTGGGCGCCGAATCCGGGTGCCCGGGAAAGAATAACGGGGCGTCGCTCGGGGCATCTTCGGTTGATGTGGTCCCAATAGACGTGGTTTGTCCAGAACTGGCCCTCGACCTGTGAATCAGGGGCCACCCGGCAACTACCGTCGATCCAGCAAAAATCGATGCCCTGGTCGAGCAGTGGTTTGTGCAGAACGTTCATGAACGCCGCGGCGTGTTCCTGGTTGCTGATGACATACTCGCCGAACGTGTCGGTATCGGCGGGTCTATGCTCATCCAACTTGATCCCCGCCTGCCGAATGAATTCCCTGAAAAGTGAATCCTCGATCGGGACGCGGTCCGGATGAATATTTACCGTCGTGTGAATTTGCTTCTCTTTCAGGTGTGCGAGCAGGGCGTCCGGGTCCGGGATGTGGTGCCTGTCCCAGTCCCAGCCGTACCATCCGCGTTGATGCCACTCCATATCGAGGACCAGGACATCCAGAGGAAGGTCGTGTTGATCGAATTGATCGATCACTTCAATGAGTTCGCTTTGATTGAACGTTGGGAATCGGGAATACCATAGTCCCAGCGAATAGCGGGGGATCAGAGGCGCAGGACCGAAAAGGATGCGATAGTCCGAGAGAGCCCGGGCGAAATCGCCCCCGTAGTAGAAGAGGTACAGGTCCATCCCGTTACTGTTACGGCGGGGCTCGGGCCACCCGGTTTCGGTGTTGAGGACGGCTTGTGTAGAGTCGTTGTACAGAAAATAGCCGGATCGGCTGAGGATGCCAGGGGGGAATTTCGAACGTTCGCGCAGGAGCTCCCGTAGTTTGGAGGGAAGAGCATCGTGCGGCAAAGCCTTGACGAGATCTCCGAGAGCCATGGTCTTGTAGCGGTCCGCGGCGGCTTCTTCCTGGTCGGCACCCTCCATATAGGCCCGGAACTGCCACATCTGGAACAGGCCGGAATTTTCATGGTACTCCATGCCGGCGGGGTGAACGCCCCGCGGAATGAGGTTCCTGTGCATGCAGTCCAGGGAGAGATGGACGCCGCCGAGGTTTTGTTTATCCACCTGTCCGGGTTTCCAGAACGTATTCCGGGTCTGTGTATCCAATGCCGCGAGGTTCTTCGCGGAAAAAGGTCGTCCGTCCGGAGAGTACCGCAAGGTGATGCGTTTGCCTTCGAGAGTCACGATTCCGTCGGTCTCCGAAACGCGTACAAATGGAGTGGGCGCCGGGCGAGCGGCCGCCCGAAAGCTTCTGCGGTCCTCGAACACACCGTCCGGAGAATACTCCAGGCGAACGAGGCCGTCGGACAGCAAGGAGAAGCGGGCGTGTTTTTCAACCACGACGCTGTTGTCCGGCTGAAACTTGATCTTGCTGCCAGTGTCCATTTGCAACGGTTACCTACCCCAGAGCCGATCAGCCTGTCAATTTCATGCGCGGATCTTTCCCGCGGTCAAAATAGTTCGGCCGACGGTTGATTTTCGGGCGGTTTCAGGCCAAGTTGCAGGGATATGTTGATGCCGCCGGGCGGCCTGACGCTAGGGTTGCAGCCCGTCCTATTCCGCCGGCGGCGTCTGAAGGAGCCGGGACTGTGCCGGAGAGTATTACAACCTGGGAGACACGCGAGGGAGTCCGCTTCCTGCGCCGGATCGGCATCCGCGAGGGGCAAGCGGTCATGGACTTCGGATGCCGCGTGGGACGCTACACCCTCCCGGCCGCCCTGCTGGTCGGTGAGCAGGGCGTTGTCTATGCCGTGGACAAGGACGCCGGCGTGCTGCGCGAGCTGGCCGAGCGGGCCGGAAGCCTTGGGCTGGGGAATATCAGGCTCCTTCACGCGTCTCCGGGCAGGCGGCTGCGCGTGCGGGCCACTTCGATGGACGTGGCCCTGCTCTACGATGTGCTCCACTACATGGATGGTGAAGGCCGTCGCGCCGTCTACGCGGAGATGCAGCGGGTGCTGCATGTGGGCGGATTGCTTTCCGTGTATCCCAAGCACGTTCGCGGCGACGAACCGCTTGATCATTTTCGTTCGCTTTCAGTGGACGACGTGCGCCGCGAGATCGAGCGCGCCGGCTTCGATTTCCGCGCGCGATTGTGCGGGACATTGAGCCATGACGAAGGGCTGAACAAGGGCTGCGTATTGAACTTTTGGAAGAGAAAGCGGGTTCAGGAGTGAAAATGGCGGCCCGTTTCAGAAATCCACTTCATCAAGAAGAACCAGGCAGTCGTTTGCGGATCGCATGACGCTGGCCGGACTCCTTGTTGGATTCAAATGTGACTTCAAGATCCTACGTCCTCCGAACGTAGCCGAGGCATGGCTTTCGCCTTTTTTTTTTTTTATAAAGTTGATGGTGGTCTTGCTTAGTAATGCTACAGAGATTGCCCCGTAGCATAGGAACCAGGCGAATTCTTGCGACCATGCCCTTTCTGCAAGAATTTCAAAGAGGGAATAGAGCAACAGGACTGCGCCCGGCGCAAATATAAGCCACACGCCGATAACCACGATCGGCCTTGTAGGATTTGAAGAGGCTTCACGATAGGTATGTCCCGCTGCATAAATTCTTTTAAAGGGCGACAAGGTAGTGTACACGCCGATTGGTGCTCCACACTTTTCGCAGAAGTCACGACCTTCTTCGTTTTCATGGAGGCATTTGTGGCAAACTATCAATTGTTGATTCATTGTATCTATCTCTACCGTTTATGATATCATACGCCGACAACGATTGGATGTTGGAAAATCTTATACGGGGTCGGTCTCTTATGATGTTCCTGGATGCCGACAGGCCGCTTCCTGGGTGCATGGCCGAGAACTGTGACGGGTGTGAGATGCCCGAAAAGCTGGTCTGCCATTAACGATATCCGGCAATTGATGGGATTCCTGGTGATGGCGGCGCCGGTGTTTCTTCTGGGGGGATACTTCATATATCAACTTGAGCGATGGCTGTTGATACCGTGGGTGTTGTTCATAGTATCCTACTTCGGTTTCATAGAAATACGGGTAATGTGTTCGCATTGTCCTCATTACGGGGAGCCTGAGTTAAGGACGTTGAAATGTTGGGCAAACTACGGTTCCCCCAAGCTCTGGAAATACAGACCCGGTGCAATGTCTTTCTTGGAGAAGGCGGTTTTCCATGCGGGATTCATTATCATCTTCGGCGCGCCGATCGCCGTTGCGATATTCCAAGAGCGTTACATCTTGTCGGGGATCTATATTGTGACAACAGGTGCATGGAAGTGGGGGCTGAAGATGCTCTATTGCAGCCGTTGCATCAATTTTGCGTGTCCCTTCAACGGCGTCGATACCGAGGTGAGAAACAGATTCTTCGTCAAGAATCCGGTTGTTGCAAGAGAGTGGAACATGCAGACGTGAGCGGCTCCGCAGCCGGACCGGAGAGTCTCAGAACGTGGGGTTGCCCTTGACAAGAAACCCGGACCGATTCGTGAATTTATTGTTGATTTTTGCGGGTGCGTTTTCCATAATCAAGGTCGAGGAAACGCAATGCCGCCCGCCTCCATTTCGAAGGCCGTCGCCATCGCCGTTCTGAGTTCCGGATTGGCGGCGCGTGCGGCCACTTGGTACGTGGCGACGAACAGCCCGGCGGACGGGCCCGGCACGTCCTGGACGAACGCCTTTCACACGATTCAGCAGGCGGTGGATTCCGCCTCCGATGGTGACATCGTGCTGGTCACCGATGGGGTCTACAAGGTGGGCGCCCGCCTGACGCCCGGTTACAGCTGCAGCAACCGCGTGGTTATCACCAACGATATAACCCTGCGCAGTGTAAATGGGCCGGAATACACGATGATCAAGGGCTGGCCGGAATGGGTTCCGGGGGGCAACGGGACCGGGGCGGTGCGTTGTGTCTACATGACGGCGGGTGAACTGGAAGGCTTTACCATCTGCAACGGACACACGCTTACCGATGGAGACGATTACCACGATCGGGGCGGGGGCGGGGTTTACTGTTCCTCGGACGATATCGTCGTCTCCAACTGCGTGATCGTGAGCAATTCCTGCAACAAGGGCGGCGGGGGCGTGCACGGCGGGACGGTCCGCAACTCGATCCTGAAGCACAACGAAGCCTACTATAAGGGAGGCGGGGCCCACTTTTCGCATTTGGAGAACTGTATCCTGCAGACGAACATGGTCTACAACTGGTACGGCGGCGGCGCGTATGACGGTGAAGTGCGAAACTGTGTACTGGCAGGCAACGTGGCGGGCTGTGACGGGGGCGGCTACGCTAGCGGGAGGGCCTACAACAGCATTATTGTTTCCAACCTGCTCAGGGGGGTGGCCAGCGTGGAGGACACCTTCAACATCACCGCGTCCAACTGCTGTGCGGCGGACCTTTCCCACGGCGTGGGCGGGAACATCACCAACGATCCTTTGTTCGTGGATTACGTCGGCAGCGATTTTCACCTGTCGGCCGCATCCCCGTGTATCGACGCGGGGAACAACGACTACACGACTCTGGCAGGCGACCTGGACGGCCGCCGGCGGCCGCAGGACGGCGACGGGGATGCGATCGAAACCGTGGACATGGGTTGCTACGAGTACCCGGGCGCACCGCAAGTGGTGGTAACCAATGCTGACGACAGTGTGCCCCGCAATGTCACATCATATTCCATCGGCGGCACGGCTGACGTGTGTGTCGTCGGCGGGATGTGGTGGACCAACATGCTCAACGGGTCGAACGGTACGTTTTCTGCGGCGCCCACATGGCAGGTGGCCGACGTGCCCTTGACGATCGGATCGAACACGATCGCGGTTTTCGGAAGCAACGCCTACGGGCGGGTGACCAATGATTCGGTGACTATCACCCGCATGGTCGGCGGAGTGTATCACTACGTCAGCATCAATGGGAGGAACGTGTCACCTTATACCAACTGGGTGCATTCCGCCAGGGTGCTGCAGGACGCCGTGGACGCTGCCTGGACGGATGATTTCATCATTGTCAGCAACGGCTTCTACGATACCGGCGGGCGACCGGCTCCGGGAATGATTCTCACCAACCGGATCATGGTGGACAAACCCCTGACCATCCGCAGTGTCAACGGGTCGGATGTGACCGGCATCATGGGATCGGGGGGGAGCTGCGGGCCCGACGCGGTACGCTGTGCCTACCTGTGTCCGGGGACCGTCCTGGAAGGATTTTCGCTCGGGAACGGTGTGACGGCCGCACAGGGTGATATAAATGATGACGGCGGCGGTGCCTGGGCCTCGAATGCCGTGCTTACGAACTGTTACATCGGCAGCTGTCGTGCCAACGGCAGGGGCGGCGGGGTGATGTACGGCACGCTTTACAATTGCCGGATCGAGCAAAACATCGCCGATTTCGGCGGGGGGGCCTGCAAGGCCGAACTCAACGACTGCCGCTTCCTGGAAAACGAGGCGCAGAACGGTGCCGCTGCCGCGGATTGCGATCTTTACAACTGCCTGCTGTACCACAACATATCCTACGGCATCGGCGGAGGAGCGCTGAGCAGCCGTCTATACAACTGCACGGTGTACGAGAACCAGGCGGCTTCCTCGGGCGGCGGAGCCGAGGGAAGCGAGGCGCACAACTGTATTTTCAGCGTCAACATTCCTGATAACTGGACCAACGGCATTCTCTATTATTCACGTACCGAACCCCTCCCGGCGGGGGGACAGGGCAACATTGACGACGACCCCGCCTTCGTGGACGAGTTTTCGGCGGATTTCCATCTTCTTTACGGTTCGCCCTGTATTGACAGCGGCACGAATCCGGCTTCTCCGGACCACGATCTGGAGGGGACATCGCGGCCGCGTGACGGCGATTACAACGGCACGAGCGATTTCGACATGGGCTGCTACGAATACGAGCCGGCCACGGCGGACTCCAACGGCGACGGCGTACCCGACTGGTGGTACCACCAATACGGCCTGAGTCCTATTGATCCCGATACGGGCCTTTACGACAGCGACGGGGACGGTCCCGCGAACGGTGACGAATACGTTGCGGATACAGATCCCACCGACAGCAACAACTATTTCAACATCGCCGCCGTTGACTATTCCAATTCCTGCTCGGTCGCGTTCGACTGTTCGACGGGCCGGGTTTACGGCATGCAATACCGCCCGGATCTGCTGACCGGCGGCTGGAACTACGTCGAAGGGCAGACCAACATCATGGGGGACGCATCCGGTACGCTGGTTCTTTCCGACACCAATACGGCGGCCCTGCGCTACTACCGCGTGCGGGTCGAGGTGCCCTAGCCGGACGGTACGCCCGGGGCGGGGATGGCGGCGGCCGGCTGATATATTCACCTGTTGCCGGATCAGGAATCCGGTCATCGGTGCACTTCGGCTTTTACGCGATATCTTCGCGGCACCCAATCCTGAGGATGCGTATCCGAGGTGACCCCGTTGGAACCCTGAATCGCCGGCAGGTAAATATTGTTCCAGTCCGAGGTGCTCAGGATGTTCGTCACATACTGGACGACATAGTAACGCGTATTCGTTGATGTATACTCCACGAAGATGTTGGTGCCGTCGACTACGGCGATGTCCACGAGATGCAGATAACTCGCGGCGTTGGCCGGATCCGTGTCTGCGACATATTCGTCGAAGTTATCCATGCCGTCCGAGTCCGGATCGCCGGAGGCACCGTTCGTGCCGGTGGCGTCATAGGGGTCCAGATGGTTATTCGATTCCCAGGTGGTCGGCATTCCGTCTCCGTCATCGTCCCAATACTCAACCGGTGAGATCTTGACCGCCTCGGAGAATTCGGAGGAATTGCCGTAAGGGTCCACCGTAATCGCCGAAACGTACTGCCCGAAATAGGAAGAACCAGAAATCGTGAAGTCGAATGCGGCGTCTCCGTTCGTGTCTGTGATCAGGTTGGTTATTACCAGCAGATTGTCGGCGCCGCCGTGTCCCGATGGATCGGGCACGGCGCACAGATAGAAGTAGACGGTGTTGGAGGTCGACGGCACGGTATTGAGGTTGCCGTTGACACGCACGCCGCTCGCGGTGGTTGCCGAGTAGATCACGGGATAGTTCTGGAGGAAGTTCGCGCCGGTATCGGGATCCTGATAGTCATTGGATGTCACGCCGTCCGGACCGATATCCACCTCCAGACCGCTGTTGTTTTTCCACACATTCCAGCCGATATAGTTGTTGGTGCCGGCGGTGGAATGTATGCAGATACCGTCGCCCCCGTTGTTCTTGATGCGGTTGATGTAGACGATGGAGTTGGTGCCGATGATGTTCCGGCTGGCGTCGGCCAGGATCAGGACACCATGGCGCGCGTTGGAAATGGCTGCGGTGTCGCTCAGATCCGTACCGATAAGGTTGACTTCGACGATGTTCCGGCAGGCGTTCGAGCCGTTTATCTGTACACCGTCCAGCCCGTTTCCGGAGATCAGGTTGCCGCGTCCGCCCGACCTGCCGACCACGTTCGACCCCGCGTCAGTTATCAGGACGCCGCTGAGCCCGTTCCCCAGGGCGGAACTCCCGGACAGGTCCGTTCCGATATAGCAATTTACGATTTCATTGGCGACGGCGGCGCTGCCTTCCACCAGGATGCCGTTGCCGTCGTTCCCCGAAATGACGTTCGTCGTCCAGGCCATGCCGATTCGGTTGGCGGGGCTGTTGAAGATCCAAATGCCGTGATCGCTGTTGCCCAGGGGGGCGCCGCCGGTTGCATCGGTGCCGATGAAACAGTTGATGACGCGATTACTCCGGCAGAGCGCCGAATTCGATATCTTGATGCCGCTTCCCTGATTGCCCGAGATCACGTTGCGCATGGCGGAGTTAGTGCCGCCGATGTCATTCAGCTCGGAATTGTAGATCAGAATTCCTTCGTGTCCGTTGCCGCGGGCATACATTCCACTGGGATCTGTTCCGATGTAGTTGCCTTCGACCACGTTGTGGGCTGTGTTGGATCCGAGTTGAATGCCGTCGCCCTTGTTCGCGGAGATCACGTTGCGGGCGATGGCCGCCGTCCCGCCGATTGTATTGGAGACGGCCACGCGGATCTGAATGCCGTCTCCCTGGTTCGGCACCGGCGCTCCGTTGGTTCCGATTCCGATTAGGTTTCCGGCGATGATCGTGTTATTGCACCCGTCCAGCACGGTAATGCCGTTATACCAGTTGGTAATCCCGTTTCCCGAAATGACATTACCCGAATTGGTCAGGCTTGGGTTGCCGATCCAGTTGTCATGAGCATCGGCGTAAATCAGTATGCCGTGGCCCCGATTCGAAACTGCGTTGACGCCGTTCTGATCCACGCCGATGTAGTTTCCGTAGACGAAATTGCCGAAGGCGCCGTTTTCGATCAGAATGCCGGAAGCGTTGTTTCCGGAGATCAGATTGCGGTCGTTGGGGTAAGTGGTGCCGCCGATTGAATTCTGGCTCGCCTCCTGATTGATCACCACGCCGTTGCCGTTGTTCGGAAGCGCGCTGAAACCGTTTGAGGCCACCCCAATGTAGTTGGCCTTGACCGCATTGCCGAGCGACGAACTCCCATTGATTTCGACACCATCGTCTCCGTTGGCGGCGATGATGTTCCGGGACTCGCCGCTTGAATCGCCCACCTCGTT
>JAOZMZ010000043.1:18295-21044 GCA_029934055.1 Kiritimatiellia bacterium
CTCCGTTGGCGGCGATGATGTTCCGGGACTCGCCGCTTGAATCGCCCACCTCGTTCCCGCTGGAGAAAGAAATCAGTACCCCGTCCTTACCGTTTCCCAGGGGAGTCGAACCATCGCGGGCCACCCCGATATGATTGTTCAATATCCTGTTGTAGTTGCAGTTGTTGGTCAGCATCACGCCGTTGCCGCTGTTGCCGGAAATAATGTTGATCGGCCGGTAGGATCCGCGCCCTCCGATGTCGTTCATCGAAGCGCCGGCCATCAGGCAGATGCCGTGCGACTGGTTGCCGACCGCATTCGTTCCGTTGACGTCGGTTCCGATGAAGTTGTTGTAAATGGTGTTGGAGACCGACCCGGAACCGTAGATCAGAATGCCGTTCCTGCCGTTGCCGGAAATGATGTTGCGCTCCGCACAGTTGGTGACGTCGAATCCACCGATCTGGTTGTTAGCTGAATTCAATATGTAGATGCCGTCCAGGCCGTTCGGCCGCGCATACGAGCCGCTGGCGTCGGTTCCGATATAGCAGCCTTCGATGCGGCAGGATCCTCCGGTGTGCTGAATGGCGATTCCCTGACCGGGAAACCTGTTGATGATGAGACCCCGGACTACGCATCCGGTGGCATCCAGGATCAGCCCACTTGAGAGGAACGTGTTGAATCCATCCAGTTCGATGCCCGGCGGACATCCGTTGCTGGTTTGGGTAGTCCCGTCGATGATCACGGCATTGGTAACCGCCGGCAATCCATTCGTCAGATGTATGGTCGCGAGGCTCCCGGGCGGTGTCGTATTGATATCGAAGCGGATCGTGTCCAGCCCGGGGAACGCGTTGGCCGCGGTAATCGCCCAGCGCAGCGTTCCCACGCTGCTGGAATCGTTGGTGCTGGTTACCGAGAAAGTGGCAGCCGGAGCCTGTATCCATCCGAGTACCAGGCAAAGACAAATCAGCGCGTTCGTTTTCCACGTCTTCATCCCTCCATACTCCTTATCTTGGCTTTTGCGGTGCGGGATTCCTGTTTTTTCCATGGCCGACCGGGAATGCCGTCGTGGGGACGATTTCCGGGCCGTGGCTGGTAAAATGTTGGATCCGATGTTGGCGGGATGGATATTTCTTGCCGGGTTTCGCCCGTTTCCCAGGACTTCAAAGCATTCTTGCGCCCGGTGTGTGATCCTATTGAGCGGTGACTTTCCGGAGGTCTCATGGGGATAGGACTCATGAGCTATATATAGCATTTGCTTCACGAATACCAAAGGAAACATGCAAGGGGTTCCGTTGGGAGAAGCCGGGATACTCCTGCTTTGAGCGGCCGTGGGGCTGGGGTGCTGGTTTCCTATGCTTCCTGCATTTCCGCCAGGATCCGTTGGGCAGCTTCCGCGGGATCGTCGGCCTGGACGATCGGTCTGCCGACGACCAGGAAGCTGGCGCCGTCTCTGACGGCGGCGGCGGGTGTTGCCGTGCGTTTTTGATCATCCGACGGCGAATTCGAGGGGCGGATGCCCGGGGTGATAATGATGGGCCGGGGTCCGAGTTCTTTTCTGAGGTGCGGGAGTTCGGTGGGAGCGGCGACGATGCCGTCGGCACCGTGGCGGACGGCGAGTATTGCGAGGCGGCGGGTGAGTTCCGAGGGGGTATAGTGGTCCAGGCCGATGCTTGCGAGGTCGCTTTGGTCGAGACTGGTCAGGGTGGTTACGGCGATGATTTTGATAGGTCTAGACGATGCGGCCTGTGCGGCGGCTGAGATCATCGCCGGACCGCCTGCGGCGTGAATTGTGACCATAGCGGCACCGCAACGGGCGAGGGCGGCGACCGTGCGGCCGACTGTATTGGGGATATCGTGCAGTTTCAGGTCCAGGAAGACTTGTCGTCCGGTGGCGGTAATGGCGGATACCGCTTCCGGTCCGGCTGCGGAGAAGAGTTCCAGTCCCACCTTTGACCAGCGGACGGAGGGCGGCAGGCGCCTGAGGAAGTTCAGTGCGGTTTTGAGGTCCGGGATGTCGAGTGCGACTATCAGTTCTGTTTTCATCATGTGGTATTGAAGAGGTAGCTTGTATTGGGGCTCGGATGCAAGCAGAATGGGAATTTAGCGGGGCTGGGGGCGGGGGTTGATTTTTTCTTATTTTTATGTGATGGGGTATTGACAGGGTGATGGGTGGGGGATAAGAGTATAGCGTAATGATTTGACAGTCGCGTTCCCTGGCAGGAACTCATTGAGGAGGGGATGAGGAAAAGGGGACGTATACGCTGTTCTTTGAAAACACAATAATGCACGCATACTACTTCGAATCAGAGGTGGTGTGATCCAGCCGGTACTTGTGCGAACGGATCTTAAAGACAAGGGTCGTCCGTCGAAAGGCGGGCGATACCGGACTTTCCTTTATGGAGAGTTTGATCCTGGCTCAGAACGAACGCTGGCGGCGTGGATTAGGCATGCAAGTCGAACGGGATTCTCGGGTTTCTATTCTTCGGAAGCGAAATCCGGGATGAGAGTGGCGGAAGGGTGAGTAATGCGTGGGTAATCTACCCCCGAGTCGGGGATAGCCTGTCGAAAGATGGGGTAATCCCGGATATGGTCGTCCCGCGGATGCGGGATTATCCAAAGGTGGGGATCCTGCCTTAGGGCGGGACCTATCGCTTGGGGATGGGCCCACGTCCGATCAGCTTGTTGGTGGGGTAACGGCTCACCAAGGCTGCGACCGGTAGCTGGTCTGAGAGGATGGTCAGCCACACTGGGACTGAGACACTGCCCAGAC
>JAOZMZ010000090.1 GCA_029934055.1 Kiritimatiellia bacterium
TTTCCAGGTTCGTGCTGTTGCGCACGTACATGTTGGTGCCCTCGAAATCACCGTTGGCCGATACGTCGAAATTTACGACGCCGGAATTGAGGCCCATCAGCGTACGCGTACCCGTATGCCACTGGGAATCGAGGTGATTCAAACGCGGATCGTTTACCTGGTAGCTGTTCGGCCAATAGTTTCTCGATACGTCTCCGTTCTGACGGACTCCGAGCGGCATCGTGTTGAAAAGATATTTCCCCGCAGGACTAACCGCCAGATCCACGTCTGCGTTGACACTCGTGTCGTAATTGCTCAGCGTCAATTGAGCAACCGCCGATCTGTCTACGCTGAAACTTGTGAAGTTGGTGGGAACTGTAAAGCTGTTGGTAAAAGTCGTGGACACTACTACGAAGGGCGTGTTCGGGTTAGGAATAACCGGCGTCGGCTGCGCGTCTTGTGGAGGAGCACCGTAGGAAGCATTGCCTGACGCATTCCCGCCGGGGGCCTGATAGCTCCAGGCGACATTGAAGGTGTTGCCCAATGGCGCAATCGATACCTTGTAGGTGTGGGTGTTGATGTTGCCCGGAAAAGGATACCATAACTCCACGGTCACCGTGACCTCATATATCACCTGCGGCTGGCCGCCCGTGTGTCTCAGCCTGTCCTTCACCGCCACCTCGTTGATCATCGGGATCGCCTCGCAACAGACCCAATCCACATCCGGCTGACTGGGGCCAGCACCACTCCAACCGCACGGCAGAAAGTCGTCATCGGCGTAATCGCGGAAAGCTATGGTCAGAACCGTCGAGGTCCCCACGTCGTAACCCGCGGCCAGGAAAGCATTGAATATGCGTGTGTATGAGGCAACTTCAGCACTCGGAACCCACCAGTGGCGCACGTCCGAGTCAGCCGGATTGGTAAAAACCCTCGTAAAGGCCGACCCATCCCAATAACCTGGGGCGTTGTAGCAGAGGGAATACGGCATGAGGTTGTTCAGCAGCCGACCTTCCACGGCATACTGCTCGCCGAGGGAATTGGTGTCATAGCCGTCGTTGAGAAAGATGATCTCCGGCAGCGTTGCAAAACGGTGGAAAATCTGACGGTTCTGGGAGAACCGGTTCCGCCGGTCGGTGCTACCGATCTCCGGCAGGAAACCGTAATCCACCTCCGCCGCCACCGACGTCCCCGCCTGACGTATGGGCGACCCGCTGACCAGGTTGGCATCCAGCATGCCCGTGCAGTCGAGTACCAGGTAAGCATATCTCCCGAGAATGCGGCGCTGCGGGTCCTCGGGGTCCTTCACCAGAACCCATTGCGCCGCCTGTTCCGCCGCCCGCGCATCGAAACTCGCGCTGTAATCCGGGTCGCCCGCGCCCAGCAGGAAACGCCGCGGCAGCCAGTTGGTCACTTCCCCGCTGACCAGGTCCGCACCCGCGCCCAGCGCACCGCCGGATCCCGAAGATTTGAAAATGGGAGACTGCAGGTGAGAGTCGGACGTACTCTGCAGAAAGGAGCCTACGTCGGCCATCGCCCTGCCGATCGCCGTATGCGCGAGTTGCCGGGCCCTGACTTCTTCCACGGCATACTCCGAAACCAACCGCTCGGTACGCATGGTCACCAGGAAGGCCACCGCCATGAGCACGAGCACGCTTACGAAACCCAACACGGTTATCAGCGCAATACCGCGCCTGCCGTCGCCTCTGCAGCCTGCCGTCTTCTCGATCTCCATCGTCCTTACCTCAGTAACTCAGGGGATGCAGCACTTCCGCCGGCCCCATCCTCGGTGTGATCCTCTCGAGAATGATCCGCGATTCGCGGTAAAGCTTGTCATAGGCCAGGGTGTCCTCTCCCTTTTCAAACAGGAACGAGGCCTCTTTCTCCGCCTGCGGCGAGGTCACCTGCAGGAATATGTCCACGTAGGCCGGCGGCTTGTTGACGGGGGATATCATGTTGCCGTCCACGTCGTGAACATATACGTCGAAACGCACCACATTCTCCAGGATCACCTCGTGCTCGAATCCGCCCTTGTTATACATCCACCAGCGGCGGGTGGGCTCGACCATCGGGTCCACCGAATAGGTCGCCCGCGATACGTCGAAGCGCCGCGTGGCGCGCTTAAGACGGTAGACGTTGTACCCCCGGTTGGTGATATCCACGTAGTACCATACCAACATGTAGGAACGCGTATCCGCATCGGCGGGCTGCACCCCCATACTCGAGAAAAAGACGGTATCATAGTTGTCTGAGAACACGTTCGCCATCTGGCACATGGCAAGCCGGTGGTCCACCACAAGGCCCTCGAAATCACGCCGGATGATGTCCATCGCCGCCCGTACGGAGGATGCCTCCTCGACCGCCGTGTTGCCCTTCTGGAAGGCCTTGACGGCCTCGGGATAGATACGCATGAGTCCCATCATCAGGATCACCAGAACGGCCATGGCGGCGAGAACCTCCACCAGGGTGAACCCGCCGCCCCACCGAGAACTCCCCACCCATTCGGGCCGGCATCCGCCCGCCGCACGCCGCAATAAGCCGCCTCTCTTCCTTGCGCCGTTCATTGCTGTGGAAAGTACTCCCTGTAGAAAATCCTGCCCCCCGGATAGTTCTCCGGCGAGGGGCTGCTCTCGATGAGCTTCTTGCGGTCGCCCGGCCACACGATCAGACGCGCGTATTTCCCGGTCACCGCGGTCACGTTGTTACTCACAACCTTCAGCGAATAGGTGAACAACGCATTCGTGTACCCGGATATGGCTCCCACATACCCACCCCCGTACCAGGACGGTACCCACGGATAGACGTCCACCCTTCCGTCCGCGGTCACGCCTATCTTCTTCTGGCTATGATCTATCGCCCCCGCTAATGCATGCGAAATCGGCAGGCTGTTTCCGAGACCGACCCAATAGGTCGTGTCCGTCTCGGCGGCGCGCCAGGCCATGGATGCAAAGACATAGTCCGCGAAGGCCGATACCTGCCCGGCTTCCACCGCTTTGCGGCTCGCCTTGAGCCCTTCCGGGAAAAGGCTGAACACCGCCGCCAGCGCCAGCCCGGCCACCAGAATCGCCAGCGATACCTCCACCAGGGAATATCCCCCGCTGCGCCTCCTCTCTGCGGCAACAATTCTCATCTGAGTATCTCCAGGTTGCCCACGACGTTGCGGATCCTGATGATGTTCGTAATCCCCGGAATGACCGCGGGCGGATCCGGAATTATCGAAACCGAGTTCGTATCGGCCACGAAATGGCGCGCGCTGGTCACCGCGATTTCCGAATAGTTCGGCACGACCCCCAGGGTCCACCTGTGCGATGACCGGCTGTAGCGGTAGGCCTTGCCGTTGGGTTTGAAAAGCAGCGCCGGGAGCGTCACCGCTGAAGATTGCTCGTCCGGAAACGGGAAGTCGGTATCATGGTAGCTGCCGACGGAATAGCTGTCGAAAACACTGTCCGATATCAGTGACACGTCGTCTATGAAGCTGACGCCCTCCGGCAGCATGTACCACTGGCTCAGGTATTCATAGCAGTTGCGGGTACGATTAGTGCAGATCACCGCGTAACTCCGCAGGCAGAGGTGAATGTCATCGGCGTTGTATGTGGTCACGTTGCTGTCCGGGAAAACGATCCAGACCTTGGTGCGATGCGTCACGGCATACTGGCGCGCCAGCCGCACCGCGGATGCTACCTGGGCGACTCCCGCACTGACTCCGCGCTGCTTGAAGACGTTGAACGCGGGCAGGGCGATCATGATCAGGATCGCCATAATCGCCGTCACTGCAAGGATTTCCACAAGCGTGAATCCGCTCCTGTCTTTCCGCCCTCGCTGACCGCACAACCTCATTGCCAACTCCGTATGTCGTCCGCCGAATTCGTACCGTCCGGTCCCAGTGACCAGGCGATAACCGTGTCGAACACCGTGAGGTTGGTGTTGGCCGGCTCGACCTTGCCGTCCCCGTTGACGTCGAGCATGAAACGATAGACACCGCCCCACGGATCAACCAGGTTTCCGGAATCGTCAACCGAATCCTTGCGGAATTCCATGAACTGGATCCGCTTGGGATTGTAAAGCTTGCACATCATGTTGTCGTTGTAGTTCCACCAGGAAGAGTCCGGATACATGATATTGGTCATGATCGGCTCGTTCATGAGTATCTCGGAAGTCGCGTTCGGCTGCCCCCGCTCGCCGGCCGCCTGGTGTTCCGGATAGGTCCCCAGGATCCAGTTGTTGTTGTCCACCGGCCACCGCCCATACTCGTTGTAATAGGCCTTCCAGGCGTTCACCACCGCGTTGACTTCCATGCGCGCCTTGGAAACACTGCCCCTTTTCATAACCGTATTGACCGCGGGGAGCAGAAGCCCCATGAGAACCGCCATGATCCCGATGACGACCAGCAACTCCACCAGCGTAAACGCCCGCGGTGCTTCCGCCGCGCTTTCGGACTTGCCCAACAAATGTCCGGCTCTCTTCACCATGATTTCAGAAACGACTCCACTGAACCCGGATCGGGCCCGTACGACATCACCCCCACGGTCACCCCCGGATACGTCCCGTGCCCAGTGGGGGAATTGGTCTGGATGTACTGCTGGAGCGATGCATATCCGAGGTAAGCATTGAAGCCGCCGATCTGCCCGTCAAAATCGGTGTCCATGACGATCACATACGGGTTGCCCCACGGATCCAGAAAATACCCATCCGCCACCGAATAGCTGAATCCGTCCTTGTCGTGGCCGCCGTGCGACTCCATGGACTCGCGCGGCACCTCCAGAAAGACGATTCGCCCGGGATTGTTCGAGTGCCCCGGATTCCACGGACTGTCAACGTCCCGCAGAATGTCCATGATCTGGCGCTGCTGCCGCGGGTTGTTGCTGGTCCCGCCCTTCTTTCCAATGAAAGTGTGGTCCCGGCGCCCGTTGGTATCCGGGGTGGGCATGATCCCGTATTCCTTGAAATAGGCCTTGATCGCCGCGCTGATGGCGTGCATGTCGGCCATTGCCCTCGTTATCTCGGCGCGGCGGATTCCCGAACGTATCGCCGGTACCAGCAGCGCCGCCAGAATACCGATGATGGTGATAACCACAAGCAGTTCCACCAGCGTGAACGCATTCCTGTTTGTCCAGCGTAAACCCATCGTGCACAACCGTCCACCTTGTATCATACCCTTCCAGTGAAGAAAAGTTGATTTCCGCAGCCACACCTCTTTGCCGCGTCCCGTCTTCACAAACTCACCCGGTGCCCCAATCGTTATTCAGTCGAATATCAGGAACAATTCCTTGGGGAAGTTCACCGGCCGCCACTTGGGACTCTTGAGGTGGCCGCCGAGATGGAACTCGAAGAGTTTAGTCACGGGGAAGGTAGCCAGGTTCACCGCCTTGGCCATTATACCCTTCCTCAGCAGTTGAACGCGCACGTAGAAATCCAGTTTTTCATCGAAATAGTACGAGCCACGTGCACTGATACTCAAGAGATTCCCTTCCATGAGGGCGTCGCGCGTCTCGATCTTTCCGTCGTGAATCTTCACCTTGGCGCTGAAATCCGTCTGTCCCGCGTATCCCAGCTCGGGCACGATGCGCGAGAGCAGCCGCGAGAGCCCGCCCAGCAGCGGTATCCGGAAAAGATACCCGTCCTCTATCCTGATCCATCCCTTTCCGTACGCGGTATAACCCATTCCCTCACCCACCAGGCCCCTCAGGCTGCTACGTGCCGAGAGAAGCCCCCTGTACGCCTGTTCGGGCTTCTCCGCCACGTGCGAAAGAACCGCGTCCAGATCGCTCTCCATCAGCTCGCCCCATCCCTCGTAGGCGGGATTACTCGATACCCCGACTCCCGTGAATTTCACCCACCCGTCGAAAGTCCCTCCGTATATCCGCCCGCTGACATTCGTGAACAGCAACTGGTCGCCAAGCCCGAAGACGTCGAATCTGCACTCGTCGGCCAGGTAACGATCATATCCCATTCTCTTCCCGCTCACCTCCGCATGAAAATCGGTGTTGCTGACGGATCCGTAGTCCACCCGTCCGTACACGCTCACCGTCACCGGCCCCTCAAAACTGAATGGTTCCAGCAGTTTCCCCATCTCCGGCCCGATCATCCGCGCCTGGGCCGACGGATCTAGCGAGCTGAGAACATCCAGGGCAACCGTCTTGGTGAGCACACCATTGACCCTGTGGAGGTGGAAGTT
>JAOZMZ010000044.1 GCA_029934055.1 Kiritimatiellia bacterium
TGGACACCACCTTCTACCAGGCCATCAAGGGAGTGGTCACCGCCGCCCCCGCCGTGCGCGACGGAGGCGTCATCATCCTGGCCGCCTCCCTGTCGGAGGGCGTGGGCTCCGAGGACTTCCAGGCCCTCTTCCGCCGAAACCGACCCTGTATGATATTATTCCAGCCGCATCACCGGCGGGTCCGCGGAACACCTCCAGCCGGTCATCCTCCGCTGCGCGCTCCTGCGCAAGATCAGCCAGTCGTCTGACGTGCCTTTCGATCTCCTCCATACCGAGCCGGTCGAGGTATTCAATCGCGGCCCCCAAACCGATCACGCCGGATATGTTGGGCGTCCCCGCCTCAAAGCGGTGCGGCACCTCGGCCCAGGTGGAATATTCCTTTTCAACTTCCGCCACCATCTCCCCGCCGGTCATGAACGGCCCCATCTCTTCCAGCACCTCGCGGCGCCCGTAAAGTACGCCCGTCCCTGTGGGAGCCAGCATTTTGTGCCCGGAAAACACGAAAAAATCACAGCCGATGGCGGTGACGTCGACCCGCATGTGGGCCGCGCTCTGCGCCCCGTCCGCCAACACCCTCGCCCCCACTTCATGCGCCGCCCGGGTGATGGCGGCAACGTCGTTGCGGGCCCCCAGCACGTTGGAAACATGCGTCACTGCCACCAGTCTGGTACGCGGCGAAAGCATCTCACGGTAACGCTCCAAGTCCAACACCCACCCCCCCCGGGACCCATCGCGTTTTACGGGAATGAACAGCAGGCGTGCCCCTTTTTCCCGCGCAAGCAACTGCCATGGAATCAGGTTGCTGTGATGTTCCATTTCGCTCACGATTATTTCATCCCCCGCGTTAACAAATCTCTTCCCCCATGAATACGCTACCAGATTTATGGCCTCCGTCGCCCCATGCGTGAAGACGATCTCCCCCTGCTCGCGGGCATGGATGAAGCGTGCCGCAATTCCCCGCACCTGTTCGTATCGTTCGGTGGCCGCCGACGAAAGTTTGTATATACCCCGGTGAACGTTGGCGTAGGCGTGCCTCTCGAAATCCGCAACCGCCTCTATCACCTGGCGGGGCTTCTGTGTGCTGGCCGCATTGTCCAAGTAGCAACAGGCAGCCCCGGCACCTCCGGAATCGGCGAATATGGGAAAATCAGCACGGATACGTTCTGGATCTATCGCCGTCATTTTTCAACCTCCACACACCGGCCCGTTCGCCCGGCTGCGCCAGGCGGGCGGTATTCCGACATCTCCAAAGTCGCCTACCAGCTTCACCTCCGGCAAAAGGCCCACCCCGAACCTGCGTTTCACCGCCGAGTAGATATCCAGTGCCAATTCGATGACATCCTGCGCGCGGCACTCTTCGTCTACCTTTACGAGAATATTGGCATGTTCCCGGCTGACCGCCGCACCGCCGCGCCGTATGTTGCGTACACCGGCGGCTTCTATCAGGCGCGCAGCCGACAATCCTTCCGGATTTCTGAAAAAGCTGCCGGCACACGGCGTTCGTCCGATATCCGGCTGATGCAAGGACCGCTCGGCAAGGATGCGCTTGCGTTGCGCCGCCAGACCCTCCCGTTCGCCCGGCCGGAGCGCAAACGCCGCCCTGACGACTATCCCCCCATCGGCCGGCAGCCGCGAATACCTGTACGCCAGGTCAATATCGCGTGCCGTCATGCGCTGCGGTTCACCGCCCCTTTCCGGGAAAAAGACGTCCGCCCACTCCAGGACCCCGCCGATATCACCACCGAACGCCCCGCTGTTACCGGCGACGGCGGCGCCTACGGTGCCCGGTATCCCCGAGGCAAACACCAGCCCCTCCAGACCGAGTTCCACCGCACACCTTACAACCGCGTCCAAAGCGGCCGCACCGGATACCACCAGAGTGTTCCCCTCCCGTCGTATGTCGGACCCTCCTCCAAAAAAACGCACGACGACCCCGTCGAATCCGCTGTCTGCGACCAGCAGATTGGATCCAGCTCCAATTATCACCCAGGGAGTCGAGCCGCCGGCCAGGGTCCTCGACACTGCACACAACGTCTCCGGCCGATGACAACTCAGCACGGCCCCGGCCGCACCTCCTAACCGAAAGGTGGTGTAGTCCTGCAGTCTCACGCCGGGTTCGATCTTCAAGTCCGCTGCACTCGGGAAGTTCAAGCCCGAAATATCACCGGCCGTGGCCATGCGATTTTCCTCCTCGGCTTCCCGGCCTTTGCAATCCGCACATCACGAAAACATGCCGGCGGACAACCATACCGCAATCCCCCCGCGATGCAACCCCGGTCGCCACATGCAAAAGGCAGGCCGCCGGTGATACCCCGTCGTATCAATCAACCAGGTATCTCTCGATCATGTCCGCCGTCCGCGCCACCGCCCCCCCCTTCTCCCTGACGAGACGGCTCGCCCGCTCTCCCAGCGTTCGGCAGCGTTCCGGATCGGCCAGCAATTCCTCCACCGCCTTCCCCAGCTCGATTTCATCCCGGACCACCGTGATCGCCCCCGCCTTCTTGAAATCATCGAATACCACGGGGAAATTCTCCAGGTTGGGACCCACAATAACCGGCCGGCCCGCCGCCGCCGGCTCGACTATGTTCTGCCCGCCGTGCCGCGTAAGGCTCTTGCCGATAAAAATGACCGTCGCCCCGTGGTAGAACAGTCTCAGTTCCCCGGTGGTGTCTATCAGGAGCACGTCCGTCTCCTTCACCGGGCCTCCCGATGCGGATCCGTCCACCGAACTCCGCAAGGTGTAGGTCATCCCGTCCGCCTTGACCGCCCGTATGACTTCCCCCATACGCTCCACGTGGCGCGGCGCCAGGATCAGGCGCAGATCCGGGAAACGTTTACGCGCCTCCTTGTAGACCCTCAAGAGTATTTCTTCCTCGCCCGCCCATGTGGAACCACCCAACAGAATCTTGCGCCCCCGCCCCATGCCGCAACGCTCCAGAACCGTGTCCACCTCCTCCACCGATCCCGGCCGTACGTCGGCAAGGTCGTACTTCGCACTCCCCACCACTCGGACACGTTGCGGCACCCCTCCCAATTGCAACAATTTCTCACGATCGGCACTGCTTTGAACGCACATCACCTCGACGATCGGCAACAACCTCCGCGTAAACACCCGCAAGCGCCGGTAACCACGGTAGGAATGCTCCGAAATGCGTCCGTTCACCAGCACCACCGGCACCCCCCTCGCGTGTGCCGTCCTCACCAGGTTCGGCCACAACTCGCATTCCACCAAGATCAGCAACCGGGGCGCCATCAGGCGTAAGACACGCCTCACCACCGGTGGAAAATCCACCGGAAAATATATGAGGATATCCTCCTCGACCAGGCGGCGCTCCGCCACGGCATGCCCTGTGGAAGTGGTCGTCGAAAGCACGAATCTCAACTGCGAATGACGGCGCCGGAGTTCATCCATGAAACGCAAGGCAACCAAGACTTCACCCACGCTGACAGCGTGGATCCATATCCGCCCGCCCCGAGACAAGTCGTTCCGCTTGTTCCTTTCATATATGCCCACGCGTTCCCAAAAATGGCGGCTGTAGCCGCCCCGCCGGGCCATGCGCAACAAGAAACGCGGCAGAACCAAAAGGAACCCCACCGCGAACAATACATTGTACAGCGCCCAAATCATCACTCTCTTTCTCTTTCTTCCGTCCTTTCTCTCCTGCAGGAACAGCCCCTCCTATGCCCTCGGGTGGGACCGCTCGTACACTTCCTTGAGCCGCTCCACGGTCACATGCGTATAGATCTGCGTCGTCGAAAGGCTCGCATGGCCGAGAAGTTCCTGAACACTACGGAGATCAGCCCCGTTGTCCAGCATATGTGTTGCAAAACTATGTCTGAGGATATGGGGCGAACGCCCGGGACCCAGCCCCGCCAAAAGCGCGTATCGCCTGAATATCCTTTCAATCGAACGCACACTCAAGACTCCCCCCGAGCGATTGAGGAAAACCGCGGGGGGACGCCCCCGGCGTCCCAGTACGCGCCAGTACTCGTCACGTTTGGCGAGCGCCTCGCGCAAGGCCCGCACCGCGGGAGAGCCCAGTGGACAAAGGCGTTCCTTCTTCCCTTTCCCGCGTACGATGATCAATTCCGAGAGCAGGTTGATGCGATCTTCGCCAACCCCCGCCAATTCGCTGATGCGCATGCCCGTGCTGTAGAGAACTTCCAGGATCGCCGTGTCACGTGCCGCCCGATACTCTTCCCAAAGCCGTCTCTGAACGGACAAGGGCTTCTTGGTCGCGGCGACATCCCGCTGATAAGCCTCGCGCGGGGCCGCAAGCAGGCGCTCCACTTCCTTCACCGTCAGCACCTGGGGCAGCCGTTTCCTGCCGCGCGGCGGCGGAATGCCGCTGAAGGGGTTGGAGTCCACCAGTTCTTCACGCAGCAGAAAACGAAAAAAAGACCGCAAAGCGGCCAGCTTCCGCCGCACAGTGGCGACACCACAACCACTTTTCTGGATCTCGACCAGGAAACGGCGCGCCGTGTAACGATCAACGTCCTCCCACGGATAGACGTCTCCTCGGTGCTCCGGCCAGATGTGGGCGACAAATTGCATCAGGTCACTGCGGTAATTCTTTATCGTGTGCCTGGATGCGTTCCTCTCCCCTTCCAGATATCTGATGAAACGCGCCACGGCGGGCTCGTCCGCAGGCTTCGTCTTGGATGCCCCGCCTTTGCTCATGGCCGATGTCCCCACGGCAGGCCCGTAACGTAACGAGTCGCGACTACCAACAAAACAATTATAAGAACCATCCTGATAAGCCGGACCGGGAAGTACTTCTGCATGCGCGCCCCCAGATACATCCCCGCCATACCCCCGAGTCCCAGCAGGACTCCCAGGCGAAAATCGGGGCTCAGAGTGGGATGCCCTAGAACACGTCCTGCCGCCGCATAGGTCGCGGCCCCGGCGACCGAACTGCAGAAATTGGCGAATAACATCGTACCCGCCACCTGCCTGACCGAAAGATTCCACCCTCCCAGCAGAACTCCCGCCAGGAGAGCCCCACCGCCCATTCCGTAGGCCGCGGAAAGTATCCCCACCAGCAGACAGACCACTCCCAGAACCCGCATCTCGCCCGTCCCCAGACTGCCGGCATCCCTCTCAGCTCCCCGCGCGCCCCGCCGACGCCTCACCACCTGCAGTTCCCTGACCGCGAGCGAGATGACCACGGCAAAAATAACCAGGCCGGCGAAGATCCGGAAGACCCTCGAGTCCAACATGAAGCCCACCCGTACCAGCACCCCCATCACTTCACCCGGAACAAGCCGGCTTACAACAAAACGCGCCAGCGGCCAGGACATCCTGCGCTCGTGAATGTACCCCAGTACGCCGGCCGGCGTTCCGATCACGTTGAATACCAGGTTGGTAGCACTCACCCCGGCGGCACTGTAGCCGAGAATCCCCATCTGAAAGGGCAATAACAATACGGCCCCGCTCACCCCGCTCATTGACGTAAAAAAGGATATCACCAGCGCCGCCGCCGCCGGCAGAACGGGGTTCACTTCCAAGCCCGACACGGGAAAGAGCACACCCGACCTCCTGTCACCATTCGAAGCCCGCGTATGCCATCGGACCGGACAACGTCAACGTTATGTCTACCGGTTCCTCGTCGTCGCTGGCGTCAATGTTCACGTAACGGTATCCCACCCCGCCGAATATGCCGGCCGGCGTTTCCACCTCGATCCCCATTTGAGCATCAATAAACGAGGCCTGCACGTCCCCCAGATCCCACGCCGAACCAAGCACCGAGCCGCGGAATCCCAGGAACGGAACCGGGTTGCCGATAAAGAACGCCCCGACAAACGGCATGCCGCTGCTGAAATCCCCGCTCGCCCGCCCATACACCGGAGAACGCACTTCGGAGTCGCAACGCAGGTACAGCCCCCCAAGCAAGAATCCACCCCGCGCCAGACTCGTGCCCACGTTGAAACGATAAAAGGCCTCGAAGAGGTCAACGTCCAGATCCGTGCTGATCCGGGTATTTACGGGATAGACCTTGTTCCGGAAATGAATCGTCCGATTCAGCTGGTTGTCCGCCGAAAGAGACGTGCTCAAATACGCCGCACCCAACTGATGGACGTTCCCCACGATGATCCTGAGGCTCTCGACCCCTTCGGAGGAATCAAAACCCAAATCATCGTCCACGTCTATCCGCGTTCCCTCAACGCCCTTGTAACCGACCTTTCCGTCGCCATCCAGAGACATCCACCAGTATGAACCCTCAGCCTCTACCAGCGCGGATGCCTCGCGCGCCAGGCCGATAAGCAGCAATCCAGAGATCAACAACCGCCGGAACGTCGCCGTATTCACAATCCACACCTCCTGTCTTTCATGTGTCCTGCCGTCCGATCAGCCCTCTTCAACGTTGAAACAGATTCTGGCGTACCGGCTTCCCACAGAATATGCAAACCAGTTTGTGTTTCGCCAGCGTCCGCCCGCAATGCGGACACTTCTCCGGCGGAGTGGGCGCGACCCGCCCGTCAAGGCGGCCGTCGCGCATGTCGATCTCCACCACCCGGCGCAAGAGCTCATCATCGGTGTACCCGTGCTGCTCCCTTACCATCGTCCAAAGCGCCTCGCTGATCATCAGCAGGCGCTCAATGTTTTCCCGCATGCTCTGCAGGTCCGTACGCATGGTGTCCACCGCCCCCCGCGCGCGCGCCGCCTCCAGTTCCGCCCCGTGACTCTCGGGCCTGTAATACGAATGAAAGGTCGTCATCTCTTCTCTCCTCAGACTCGATTATTCACGTGCGCCGCAAATAATCAATTCAACCCGCTGAACAATCCAACCGTCCACCCGCCGAGCATATCACCAGAGCGCCGCGCGCACAGCCCAAGACTTGTCTCCAGACGCCGCCCGGCCTAAACTCCCCCGGTACTGGCACAAGGGTCGAAAGTGGTGACCGATTCTTCGCAGGCCGAGAAAGAAATACGCCGGCGCATGCTCGCGGATGGCACCCACGAGATCGCCGTGCGTACTTTCCTGCGACATTATCACGAACTTATCAACGGTGACTGCTGGCACCTACCGGACGCCCGTATCCAGCCGGTGGATGACTTGCCGGAGGTCACCGGCCGCCGCGACCTGCTGGAGGGAGGCCGGCGGGCACTCCACCGCCTGGCGTGCATCAAGCTCAGCGGCGGGCTGGGCACATCCATGGGCCTTAAAAGTCCCAAGGTCCTTCTTCCCCTGCGCGACAATCTTACCTTCCTCGATATCAGCGTCCGCCAAATACTGTCATTCCGCCAGCGTTACCACGCGGGCCTCCCCCTGATGTTCATGACCAGCTACATCACCGACGGCGAAATCGCCGCCGCTCTGCGGCGATACCCCGAACTATCCTCCGGACAACCCGGACTGCCGCTCACTTTCCGCCAGAACCGCGTGCCCCGCATTCTGGCCGATGATCACACCCCACTGTCGGACGCCGGCGATCCCCGTGGGTGGTGTCCTCCCGGACACGGCGATTTTTACACCGTCATCTTCACCAGCGGCATTCTCAACCGCCTCCTGGAAGGCGGCCGCCGTTATGCCTTCATCTCCAACGGCGACAATCTCGGCGCCACCGTGAACCTCCATATCCTCGGATACCTTGCCGCTCACCGGATACCCTTCCTCATGGAGGCCACCGAACGCACCCCCGCCGACCGCAAGGGCGGCCATCTGGCGCTCTCCAACGACGGGCGGCTGCTGCTGCGTGAATCCGCCCAATGCCCTCCCGATGAACGCGAAAGCTTCCAGAACATTCGACGCTTCCGCTATTTCAACACCAACAACATCTGGATCGACCTCGAACAACTCGCCGATGTTCTCCGCGAATGCGACGGAGTCCTTGATCTGCCGCTCATGATCAACACAAAGCCACTGGATCCTCATCAACCCGATTCACCCCGCATCCATCAGCTCGAGACCGCCCTCGGCGCGGCCGTCGCTCTTTTCCCGGAAGCGCGCGCCGTTCGCGTGGGCCGTGAGCGTTTCGCGCCGGTCAAGACTACCAACGATCTGCTGGCGGTGCGTTCCGATGCCTATCGCCTCGACGCGGATTTCAATTTCAACCTCGACCCCAGCCGTGATGCGCCCCCGATAGTCACACTCGATCCCGCCTTTTTCGCCCTGCTGAAAGATTTCGACCGGCGTTTCCCAGCGGGGCCGCCGAGTCTCCTCCACTGTCGCAAGCTGCGTCTCGAGGGAGATTTTCTTTTCGGATCGGACGTCGTGCTGGCCGGCGAAATCGCCCTCCGCAACAGGTCCCGCCACCAGATCATCATACCGGATCACACCCGCATCAGAGTCGAAAGCGCGGGCGAGACCGGTCAGGCCGGCGCGTAACTTCAGGCGAGCGCCGCCTTCAGTTCCGCCGCGCGGTGTGTTCGTTCCCAGGTAAAGGTATCCAGATCACGCCGCCGCCCGAAATGCCCGTAGGCTGACGTCTTCTCGTAGATCGGGCGCAACAGGTCGAGGTATTCCACGATCTCCGCCGGCCGGAAGGCGAATACGCGCCGCACCGCCTTCTCGATCTTCTCTTCCGGAAATTTTCCCGTCCCGAAGGTGTCCACCAGGACCGACACGGGCTCGGGATAGCCGATCGCATATGCCAACTGGACCTCGCAGCGCCGCGCTATTCCCGCGGCGACGATGTTCTTCGCGACATGCCGCGCCATGTAGGCGGCGCTTCTATCGACCTTGGATGGATCCTTCCCCGAAAACGCGCCCCCGCCGTGCCTGCCCATTCCCCCGTAGGTGTCCACGATTATCTTCCGGCCGGTCACCCCGCAGTCCCCTTTCGGCCCACCCACTACAAAGCGTCCGGTCGGATTCACCAGAAAACGCGTCTTGCGGTCCAGCATCCGCGCCGGAATCTCACGGCGGATGATTTCCTCTATGATCGCCTCTTTGAGATCCTTGTACTTCACATCCGCACTGTGTTGACAGGAGACCACCACCGTATCAACCCGCACCGGCTTGTAATCCTCGTAGACCACCGTCACCTGCGACTTGCCGTCCGGCCGCAGGAAAGGCAAGCGGCCCCGGCGGCGCGCGCGTGCGAGGGCGCGCGTCAAGCGGTGCGCGAACATGATCGGCATGGGCATCATTTCCGGCGTCTCGTCACAGGCGAAGCCGAACATCATCCCTTGATCCCCGGCCCCCTGGGCGCGATAGAGTCCCTTGCCGGGCGTCACCCCCTGCGATATGTCCGGCGACTGGCGTTCCATCGAAACCAGTACGGCACAACTCTCCGCCGCGAACCCCTCGGCGGGGTCCACGTATCCGATGCGCCTGATCTTGTCCCTGACAATGTCCGAATAGTTGATGACGGCCTCGGTGGTGATCTCGCCCGCAACGACCACCATTCCGGTTTTCACCAAAGTTTCGCATGCCACCCGGCTGCGCTTGTCCTGGGCCAGGGCCGCGTCCAATACCGCATCCGATATCCCGTCACATATCTTGTCCGGGTGCCCCTCGGTTACCGATTCGGAAGTAAACATGTATCTGCGTGCCGCCATGGAATTCTCCGCTCCTGTCCTGTATCAACCAATCCACCGGCGCCCGCCGCCCGACAATGTCGCCGGCGGTCCGCTGCGCAAAGTCGGCAGATTGCCGCCCTCAGGCCACGAATTCAAGCAATTCCGGCGCGATATCCGCCAGCAACTCCCGGCAACGTTCGGCCACTGCCAGCCCCGAATCCGCCTTGAGGGCTTCCTCCTTGAGCTTCTCGGCCTGCTCGAACTGCAGGCTCCTGATCACGCGCTTCACCATCGGAACCATGCTCGGACTCACACTCAACTCATCAATGCCCAGCCCCACCAACAAGGGAACCATCAACGGATTGCCGGCCATTTCTCCACATATCCCCACCCAGACTCCATGATCATGGCCGGCGCGGATCGTATTGTTGATCAATTTCAGGATCGCCGGGTGCGTCGGCTCGTAAAGATAGGCTACGCGCTCGTTGACGCGGTCCACCGCAAGGGTGTATTGCACCAGATCGTTCGTCCCCAAGCTGAAGAACGCCACGTGCTCCGCCAGCACATCGGCGATAAGCGCCGCCGAGGGCACCTCGATCATTATGCCCACCTCAAGATCCTCATTGAATTCAATCCCCTTTTCGCGTAACTCGTTCTTCGCCTGCTCGAGAAACGCGTTGGCCCGCACTACCTCATCGAGCGTGCTCACCATCGGGTACATCAACTTCACGTTACGCCGCCGGCTGGCACGCAGAATTGCACGCAACTGCGTCATGAAAATATCCGGCTGCGCCAGACAGAAACGGATCGCGCGCCACCCCATGAAAGGATTCTCCTCAGCCGGAACTTTCATGTGCGAGAGGAACTTGTCACCACCCAGGTCCAGTGTGCGGATGATCACCGGTGCCGGCGCCAGACGACGCGCCACTTCTTCGTAGACATCAGCCTGCGTATCCTCGTCCGGCCAACTGTCGCGCGTCAGGTATAGAAACTCCGTGCGAAACAGTCCCGCCCCCTCCGCCCCCACTTCCAGAACCGCGTCAACGTCGGACGGCAATTCAATGTTGGCCGAAAGCACCACCCTCCGGCCGTCCAGCGTGGCCGCCGGTTCCTCCTTCAAGCGCGCCAGCTCCATCCTTATCGAGCGCTGCTTCTCCACCGTGCGGTTGTACTGCGCCAGGCGTTCCGGCGTCGGATTGATGATCAGGATTCCCTTCGATCCGTCCAGCAACACCTGATCCGACTGCGTCACCCGCACGCTCACGTCGTGCAGTCCCACCACCGCCGGAATCTCCAGCGCGCGCGCCATGATCGCGGTGTGGGAAGTACGGCTGCCCAGGTCCGTCGCCAGACCCACCACCTTATCCTTACTCATCGTCGCCGTGTCCGAAGGCGCCAGGTCGTGTGCAATCACCACGCAGGGTTTCTCCACCGCATCCAGCCCGCCCGGACTCACCCCCGCCAGATTACGCACGATCCGCCGGGCGACATCGCGCACGTCTGCAGCCCGTTCCCGCAGATAGTCGTCGTCCACCTGGCTCAACGCCCGCGCATATCTTTCCGCGACACCGTAAAGCACAGCCTCGACGTTCCGGTGCTCCTCTTCCAGACCACGGATCACTTCTTCCACGAATGAACGATCGTCCACCACAAGCAAATGCGCATCGAAAATACTCGCGCTGCTCTGTCCGATCGCGGAACTCACCCTCTCCTGAATCTCATGCAACTGGCGGCGCGTCTTTATGAGCGCTTCTTCAAAACGCGCTATCTCCCCGGCAACTTCATCCGCACTGATCTCCCGCTCGACAAAACACTTCTCATCCACCGCCATCAAGAGCGCCGGGCCCACCGCCACGCCCGGAGAGGCTCCTACACCGCGCAGGATCACTTCCTTCTTCGGGGAACTGGATTCACTCTGCGCCACTCTCTCACTCCTCGTAGAACTTGTCCTTCACCAACTTTTCAAGGGCGTCCAGGGCCTCGGCGGCATCCTCCCCCTCGGCAGTCACCGTCAACACCGAACCATGATATCCTTCAATCGTCATAAGACCCATGATGCTCTTCCCGGATACCCGCATGCCGTCTTTCTCCACGGTGATATCGGACTTGAAGCGGCTCGCAGTCTTGACGAAGAGCGCCGCCGGCCGCGCATGAATACCGACCTTGTTCATGATCTTCATCTTGCGCGTCAGCACCGTGCTGTTCTTGACTCCGTTACCGCCCATCAGCGCCGCTTCCTTCATCCCCCCTTCTCCGTCAATACCGCGATCAATTTGGCGTCCAACTCCTTGGCCGCATCATGGCCCAGGAACTTCAATTTCTGGTTCAGGGCCGCCACCTCTATGACATGGGCCATGTCCCGGCCCGGCGCAACCGGCAGCGAGATCAGAGGTATCTCCACCCCCATCACATCCCGCGTCCCCGGTTGCAGCCCGGTGCGGTCATCATCCTCATCCCCGTCGCCGACGGGATGCAGCCGCACGATCAGGTCCAACCGCATCTCCCGCCGTATGGAGGCCACCCCGAAGAGACTCGGCACGTGGATAATCCCCAACCCGCGGATCTCCATGTGATAGCGCGTTATCTCCGGCGCCGAACCCATGATCACCCCTGAACTGTCCTTGCGCAATTCCGTAACGTCGTCCGCCACCAGGCTGTGACCCCTCTCCACCATGGCCAAGGCGGTCTCACTCTTGCCGATGCCCGGCGCACCTTCTATCAATACGCCGATCCCCATGATGTCCACCATGCTGCCCTGAACCCGCTGGCGGGGTGCCACCAGGTTCTCCATGATGATCGTCGCCGCGTTGATGAAACGACTCGTGATCATCGGACTGCGCAGAACCGGTATGCGATGCGCCTTGGCCGCCCGCAGCAGCTCCGGAAAGGCATGCCGGTTGCGCGTAATCACGAAACACGGAATGTGCCGTGCGCATACCGCCTGCAACCGCTTTTCCCGCTCCTGCGGCGTCAGGCTCTTCAGGTAGGCGCCCTCCGCCAGGCCGATCACCTGTATGCGGCGATTCGCGAAATACTGAAAAAACCCCGCCAGCGCCAGCCCGGGCCGATTCAACGCCTCCTCGGGAATGTGCCGATCCACATGCTCGCCTCCGGCCGCCACCGTCAGCGAAAGCATGGATCCTCCCGCTTCAATAAAGTCTCTTACCGTCACCGGCCTCATATCCAACCTCCGATCTCCGGCGTGCCCTCTAAAGGTCCGACCTGTCGGCCGCACACTACGAGCGTAGTCAAGTATAGCGCACTCCCGCCCGCAATGGAAGCCGGCATCCGCTGTACGACTCCGTACTCAAAAACGGCGCCGCAGATCCCCGGCCGCCATGCCCCCACCCGTCAGGGCCCTCCCGCCTCCCGAACGGGCCTTCACGGCAAGGTTCACATCTCCAAAAAGCCCGATCACATCGCGCTTGGACACCCCGGCGCGTGCTTCCCGGCCCGACGGATGTCCTCCGCAGGCGGCCCCTCATCCCCCTTCCCCGTCGCGCGCCTTGTGATCGTGAATCCTGTCGTACTGCCGCCGCAACTGGCGGGCGGCCTTCTCCACTGCCCGGTCTATCGAATAGTACATGTCGGTCGAATCCTCGCGGGCCTCCACGCGGATGTGCGGCGGGGCCTGCAAAACGATCTCGGCGATGTGACGGTACTTCTCCAGCATCAGAATCACGTGCACATCGTTGACCCGCGGAAAATCGTCGAGCTCCCGCTGGATTCTGCCATGAACATGATCCCGTATCCCGTCGGTAATCTCCACGTGCCTGCCCGTTATGCTGATCTGCACGACAATCCCTCCTTCACATGCTGAACCGCGGACCCAAATACAATTCCCTGCTCATCTTGTCGTTGATCAAAAAAGAACTCGTCCCTTCCCGCAATACCTTGCCCTCACTTATCAGATAGGCCCGGTCCACCACCGAAAGCGTCTCGCGTACGTTGTGATCGGTTATCAGGATGCCGAGGCCGCGATCCTTCAGCTCCCGGATGATCTGCTGTACATCATAGACAGCCAACGGATCAACTCCGCTGAACGGTTCGTCAAGTAAGATCAAGGAAGGACTCGTCACCAGCGCGCGCGTGATTTCCAGGCGCCGCCGCTCCCCCCCGCTCAACGTGTACGCCCGCTGCTTGGCCAGGTATGCAATGTGCAGCTCGTCCAGCAGAAAACTCAAACGCTCCCGGCGCTCGGCCGCACTCAGCGGCAGCGTCTCCAGGATCGCCATCACGTTCTCCTCAACAGTCATCCGGCGGAAAACCGAAGGTTCCTGCGAAAGATATCCCATCCCCATCCGGGAACGACGGTGCATCGGCATGAAAGTCACATCCCGCCCCTGAAAATACACGCGCCCCCCGGACGGCCGCGTCAGCCCCACTATCATGTAAAAACTCGTCGTCTTCCCGGCCCCGTTGGGACCCAGCAGACCCACGATCTCGCCGCGCTTTACAGTCAGCTCAACGCCGTCAACCACCCTCCGGCCACGATATGTCTTGACGAGTTTCTCAGTTCTTACAAGGTGGGAATCCACTTCCACGCGCCTATTCTCCGAGTATTCTGTCCCGCATACCACCCTTCTGCGGGTAGATTACCAAACGGGCATTCGGCTCGCAAATCATTTTGTTCTTGTCACGCCAGAAGATGATCCGATCTCCCTCGAGCATGTCTCTGCCACGCACCACCCGCGGGTTATCCTCCAACAAAATCCGGCCGTCGGTGACCTCGTAGGAGGCCCTCCCCGCCGTCGCCCGCTTGTCCTCCTGTTCAATGACCACGTGCCCCGTCGCTGAAATAAGCTGCACCTGACCGGCTTCGTCGAAACGCACTTCGAGACTGTCGGCCATGAGCTTCATCTGCGGATCGGTGACGACTACGTCACCCTCGAAAAGCGCATATTTCTTGGCGTAGTCGAACGTCAGCCGCTCCGAGGTCACCACCGTCACCTGCCCGGATATCTCCAGCGACGCCGAGGCACCCCCCGCGGCGTTCCCGTCCGCCCCCACGGCCATTCTCCACGCCAGTAACGCTCCCGCCGAAATCAAGAATGCCCTTCTCATGGTTTGTCTCCGGTTTGAATGTGTTCGCGCACATTCTTCAACACCAGCTTGGAATTGCTGAATATCTTCAAGCGTTGGTCCTTTGAATCCCATTCAAAGCCCTCGCCGGTAACGATCATGTTGCTGCGTGCAATCCGTACGCTCGAGTTGGAAGTCACTTTTCTGCTGCGGCGGTAGAAAACGCAGTGCGGCGATGTGACCCGCATGACCACGCCGCCGTCCTTGTCATAAAATTCAATCTTGAGATTGGTGATCTTGACCCGCCCGTCCGGCAGGACCTCCGCCAGGTCACCGAAAAGCTGCGAGGTCATCTTCCCGTTCTTGTCGTATTCCGGCACGCTGAACCCCGACAGCGTCTGCGCTTCCTCTTCCCCGCGCAACACGCCGCTCATACCCAGAAAAAACATCACCAGAAACAACAAACAGCTCTTTTTCATTCTCGACCCTCTTGCCGCTGATATCTTGCCGTCAGTTCATCCCATACGCCCCGCGCCTTCAATACCATCTCGATCACGTCCCGCGCCGCACCCATTCCACCGGCATGCGGCGTTATCCACGCCGCCGCCGAACGCACTTCCGCGACCGCGTCCTTGACCGCAACCGCCAACCCCGCGCGCCGCATCGCCGGAAGGTCAACCAGGTCGTCGCCGACGTAAAGCGTCCTTTCCATCTCGATACCCAACCGCCCGCACAGCCCCTCCAAGGCGGCCCCCTTCTCACGTATGCCCTGCAATACCACCGAGACACCCGTCTCGCGCCCGCGACGTGCCACCAGCTCCGAACTCCTTCCGCTCATCAGTGCGGTCTTCAGCCCGGCGCGCCGCGCCAGGTGAAAGCCGTGCCCGTCCCGCACGTTGAAAACCTTCCATTCCCCGCCCGGACCGTAAATGATCCCACCGGGAGTCAGCACCCCGTCAACGTCGAAAACCAGGAGCTCCATCCGCGCCGCCAGTTCTTCGATTCTCTGCTCTTCCATAGGCATTCCCTGCCGCCTCTCACTTTCCCGGCCGCCGCAGGCGCCGTCCCGCGGCCTCGTCGATCTGCACCAGAATCTTCCACAACCCCGCCAGATCCGCAAACCTCAGCTGCGTGGCCGCATCCGAAAGGGCCTCCTCCGGGCGCAGGTGCGTCTCCAGGAACACCGCGTCGCATCCCGCCGCCACCGCCGCCCGCGCCAGCAGCGGCGCAAACCGCCTCTCGCCACCCGAACGGCCCTGCGCACCCCCCGGGCGCTGCACGCTGTGGGTGGCGTCGAACACCACCGGATACCCGCTCTCACGCATTATCGCCAGGCTGCGCATATCCGCAACCAAATCGTGATAGCCGAAACTCGTCCCGCGTTCCGTCAGCAGAATGCGGCGATTGCCGGTGCTCTCCACCTTGGCGACGATGTGCCGCACATCGTCCGGCGCCAGGAACTGCCCTTTCTTGATGTTGACCACCCGTCCGGATTCCCCCAGCGCCAGCACCAGGTCGGTCTGCCGGCACAAAAAAGCCGGCAACTGGAGAATATCCGCCACCTGCGCCGCCGGCGCCACTTCGTGCTCGCTGTGGACGTCCACCAGCAACGGCAACCCGTAGCGCTCCTTGACCTCCGCCAGAATCTCCAGACCCCGCACCAGTCCCGGCCCGCGGTAAGATTCATGCGAAGTACGGTTGGCCTTGTCGTACGAGGCCTTGAATATCAGCGGAATCCCGTCACGCCGCGCCAGCCGCGCCAGGCGCCCCGCAAGCTCCAGGCACGAACGCCGCCCTTCGATCACGCACGGGCCGGCGATGAGAACCAGCGGGTGACGCCTGCCGATACTCACTCCGCCCACCTTGACCGTCCGTTCCATCAGTCTTCTCCATCCCCCCGCGCGATCAGCTCTTCCACCACCCGCACGTCTTCGGGCCGGTCCACCCCGGGACCCGCCCGCCGCGTGCACACCACGCCGATCCTTCCGCCGATATATAATGCGCGCAACTGTTCCAGCTTTTCCATCTCTTCCAACATGCACGGCGGCGTGGACACCAGGCGATCCAGAAATCCGCGCCGATAGGCGTACAGGCCGATGTGCCGCCAGTATGCGCCGGCGTTCCGGCGCTCCGGCGGAACGTCTTCCCGCCGCCAGGGTATCACCGCCCGCGAAAAATACATGGCCCCGCCACGCGCGTCCATTACAACTTTCACCACGTCCCGCCGCGTCGCCTCCTCCCGTTCCCCGATCGGCGCCGCCGCCGTGGCCATGTCCCATTCGGGCTCAGCCTCCAGCTTTTCCACCACCGCATCGATCAGCGCCGGGTCTACCAGCGGCTCGTCTCCCTGAATATTCACCACGATCTCCACCCCACTCCCCAGAAGGCCGCTCGCCTCATGGACCCGGTCGGTCCCTGAAGGATGCCCGCCGGAGGTCATCACCGCCCGCCCCCCGCCCTCTTCCACCGCCCGGCGGATCCGCTCATCGTCGGTGGCGACTACCAGCGCCTCCAGCCGCCGCGCCCGTTGCGCCCGCCGGTATACCCGCACCACCAGCGGAATCCCAGCCACCAGCGCCAGACTCTTCCCCGGGAAACGCGTCGAACCCCACCGCGCCGGAATCACACCGACCACCCTCGGCCCCCTCCTGCCCTTATCCCGGCCAACCATCGGAAAGGCTCTCCAATAATTCTTCCCGTGTGCATGGAGAAGTCCCCATCTTCCCCACCACCACTCCGGCCGCATGATTCGCCAGCTCGGCCGCCGCCACGTGACCGGCGCCCGCGGCCAACGCCAGCAGACTGGTCGCGATCACCGTATCGCCCGCCCCACTCACATCGTAGACCTCCCGCGCCCGCGTGGGAATGTGACGCGTCCCGCCGCCGCGCTCCACCAGCAACATTCCGTCCGGTCCCAACGTCACCAGCAACATCTCGGGTCGCCACTTCTCGGCCACCCGGCGCACCGCCTCCATCAGAAAATCATCCTCCAAAGGATGCCCACCGCGCCGGCGGCCGTCCCAGTACATCCCCGCCGCCACGAAAACCTCGCGCCTGTTCGGCGTCGCCACCGTCACCCCGCCCTCCAGGTCCAACTCGTGGCTCTCCTTGGGATCCAGCCCCACCGGAACCCCAGCCCGCCGCGCCGCCGCCAGCACCGCCGCGACCACCTCGCGGCAAACCACGCCCTTGCCGTAGTCCTCGATGATCACCCCGTGGCAATCCGCCACCGCCGCCGCGGCCGCCTCCGCCAGGCGCCCGCGCAGGTCTTCCTCCAGCGCCCCTTCAGCATCCCAGTCCACCCGCACGACCTGCTGGTGCTCGCCGATGATCCGCGTCTTGACCGTCGTCCCCCGCCCCGCACTCGAGACGACCCCTCCGATGTCCACCCCCCCGTCCCGCAAGAGGGCGCGCAGCGCCTCGCCGGGGGCGTCCTCCCCCAATACGCCGCTCACCGCCGCCCGTCCCCCCAGGGCGACTATATTCCAGGCCACGTTGCTGGCCCCTCCGGGCACATCCTCCTCCCGCCGTACCCGTACCACCGGCACGGGCGCCTCCGGAGAGATGCGATCCACCTCCCCGTATATGTAACGGTCCAGCATCAGGTCACCTACGACCAGAATCGCCCGCCCGCCGAAATTTTCCACCAGCTCACGCGCCTGTTCCCTGCTCAACGTCACTTTTCGAACTCCTCATTCCGCCGCCATCCGCACGGCCTCTTCTTGCGGTACCCGCGTGACCTTCTCCAGAATCATCTTCACGCTCGCCACCGGGACGCGCACCGCCATGCGCGCCAGCAGATGCGGCTTGCTCTGCGTCACCCATACCCACATGCGCCCCTTGTGTACGAATATGCCGCGGAAAGACGCATGCGGCTCAATCTTCATACACCTCCGCCGCTTCCCGTCAAGCGTCCTCACCCGCTCGCTGCGCTCGACGTCCAGACTCAACTCGTACAGCTTCTCGTCCGCCATGACCTCGAATCTCTCGCTGCGACCCACCTCGAAATCCCGCGTCCGCAGGTAGTACATGAAACTCAGCAGGTCCCGCGTGTCCTTGCGGATACTGTATTCCTTCCGCCGCCCGCTGCGCAGCGACTGCCACCTGGCCACCCCGTGCTCATGATCGAAAACCGTCACCTCGTGGCAGCGATACCGCCCCTCACTCAATTTCTTCTCGAAGCGCACCGGCAGAAACGTCTCCGGATCAACAATCGTCTCGATTATGTCATCCACCGGATATATTCGCTTGACGATCCCGTTGGTCCGCGTACGCACCCGGATCCCCAACAGCCTGCGCCCCTTCAGCCTCACCCAGCGCGTCTCCGCCCGTGAACGCCCCACCGGGATCGCACCCCAATAAAGCCGCGAGACGATCCGCTCCCCCACTGGTATCCCCATCACCACCGCGGCGGAATCTTCTTCCACCGCCCGCGCGGCCCCCGCCCCCGCCAGCCAGATCAACACCCCCAGAATGCACACCCCCCTGCTGAAACCGTCAAACATCTCTTCTCTCCACATTCACTCCGCGCCTCTCAGGCATGTCTTACCGCGAGTGTCCCAGACATGCCCGCCGATGACCATAGTTTTTTCAACGCCCGCTGCGCCAAACCCGCCACCGCCGGAACCCTTTCCGCCCATCCCCCACCGATAAACTGTTGCCCGAAACCCCACCATCATTATAAATTGGCGGCACAAACCAGACCATCTCAAGTGCCGGAGTGGCGGAACGGCAGACGCGCCGGACTCAAAATCCGGTCCTGGCAACAGGGTGTGGGTTCAAATCCCACCTCCGGCACCACCCCCCCCCCCCCGAACCCCCCAAAATAATTTGCATCAACCCCTCCATGCGTTAGGTTAGGCTTGGAATTTACCGGAGAAGCACCATGAACCAGCATACGCAACGCCTCTACCAGCAGATGAAAAAACGCCTCGATAAGGTCGTACCCGACGCCGAGCTGCGTCTCAAGGCCGAAATCGCCGCCGAAATCCTCAAGCTCAAGAAGGAAAAAAACGCCCTCATCCTCGCCCACAATTACATGGAACCGGCCCTGTTCTATTCCATACCCGATTACTGCGGCGATTCCCTCGATCTCAGCCGCCGCGCCGCCGCCGCCGGTAAACCCATCATCGTCTTCTGCGGCGTGCGCTTCATGGCCGAAACCGCCAAAATCCTCTCCCCCGCCAGCAAGGTGCTCCTCCCTTCACCCCGCGCCGGCTGCTCGCTCGCCGAAAGCATCTCCGCCGACGACCTGCGCGCCCTCCGCCGGCGCTACCCCGATATCCCCGTGATCACTTACGTCAATACCTACGCCGATGTAAAGGCCCTCTCCGACGTCTGCTGCACTTCCGGCAACGCCGCCGCCGTGGTCGAAAGCCTGCATGCACCCCGCGTCTTTCTGCTCCCCGACGCCTTCCTCGCCGCCAACATCGCCGCCGAGACCGGCCGCCGCATCGTCTACCTCGACCGCGACGGGCGTCTCCCCGACCATCTGCCCGAAAGCCCCAACGGCATCATCATCGGCTGGCACGGCAAATGCGAAGTCCACGAACGCTTTACCACTTCCGACATCGAAAACGCCCGGCGCCAGTTTCCCGACGTCGCCGTCCTCGCTCATCCCGAGTGTCCCCCGGAAGTCGTCGCCGCCTCCGATTTCTCCGGCGGCACCAACGCCATGATCCGCTACGTGGATTCCTCCCCCGCCCGCCGCTTCCTCCTCCTTACCGAGTGCGCCATGGCAGACAACGTCCTCGCCGCCCACCCCGACCGCGAAATGATCCGCATCTGCAGCCTGCGCTGCCCCCACATGAACGAAATCACCCTCGAGGACACCCTCGAAGCACTGCGCCGGGAACAATACGAGATCCAGGTCCCCCAACCCATCGCCGACCCCGCCCGCCTCGCCCTCGAAAAAATGATCGCCATCGGCTGACCATGAACATGCAACCTGCGGAGAACACCGTGACACCGGAAAACAACAGCCCCGGGAGTATCGCCGTCATCGGTGCCGGCCCCGCCGGCTACCCGGCCGCCTTCCTCGCCGCGGATCTCGGAATGCAGGTCACCATCATCGACCCCGCCCCCACCCTCGGAGGAACCTGCCTGCGCTTCGGCTGCATCCCTTCCAAAACGCTGATCCACGCCGCCCATCTCGTCACCGCCACCCGCCGGGCCGCCGATTACGGCCTCCACTTCCAACCGCCCCGCATCTCCGTCGAGGAACTGCGCGCCTGGAAAAACCAGGTCGTCAACCGCCTCACCTCCGGCCTGGAAACTCTCGCCCGCCGGCGCAACG
>JAOZMZ010000045.1 GCA_029934055.1 Kiritimatiellia bacterium
CAGAAATGCGGTTGTTCGATTACCGGCCAGACCGGCCAGCTCGCACCCGCAGACAAGAAATTGTATGCCCTGCGTGACGTGACCGGAACCGTCGCATCCATCCCTCTCATCACGGCCAGCATCATGAGTAAAAAACTCGCCGCCGGTATTGATGCCCTTGTCCTGGACGTGAAAGTCGGCAAGGGCGCTTTCATGAAAACCATTTCCGACGCCCAGGAGCTCGCCCGCAACATGGTCCAAGTCGGTTCCCGCATGGGCAAGGGCATGGCCGCCTTCATAACCGATATGAATCAGCCCCTGGGACGTTCCGCCGGCAATGCCGTCGAGGTCAGCGAGGCCGTCGCGGCCCTCTCCGGAAGCGGACCGGAAGACCTCATGGAAGTCACCATGGCCGTCGCCGCCCGCATGCTCCTCCTGGGAGGCAAAGCCAGCGACAACGTCTCGGCCCTGCGCCTCCTGCGCGAAAAACTCGATTCCGGCCAGGCCCTCGAAAAATTCCGCACCATGGTAACACTCCACGGCGGAGACCCGGCGGTCGTGGATGACCCCTCACGGCTCCCCACCGCGCGGATCGTCCGTGCCTTCCCGGCACCACGCGCCGGATACATCGCCCTCGCCGACGCCGAATCGATCGGCCGGGCCTGCCTGCTCCTCGGCGCCGGCCGCACCAGCGTGGAAGACTCGGTGGACCCCGCCGTGGGGGTAACCGATCTGCGCAAGGTCGGCGAATACGTTGAAAAGGGCGAAGCGCTTCTCACGATTCACGCCAACGATGAACAACGGCTGGCCGAAGCCGAAAAGGTCCTTAATGACGCCTTTCAGATTCAGGACGAACCCCCGACGGCCCCTCAGCTGATTCATGAAATGATCCTGCCGGAAAAGGAGACACGGTGAATATCGAGCTTCTCAACCAGGCCGCCGCCACCGTACAGACGAAGTGGCCGGATCTCGCTGAAGTCAAAGGGGGGGTTGTACTCGGTTCCGGATGGGGTCCGGTGGCGGATGCCCTGGAGCCGTTCGACTCGCTCCCTTACTCCGAAATTCCCGGGTTCGGCGCCACCGGAGTCGAAGGACATCGCGGCGTCTTGCAACTCGCCCGCATCGGATCATCCACGATCATGGTCTTCCAGGGACGCCGCCACTGGTACGAAGGCGCCGGCTGGACACCGATTGCCGTACCCGTCTTCATTCTCAAGAAACTCGGCGCCTCAATCCTGATGTTGACCAACGCCGCCGGCGGCATCCGCCCGGAACTGAAGCCCGGTTCTCTCATGGCCATCGAGGATCATATCAATCTCATCGGCGCCAATCCACTCACCGGCCCGCACTCGCAGGTCTGGGGCCCGCAGTTTCCGGATCAAAGCAAGGTCTACGATCCCCGCCTGCTTGATCTCCTCGCCGACGCAGCACAGCGCCACGCGATCCCCCTCGCACGCGGCGTCTATCTCGCCTCTTCCGGCCCGTCCTACGAAACTCCGGCCGAGATCAGGGCCTTCCAAAAACTCGGTGCCGACGCAGTCGGCATGTCCACCGTCCCTGAAGCAATCCTCGCCAATGCATCGGGAATGCGTATTGCCGCGATATCGTGCATAACGAATTACGCGGCCGGCGTCGCATCCACGCCTCTTTCTCACGAGGAAGTCACCGGCACGGCCACCAAGGCCATGCCGACGATGCAAACCCTGATTCGTGCGTTCTGGGAAGCTGTTTGCCGTGAAGAAAAATAGAAATATCCGAATGGTCAGCCGCCTGCTGCAGGCTGCGGCAGAGGCCATGGCCGACGCCTATGCCCCTTATTCCCGATTCCGCGTCGGTGCGGCCCTGCTCGCTTCCAATCAGAAGATTTACACCGGTTGCAATGTCGAAAATGTCTCCTACGGCCTGACCATATGCGCCGAACGCGTCGCCGCGGTGAAGGCTGTCGCCGACGGGCAGCGTGAATTCCGTGCCGTCGCGATCGTCTCCGACGGCACCACCCCGCCCTTCCCCTGCGGAGCCTGCCGCCAATTCCTGGCGGAATTCGCGCTTCCCGGCATGATCGTCGCAGTCGCCGCGCGGAAGGATCTTGCCGACCCGCGCCTGCTGACCCTCCGCGAACTCCTTCCCCACGCGTTTCGGCTCGATAAAAAGGGTACAACATCAAGGCGCGCTTCGCGCTGAGACGCAACCCCGCGGATCCCTTCTCGAGCCCGATCCTCTTCCGCATTCACCATGCGTGCGCGTCGAGCCATTCCCGCAGACTTTCGGCGCCCTCCGCCTCCCCGCCTTCCGCCGCAAGGCGGGCCGACAGTTCCCGCCTCGTAAACCTGACACCCTGCAACCAGGCCAATTGTTCCTCCCGGGCGGCCCCCCGTCTGAAGATCGAAACCTCCGCCACCCGCCCGGCCTTCACCTTCAGTACGAACCCGCTTCCATCAGTCCTCTTCACCCCGATCTGGAACGGGGGCGACCCCCCGTAGATCCAGTCCCAGTCCTGCAGGCGCCGCCTTTCATCCTCCAACTCATCATCACCCGGCAAATCAGCCTCTTCCACCGCACTGTCCGACCACCCGCCGAACTCCGCAATAAAGGCTTCCTCGACATCGGCCGTGGAAATCCCGCGCACCGCCTCCACAAGGTTCATCGTCGGCGTCGAATGGGAACGAACCGCTCTGGTATCGATCCCACTCAGGGCACCCTGCAGCAGGCGCTCCATTTCGTTCAAGTCCGCCTTCACAAGGCACGTACCGTGATGAACACCGATTTCACGCGTCAGGCGAAAGGCGCTTCCGGAAACCTTGCGCCCGGCGACCAGTAATCCACCCCTTCCATCCCACTCCGATTCGACCCCCAGTCTCCCCAGCGCATCCCGCAGCAGCCTGCGTCCGGCCGCCGGATCATGTTCCTCGCGGCGGCTGATCAGTGAAAAGTTCAGGTTCCCCTCATCGTGATACACCGCCCCGCCTCCCGAACGCCGCCGCACCATGTCCGTGCCGAGCCCCGCCAGGAGATCCGTGCGGCATTCCAGCCACGGATTCTGGTGCCGACCGATCACCACCGCCGGCCGACTCCGCCAGAGCAGCAGGGTCCTTTCGCCCGTCGCCCCTACCCGCCCGCAAAAAACACTCTCCACCGCCAGGGCGGTACGGGCGTCCACTAATCCCAGCCTTGCGACCAACACCGGACCGCCTCCCTATCGGCATCCAAAAAAGGCGGGCGGCCCCCGTCACGGAGACCGCCCGCCTCACGACAATCACTCATTCCTCAGCGGCGCCCCCCTTGCTGATCGATTCCAAATCGCTCGCCAACCCCTTGAGCTTGTCGCTCAAGGCCCTGATCTTGGCTCGGAATTCACGGGCCGATTCCTCATCCAGCCCCTGCTGCGCCAATTCGATTCTACGCAATGAGCGTCCCAGGCGTTGCGCCTCCTTCTGCAAAACCTGGATGGAATCCTTGATCTCTTCCTGCTTCTGCGCCCGCTTCTCAGCCGCCGCCAGTTGACGATCAAGCGCCTTCGCGCGCGCCACGGCGGCGTCCCTGGCATCTTCTATGTCGCTCATCTGCCGGCTCATCTCCGCAATCTGGTGCCGCAGTTCGGCGACCTGTTTCTCAGCAGCCTCCGCACGCTGCTTGGCGCCGATAGCACCCTCCAGGTCCCGCGAGAGCTCGTTCAGCTCGCTGTTCAATTCCTCCACCCGCTGCGCCAGGCGCCCGGCTTCCGCAGCCTGTTTCTCGAGCAGGGCCACCCTTGCGTCCAATTCCTCGGCGGCCTGCCTGCTCCTGTCCAGCTCGTCCTGCCGCTCCTGCAACGCCTTCCGCAACTCAAGGATCTTCGCCTCGGCCGCATCCATATTGGCCGAGCATTCATCACGCTCGGCACGCAAGGCGGTCACCTTATCCCGCAACGCACGATAGTTGCTCTCACACTCATCAGCCTTGGAACTGACATCCTGGTAACGTCCCCGCCATTCAACCACCTGCGATTCCAGGCTCCGGACCTTCCCCTCGAGTTCCTCGATTCTCTTTTTCTGATCGCGTGCGGATTCCACCTTCTCGGAGAGGCCCTTCAACTCGTCTTCGAGTTCCTTGACCCTTGCCTTGAAATCACGGGCATGCGCCACGTCACGACGCATCGCCCTGATACTGCCGCGCAATTCGTCACGCTCGGACGTCATCTGCCGCAGCTTTTCCTGCAGTTCGGCGATCTTCGCCTCAGCGGCCGCCTGTCCGCTCTCGGCCTTGCCGGCGCGTTCTTCAGCATCTTTCCGCGCTGCAGCCGTCTTCTCCAACCGCGCCTGCAGCTTCCTTCTCTCGGCCCGTACCTCCTTGATCCCCCGTTCCAGCTCGGCCAGCCGTTGCCGGTCGGCTGCGAGTTTCTCGCGGCAGTTCTTGAGTTCTTCCGCCGACTTCTCGAGCTGTGCCAGACGCGCCTTGAGATCCTTCGCAGCATCTGCCTGCTTCTCCAATTCGGCCAGACGCTTGTCTTCCGCGGACTTTTCGCGCTCGAGGGCTTCCAGACGCCGGCCTGCATCCGCGGCCCGGGCCTCCGCGCTCTTGAGCTTCGCGCTCAGTTCGCTCTTCTCCTTCTCGAGATCAGTCACACGTGCCGCCAGGCTGTTCTTCTCCTTCTCCAGCACGCTCATCTTCTTGCGCAGCGCATCAAGATCACCGCGCACAGCTGCCAGCTTCGCGGACGTATCCTTCAGCTTCACCTGAGTCCCGCTAGACTCCGAACGAACCTTCGCCAGCTCACCGGCAAGACGATCCCTCTCCCGGCCTATCTTCGCCAGTTCCTTCTCCATCTCGGCGTTCTTTTTCCGCATCGCCGCCAACTGTTGCTTCACCGACGACAATTCCTCGAGGCGGGATGCATTCTTCTTCAGCCGGACCTCCATTTGCGCCAGTCGCGTCTGCCGCTCGGCCAGGTCCTTCTTGGCCGCCGCCAGCTCATCCTCCAGTTGCGCCGCCTTCTTTTGCAACTCGGTCTCTCTCTCCGCGGCGGCCGTCTTTTCCTTCTCCACCTCCGCCCGCTTCCGTTGCGCTTCTTCCAGACGCTTCTCCAAATCCTTTCTACCTTCCAGCAATGCGCTCTTCTCCCTCCGCAACCGCGCATTCGCCTGCTTAAGATCCTGCTGCGCTTTCAATTCCTTCTCGTCGCGTTCGAGAGCCTTCTCGATCTCGCTCCGGGCGCGCATCTCCGCCTCCAGGCGCGCACGCAGTTCCTTCATCTCCGCCACCTGCTTCTCCAGAGCAGCCAGCCGTGTCCCCGCCGTCTCCGCTTTCTTCTGCGCCGCCTGCAAATCCCGTGCAAGGGCGGCCTTCTCACCTGCACACTGATCGAGCTCGGCGGATTTCGCAGCCACAACCTGCTTGGTGTCCGCCAATTCCTTTTCCACCGCCTGCAGACGTCCTTCCAGGTCCTCTTTCTGCGCACCAAGCCGCTTGAGATCATCCAGCGCGGCTTTCAGGCGCGCGCGCACCTCGTCCCCCGCCGCCTCCGCCTTGGCCAGGCGCGTCCGGCACGCAGTCAACGCCTCCCGCGCCTCTTCCTGCTCCTTGCCGGCTTTCGCCAGATCGCGTTCCAGCCCCTGCTTCTCAGCCCGCAGGCGCTTCAAATCCGCCCTGAGCTTGCGCGCCGCCGCCACCTTCTCTTCCGCAGCAGCCAGTTTTGCCTCCACGTCCGCCTTGGCCTTCTTGCACCTTTGCAATTCATCGGCAACCTGATCCAGTTGTCCCGCCAGCTTTCCGGCTTCGGCTCCGGCCTCATCCGCGGCTGCGCCCAGCCGCTCACACTTAGCCTCCAGTGCCTGCACCGCTTCCTGAAGTTTCTTGTTATCTGCCAGGTATCCGTCCCGTTCCCTTTCGAGATCACGCACCCGTCCCGCCAACGGCTCGAGCTTTTCAATCCGCTCCTGCACCGCCGCCAGACGGTTTTCGATCCCCGCCTTCTCTTTTTCCAGTGCCGCCAGGTCCTTCTCCCCCTTGGAACATTCCTTCCTCAGGGACTTCACCTGTTCCTTCAAGGCGCTGTTCTCACGCTCGAGTTCGGATACCTGCGCGCGCGCACCATCAAGCTGCCCGCGCAGTTGATCCAGCTTCTTCCTGGCTTCCCGCGCGGCCGCGGCGATCTTTCCACGGCGCTCGGTGGCACTCGCAGCGGCCGCCGCAACCGCCTGGCGGCGTTCCTTCTCCGTGCGCGCTATCTTTTTCTGCAACTCGGCCACTTTCCCCGCAAGCTCATCATTCTTAGCCCGCAACGACTCGTTCTCGCGCCGCGCCGCATCCAGCGCCGTCCGTAATTCCTTCAACCTTCCCGCCGCGGCCGCCGCCGCCTTGTCCAGATCCCCCCCGCTGGCCGCCCGGCACGTCCAGCCCCCGGCCACTATCATCCCGATGATCAGCAGGCCGGCGGTGCGGCCCATCCCTCTGCTCCATCTCCCAGTGTTCAGTTCTCCATGTCTCATTTCGACGGTCTCCATCTCTTTCATCCTTATTCTTTCACTCTGTACCAAAGTCTCCCCCCGCAATTCACCTAAGGTAGCCCCCTCCCTCCCACCAATCAACGAAACTCCACGCGCCCTTCTTCAACACGGGATCAATATCCCGCCAGATTCTCGAGCACCTCCGTCGCCTGCTTGAGCTGATCCTCCAACGAGGCTATCTGGGCACGTAGCTGTTCGTTGAGCGTGGCCTCATGTTTCAGGCGCGCCTGCGCCTTGTCGAGCTGCGTTTTCAACTCGCCGACCTCTTTTTGCATCGCCGCCGTCCGGCTCTTGCTCTTCTCGAGTTCCGTACGCGACGCCGCAAACTTCTTCTGCAGTTCGTCCGCCTGCTTGCGCGCCCGTTTCAATTCCGTGTCGCGCTGGCTGAGGTCGGCTTGCAGTTCCTGAATCCTGCGGTCGGCCTCGGTCTTGCCCGCCTGAAGTTCCTTCACCCGCCGATCCATCGAAACCGCCGTCTTTTCCAGCGCCGCAAGCCGCTTCTCCAAGCGGTTCTTTTCTTTCTGCAATCCCGCAATCCTGCCGCGCAGCTCACGCATACTCTCCAGATCCGCACGCGCGGAGGCAATCTCCTTCTCCAACGCCCCCTTCTCCCGCACCGTGTCGGTCAGGGTCCCGCGCACCGCCTCCAGGCTCTTTTCGAGCTGGGCCACCTCGTCTTCCAGCCCGCTGACCTTCTTGCCGAGCCCCGCGTTCTGCTCCTGCGCCCGCGCCAACTGGTCTTCGAGCCCGGCGCGCGCCTTCTCGGCCTCTTCCTTCCGGCTTCTCTCCTCGGCCAATGAGGCTTCCAGCGATTTCACCCGCGACCGCAGTTCCGCCAGGGCGGCCTCCGCCTTGCCGCGGGCCTGCTCTGCATCGCCGGCCGCCTTCTGCAGGCTCTCCACCTCGGCCGCCAGGTCCGCCTTCTCCTTCTGGAGCTTTGAACTCAGCGCCCGCAATCCGGCAACCTGCGCCTTGAGCGAGCCCACCCGCTTGAGGTCTTCCCGCGCACGCGCCAGCTTGGTCTCCAGCGTGCTCTTCTCCTTCTGCAAGCCGTCAACCTGTTTTCCCGCCGCCGCCAGCTTGGCGCCGCACCCCTTGAGACCCTTGCGCGCCGCCGCCAGTTCCGTCACCAGGGCGCTCTTCTCCCGCTCCAGGCGTGCCGTGCGTTTCTCCAGCTCGCCGACCTGCGCCGTCAAGGCCACGTTCCGTCCCTCAAGATCCTTTACGCGCCCTTTCAGCTTACCCACCGGCACCAGCTTCTTCTCCAGATCGGACACCTTGCGTTCCAGCGCCGTCTTCTGCTTGACGGCATCCGCCAGGGCCGCGTCCGCCGCCGCCGTCTTTTTCTCCATGTCCTCCTTCAAGAGCTTGTGGGCCCGCTTCAGCGCCGCCGCCCGCAACTCGGCTTCCTGCGCCGCGCGCTCGGCCTTTGCCAGACGCTCCTTCAGGGAGGCGGTCTCCTTCTCCAACTGCTGGACCTTCGCCGCTGCTTCCGCCTTGTCCTTCTCGCTCGCCGCGAGTTTCTGGTCGTATTCCTTTTTCAGGTCCGCATTGGCAGCCTTCAGCGAACGTATCTTCGCCTTCAGGTCATTCACCGTGCCCAGCTTGGCCTGCATCGCCTGCAGTTTCTTCTCCAGTTGCGCCTTCTTCTGCGTGCTTTCCTTCAACGCGGTCTCCAGCGCCCCGGCCCGCTTTTCAAGGCCGTCCAGCTTGCCTTTCAGCTCGTCCCGCGCTTTCTCCGCTGCCGCCAGTTGTTCGGCCAGATTAGATGACTTTTTCTCCAGCTCGGCGCGTGACGCCGTCAGCGCCTTTTCACGCGCCGCCGCATCCTTCAACTTCTGCTCGGCCTCCTCCAGGCGTGCCTTCACTTGGGCCTGGCGAATCTCCAGTTCGGCATTGTCGCCCTGCAGCTTCTGCACCTGCGCACTCAAATCCTCCTTGATCTTGTTCAAATCCTTGATCTGCCGGCGCATCTTCCCCACGCGCGCGGCATCCGCCTGCATGGCCTTCACCTTTTTCTCCAGGGCCATGCGCCTCGTCTCGACCTTCGCCAACTCGCCGCGCACCTTGCTCAGTTCGTCCTTGCACGCGTTTACTTCCTCCTGCAACCCCTTGCGCACCCCCGCCAGTTGTTCCTTCTCGGAGTTGAGGGCGCTCAACTGCGCCGCCAGCTTCTCCTTCTCCGCCTTCAACGAAGTGGCTTCCTTCTGCGCCGCCTCGAGCCGGGACTGCAGGGCCTGCAACCCGGCATTGGCTTCCTTCAACTCCGCCACCCGCGCCGAAACCGCCTCATACTTCGCCCGCGCCTGTTCCAGCGCGGTCTCCTTCTCCTTCAACTCCTGTTGCAACGCCGCTATCCGACTTGCATTCTGCGAAGCCGATTCGGCCAGCTTCAGGTAATCCTTCTTGACCCCGTCCAGCTCCGCACGCAAACGTCCCTTCTCGGCCAGCAGACTCTCCCCCCGCCGCTGCGACTCGGTGAACTGCGCCTGCTGCTCGTCCAGGCGCGCCCGCAGTTCCTCCACGCGCGCTTTCAGATTTTCCGTCTCGCTCCTGGCCTTCTCCCGCTCCGCGGCATACTTGTCGCGCTCCGCCGCCAGGTCCTTGGCCCGCGCCCGCGCCGTGCTCAGCTCGCCCTCCAACTTCTTTACCCGCGCCTCCAGCCTGGCCGCCTCACTGCTCTGTGCCTGCAGGGTCGCCTCCGCCCGCTCAAGTTTCGCCTGCCATTCCCCCTCCTTCTTCTGCGCCTGCGCCGCCAGGCGGTCACGCTCCGCCGCCAGGTCGTCCACCTGCTTCTGCAGGCTCTCCACCTGCCGCCCGAGCTGCGTAATCTTTGCCTGCGCACCCGAATACTTCTGCGTCAGCCCGACGATGCGCTGCTCCAGTTCCGCCGCCCTCTTCTCCGCTTCCACCCGCCGGCGGCCGGCATCGGCGATCCCTTTCTCCAAGTCGGCCTGAAGTGCTTGTTTCTCCTTCAGAATCCTGGCCTTTTCGGTCTGCGCCGCCCGCAATTGCGCCTGCAGGATCTCAATCTCACGGCTCAACGAATCGATCCGCGCCCGCGCCGCCGAACCTTCCTGCTCCATGGCCCTCATCCGGTCCCGCATCTCGGCCAGCGCCGTCTGCAGATTCCCGATCTGTTTCATCTGCAACTTCGAGTTTGCCTGTTCCTTGTCGAGCCGTTCACGCCAGACCGATTCAATCTGGCCCGCCCGCCGTTTCGCCGCCGCCTTCTCCTCCTTGAGGTGCGCGATCTGATCCTCCAGCGAATCCCGTTCCTCACTCAGCGCACCCAGATCCTCTTCCATCCCCATCATCTTCTCCTGCAGGTCCTGGATCTGCGCCATGAGCTGCCGATTGCGCTTCTGCAACCCGCCGATCCGCATCTGTAACTCCTCGCTCGAAACCTGCGCCTCGCGCGCCTCGCGCAGCCGGTCGTTGGCTTCGGACAACCGGTCGTAGAGATCCGCATTCTCGCGCGTCAGCTTCATGATCCGCTGCCGCAGCTGCGCCGATCCCTCATCCCCGGCCCCTTCGGCGGCTTCCTGCAACTGACCCAGCCGCTTGCGCAGATACTTGTTTTCCTGCAACAGCGACTCGTATTTCTTACGGTATACTTCCAGATTCGAAGCCGTCGCCGCCTTCTTGCCCGCCCCCGTGGATGCCTTCTTCACCGCCTTGGCCGGCTTGGCCGGCTTGGCCGCCGCCTTCTGTTTCACAACCGGCACCTCGGCCGCCGCCGCTTCGGTCGCAGCCGCCGCGCCCGCCGGCGCCGCCCTTTTGCGCACCGCTTTGCCCGCCGCCACCGGCTGGCTCTCCAGGCGCGCCATCTGCTCGCGGCAGTAGCTCATGCGGTAATGAACAACGTCCGACTTCCAGTCCGGATACTTCTCCGCCAACTGAAGATACAGCTTCAGCGCCTCCTGGTACCCCGCACCGGCCGCCGCCGTGCGTCCGCTCTCGGCGTCACGGTCGGCCTGCACCAGCGCCGCATAGGCCCGACTCTGCAGCTCCTGCGCGCCGCTCGCTCCTCCCTTCTCGAAAATCGAGCCGCCGTAGGCCGCCATGGCCCCCGCCAGCACCAGCGCCAGCCCCAGCCCCGCCGCCCGCGCCGCGCGCCTGCGGCCCCTTGCGCCGTCCCCGGATTCAGTTTCCACTGCCCTGCTCCTGCGGATACAGTATCTTCTCCAGTGCTTCATTGGGTTCACTCCCGAGTTTTACTGCCGTTTCATAATGCTCTTTCGCCTTTTCCTTTTGCGGCGGATCCGATGTCGCCAGCACCACCGCCAGATTGAAATGCGCTTCCGCATGCTCCGGGTCCAGTTCGACCGCCCGCGCAAACTCGCCGCCCGCCTCCTCGTCCCGGCCCGCAGCGTGAAGGACTATACCAAAGTAATTATGTAACTGCGCGTCCTCTTCATCGATCTTCAGCGCCTCCTGCAACTTCGCCAGCGCCGCTTCCGTATCCCCGCGCCGCCACAAAATCATTCCCTCCAGCCCCAGCGCCTGCGCCCGCTCCACGGCCGACGTCGGTATCTTCAACAGAAAGTCCCGCGCCTCGTCCAGGCGGTCCTCCGCATAGTACGCCGCACCCATCCCCAACAGCGCCGCACTATCGTTCGGCCGCCTCTCCAGAACCATCAGGAACCTGTCTGCCGCTTCATCCGGCCGATTCTGCGCAAGCAGTTCCCGCCCCTCGTCCATCAACTTCGCGATATCAGCGGCGGTCGCACTTCGCCCCACCTCCTCGCCGCCTTCCTTTTTGGCCACCGCCCCTCCTCTTTGCCCCGTCGCACTCCCCCTCGCGACTTCCGTCGCCGACCGCAGCGCCCGCCGCAGGGCCCCGATCTTCTCCGCCTGCTCGGCCGCCGTGCGCTCGGCCTCCCGCCGTAAACTCCGCTCACGCGCCAGCTCCCGTTCCAGCGCCACGACCCGCGCCTCCAGCTCCGCCTCCCGCCGTCCGCTGCGTGCACTCTTCACCGCCGCCACCCTGCGCCGCTTGCCCGCCGCCTTCTTCAGGGCGGCGTTCTCTTTCTTCAGGGCCGCGTTCTCCTTGCGTAGCTTCTTGTTTTCCGCCCTCAGATCCCCCACCTCCTTGCGGAAAAACGAAAAGGCCTTGCGCAATTCCTCCAGTTGCGCCCGCAATCCCGCCGTCTCCCCCTTGTTGCCTCCGGAACCACCCGCCAATACCGCCGTCACGATTCCAACTTGTATTCCAGCCGCCAGCAGAACCACAAATCTACGCTTCATAATGACTCCGGCCCCCTTGTCTCTAGCCGTCATCCGTTGATGATACCATTCTCCATCAGGCCCGTATGAATTCGCCTGATACGATCCATGTCATGCCACGATTGCGGAAGTCTGCGTTATATACTCCCCCACACCACCACGCAAGGCCAAACCTCCCGCAGCACCGAAGTTCCACTCCCGACCCGCGCCCCCTTTACCACTCCCACATTCAACCACGCATCCGCCCCGCCCCCCCCGTCCACCTGATTGCCCCCCATTCCCCCTCCCCGTCACCAACCCGCGCCCCCCACCCGCATCCGGTATGTTCACAAAACGGGTAAAACGCTGTACGCAGCCCCATCCAGGACCGGTTGCGACCAGTACGGAACTGGTCCCAAAAAAGTTCTTTACATTCGACTCGATTTAGACTTATAGTCCTAATGTAATTGAAAAACAGGTAACTCGTTCCTATCATGGTACCCCATGATAGCAGCGAAGAGGAGAAGGTTTACAGCATAGAGGGGTGAAATCCATGAAAATCAGTCATGTGGTAGCTTCAGTGGTGATCCTCGCGTGCGGCGTGATGCTCTTCCCGGCGACCCTGCACGCCCAGACGGACGCGGTCTATTCCCTCAACGTCGTCGGCTTCCAGAAACTTCAGGCCTTCGACGAGTCCAGGAAATACAAGCTCACCGCCACCCCGTTCGAGGCCGAGGACCCCAACATCAATTCCGTCATCAGCACCCAGTTGACCGGTGGTACGAGTTATGGGAATTCCGATGACATACTGAAATGGGATCCCACTAACCAACAGTATCTCAAATACTATCTGGTCGGAGATGTCCCCGACCCCCATTTCAAACACAAGTGGTACGATATGCAGACAAGCGACGTAGCCTCAAATACCGATATGCTCCCCGGCGAAGGTTTCTGGATCCGCAGCCGACAGAGTTACACACAAACCGTCGTGGTTGTAGGCGACGTTGTAGACGACGACGATTTTACTAATCACATCACCGCGGGGTTCAATCTTCTCTCTTACCCTTACAGCGCCTCCATCGCCCTGAACGATACATCCTTCACGAACGGAGGAGTCGGCGGTAGCAGTTTCGGAAGTAGCGATAACATCTACATATGGAACTCGACCAACCAAGTATACGAGAAATACTTCCTAGTCGGTGATGTGGGAGACCCGCACTTCAATCACAAGTGGTACGATCTTCAAACCAGTGACACTGCCACTAACATCTACCTGGAGCCGGGAATGGGCTTCTGGTACCGCCACCGCGGCAGCGGATTTGACTGGATCGAACCAAAACCCTATACGGAACCGTAATTTTGCAAAAAAAATGATTTTCAGGGGTTGACGACGGTCCCACGGTCTGCTAAAAAAATACGCGTTTTCTTTTGGAGGTAACTGAGTAGTAACCATAATTCGGAGGCTGCAATGCATAAATCAATCTTGGTAGTCATCGCAATCCTTACACTCTTCACCCTTACGGCCAGGGCGGATTTTAATTGGTTCAACACAAGCACGAACCTGATTGCATACGCTGACGGTATAACCCCTCTGCATGGTCACCGCACGAATTATCTCGAGGCCTGTTTCGTCCAGCTCATCTGGGCCGGACCGGACGACTCTATAGATCCGGCAACCTACAGCGGCCAGGGCGTGACCGGCGATGACCAGGTCCAGGCTTGGTCCTGGTTCGGCCGCAACAGTTTTACACCCGACGGCCTCATGGATGGAGCTCCAACCTTCACGGCTGACACGGACGGCTATTATTATGTCCGTGCGTGGACGGCCCCTTCGCCCGACTATGACAGCGGCCTGGTTCCCACATCCACCACCAACTACTACGGCAATTCCGATCTCTGGAACAACCCGGGCAACGAGCCGGGTCCCGACGAGTTCAACTTCGGCGGCAACGGCGATGCCAACAACATCGGCTGGGCCACCACGCAGCAGGCGATTCCGGAGCCGAGCATCGCCGGGCTGTTCCTGCTGGGACTCGCCGGACTGCGTTACTATCGCCGGCGCAAGTAAGACCGGTACGTGAATCTGACTGGAAAGGCCCGCAATTCTGCGGGCCTTTTCGTTTGGTGCTTCCCCACCCGTCTCCCCGTTCAATTACCACCCACTGTTGTCCGACTGAAAGGCTTCGTGCTATCCTCGGCACCCGTGCCGGTGCAACCGGCCTCGGAGGAGCCGGGAGAAGAATCATGCCGGAACTGCCGGAAGTGGAAACGATCGTGCGCGAGCTTCGCCGCGCCGGTATTGAGGGCGCCGCGATCCGTGCCCTGGACGTGAACTGGCGCGGGATCCTCGCCGAGGACACTCCCGCAAAGTTTCGCCGCGCGGTCGTCGGCCGCCGCATTGACGGCGTCACCCGCCGCGGAAAATTCATCATTCTCAACCTTTCCGGCGGCAGGTACCTCGTGGTTCACCTGCGCATGTCCGGGAGCCTCGCGCTGCTACCCGATAAGCAACCGCAAAACCGGCATGCCCATCTGGTGCTACACCTCTCCCGGGGCCGCAAGCTCGTCTACCGCGACCCGCGCAAGTTCGGCCGCTGGTGGCTCGTGGACTCTCCTGCGGCCCTCACCGCGTCCCTCGGCCCGGAACCACTCGGTCCGGACTTCAGCGCCGCCTATCTCGCCCGCGTCCTCGCCGAACACCACCGCATGATCAAACCGCTCCTGCTCGATCAGCATGTCGTCGCGGGCCTGGGCAACATCTATACCGACGAGGCCCTCTGGGAAGCCCGTATTCATCCCCGCCGCCTCTGCGACACGCTTGCGCCCCGCGAGGTCAGCGCCCTCCGGCGCGCCGTCCGCAGCGTCCTGCGCAAGGCCATCCGCAACCGCGGCACGTCTCTCGGTACGGGCCAGGGCAACTATCGCCGTCCCGCGGGCCAGACCGGGCGCAATCAGCAAAAACTGCGCGTCTACCATCGCACCGGCAAACCGTGTCCCAGGTGCGGCACGCCCATTCGGCGCATCATCGTCGCCCAGCGCAGCACTCACTACTGTCCCCGTTGCCAGGTCGAACATGCTGCGCCGGCGCGTTCCTGATCCGCCGGACACTCCGCCGCAAAAAAAAACGTCCCCGTCTTTGAACGCCCCCGCGGGCGGGCTGTCTGTATTTGCTGAAAGTCGCCTCGCGACTGCAACACCCGATCTTCAAGAAACAAGCGGCTGAAAGAATGATCGTCACTGAAAACCTTGTAAAAGATTTCGGGACACGACGCGCCGTAGACGGGATCACATTCACCGTCGAGCCCGGAACCGTCCTGGGATTTCTCGGACCCAACGGCGCGGGCAAGACAACCACCATCCGCATGCTCGTCGGTTACCTGCGCCCCACCTCGGGACGCGCCGTGGTGATGGACGTGGATGTCACCCGCGACCCCGTCGCGGCCCAGCACAAGATCGGCTACCTCCCGGAAAACGCCCCGCTCTACGACAACATGACCGTTGAGGAATTTCTTTCCTTCGTCGCCGATACGCGCGGCTTCTCGGGCAAGGAAAAGCGCGCCCGCATCAACGATACGATCTCCCGCTGCTTTCTCGACCCGGTCCGCCACCAGCCGGTGGACACGCTTTCCAAGGGATACCGCCAGCGCACCTGCTTCGCCCAGGCCATCCTCCACGACCCCCCGGTCCTCCTCCTTGACGAACCCACCGAGGGACTGGATCCCAACCAGAAACAGGTCGTGCGCGAAATGATCCGCAGCATGGGCCGCGAAAAGATCATCATGCTTTCAACCCACGTACTCGAGGAAGTCGAATCGGTATGCTCGCGCGTGATAATCATCAGCAAGGGGAAAATCGTCGCCGACGATACGCCCGCCGGGCTCAAGAAACTCAGCCCGTCCTACAACACGGTCACCCTGACCCTGCAGGCCCCCGAAAAGGACGCCCGCTCGGCGTTTACGGCCCTCGCTGACGTCCATGCGGTCACCACGATCGCTTCCCGCGACGGCGCCCTGACACTCCGCGTCGAGCCGCGCCAACAGCGCCCGATCGCCGCCGCCCTGTTGGAAGCAGCGCGCTCCCACGCCTGGCCGGTGATAGACCTGCAGACCGATCCCGGCCGGCTCGACGAGGTTTTCCGCCGCATAACCACAACGGAGGATACCAGTATGAAGACACTCGGCCGGGAAAACGCCGCCTGAGACGGCCCCGGCCGGCTCCCGTCAGAAAAGGTTTTCTTTGAAGAAAGATCGAGGAAGCAGGACATCGAAAAAGGAAGACCGCTGATGCGTACGCTGCGAAACATCAAGGCCGTCGCCGCCCGCGAATGGAAGGACTATTTCAACTCGCCCGTGGCCTACGTCTTCATCATCATCTTCCTGGTGCTGGCGGCGTTCCTGACCTTTTCGGTCTCGCACTTCTACGAGGCGCGCCAGGCCGATCTGCGCGTCTTCTTCATGTGGCATCCCTGGCTCTACCTGATCCTCGTGCCGGCCGCCGCAATGCGCCTCTGGGCCGAGGAAAAAAGGTCCGGCACGATCGAGCTGCTGCTGACGCTCGGTCTCACCCCCGCCGAAACGATCGCCGGCAAGTTCATCGCCGCCTGGGCCTTCCTCGTCCTCGCCCTCGCCCTGACCTTTCCGGTGGTCCTCACCACCTATTACCTCGGCCATCCCGACGGCGGCGTCATCATTGCCGGTTACATCGGCAGCGCGGTTCTCGCCGGGGCGTATCTGGCCGTCGGCATGTTCACATCCGCCCTGACGCGCAACCAGGTGATCAGCTTCATCCTGGCGGTCGTCATCGGCATCTTCCTGATCCTGGCGGGATTCCCGCCGGTCACCGAGTTCCTTACCCGCTGGGCCCCGGCCTGGCTCGTGGATACGATCGCCGGGTTCAGCTTCATGCCGCACTACGAAAGCCTCCAGCGCGGCGTGCTGGACCTGCGCGACTTCGTCTATTTCGGCAGCGTCATCACCTTCATGCTGGTCCTTACCGCGATGGCCTTGCGCAACCGTGAATGAACAAGACAACAGGTACATCCCAAATGGAATCGTACGGAGTCGCTCGCATGAAGACGAAACTGACGGGTAAACTCTCCGGGCTGACCGGTATCCTCCTGCTCTTCGCCGTGATCGTGCTCGTCAACGCCCTGGTGGCCGGCCTGCACCTACGCTGGGACCTTACCGCCGACAAGCTCTATACCCTCTCGCCCGGCACCCGCGACCTGCTGGCAAACCTCGACCGCACGGTCACCCTCAAGTTCTATTTCTCGCGCAGCAATCCGGCCGTGCCCATCTCGATCAAGCGCTTCGCGGATCGCATCCTCGATCTGCTGCACGAGTACCAGCGCGCCGGCCACGGCCGCGTGGTGGTCGAAACCTACGATCCCCGCCCGGATACCGACGAAGAAGAATGGGCCCAGCGCTACGGCATCCAGCCGCAGTCACTCGGGCTGCTCGGCTCCGGGGCGGACTTCTACATCGGTCTGACCGCCGTCTGCGGAACGCGCGAAAACACCCTGCCTGTCATCTCGCCCTCCGACGAACCCCGCCTGGAATACATGTTTTCGCGCATGATTCTCGACGTCACCCGCAACCATCAACCGACGGTCGGCATCCTCAGCTCACTCCCCGTCATGGGAGACAAGGCCGCCTTTCCGGGAGCAAACCGCAAGAAACCCTGGCTCTTCATCCAGGAACTCAAGAAACAGTGCGCCCTGCGCCGCCTCCCTGAAGACACCTCGACTATTCCGGAAGACCTCGATGCCCTCATACTCGTCCATCCCCAGAAGCTTTCCGAAAAGACGCTCTTTGCCATAGACCAGTACGTCCTCAACGGCGGACACCTGCTCGCCTTCGTAGATCCGCTCTGCATCAGCCAGGAACAGTCGTCCGAGAACCCCTCGCCCTACGCCTCGTCTTCCTCGAACATCAACCGCCTCATGGAAGCATGGGGACTGCGCATACCCCCCGCCAGGGTCGTCAGCGATCTCCGCGCCGCCACCCATATCCGCATCGGCGACGGCAGCCTGCGCCGCCTGCCGACATGGCTCTCGCTGCGTCCCGGCGCCATCAACACCAATGAAGTCGTCGCCAGCGGGCTGGAACTGATCATGATGCCCTTCGCCGGGGCGATCCTCGGTGACCCCGCACCGGGACTAACCATGACCAAGCTCGTTCAGACATCCCCCGACGCCCTCCTCATCAGCAGCTTCGCCGCCCGTAATCCCGATCCGCTCACCACCTCCTACGATTCCCGCCAGGCCGGACCCGTGCCCCTGGCCGTCCGCCTCACGGGAAAATTCAAGACCGCCTTCCCCAACGGCCCGCCGTCTTCAAAGAAGTCCACCAATACGGTCTCTACCGCTTCCAGCACCAATGACTACCTCAAGGAAAGCGTGCGTGACGGCGCCGTGGTCGTCGTCGCCGACGTGGATCTCCTCTGCAATGAATACGCCGCCCGAAGCATCAACTTCCTCGGCCGCACGTTCTATCAGCCGCTGAACGACAATCTCAATTCCCTCCTCAACCTCGTGGAAGAACTCACCGGCGGGTCCACCCTCATCGGACTGCGCACCCGCGGCACGTTCGAGCGCCCCTTCGAGCGCGTCGTGGCCCTCGAAAAGCAGGCCCAGGAACGCTGGCGCCGCGAGGAACTGGCCCTCATGGACCAACTGCGCACCACCCAAGCCCGACTGAACGAACTCCAGCGCACGAAGGACAAGCAGCACCGCTATATTCTCAGCCCGGAACAGAAACGCGAGATCGAAAAATTCCGGCGCCGCAAGTTTGAGACCCAGCGCAAGCTCAAGCAGGTCCGCAAGAACCTGCGCCGCGATATCGAAGCCCTGGGCATGAAAATCAAGATCATCAATATGGCGGCCATGCCCGCTCTCGTCGCGCTCGGCGGGCTCATCCACGCCTGGCGCCGCCGCCGACGCGCCCTCCGCGCCGCGGACACCGGCAGGGCCGCCGCAAGGAGGTGACAAAAGCCATGTCAGCACGCACACTCTTGGTACTCTCGCTCCTGGTCGCCCTGCTGGCCGCCGCCCTCTTCCTTCTCCCGGGCCGCCGTTCCCCCAACCCGGCCACCGCGCAGAATGGCGCTGCCATCCTCTCGTCGCTCGACGTCAATGACATAAACCGCCTTGAAATCCTCTCGGCGTCTTCCACCTGCACGCTCGCCAGGACCAGCAACTCGTGGACCGTCGCCGAAATGTTCGGATACTACGCCGACTTCGATGAACTCTCCCGCCTGCTGCGCTCACTTGCGGATGCCACCATCGGCCAGCTCGTGCCGGACGGCACCAACTACCTTTCGGAATTCGGCCTCGATATGCAAAAGGTCACCGGCAGCCGCGCCGCCGCCCTGCGCCTCCACGCGCCCGACCGCCGGCCGCTCACGATTCACCTCGGCTCGGAATGGGTGACATCCGCCGGAGAAAATTACCCCTCCTACCCCCGCGGACGTTATATCCGCATCAACGACGGACCCGTAATCCTCGTGGCCGACACCCTTCCGGTACGCGCTCCGGATCCTGCAAAATGGATCGACCGCTCGATCCTCGACGTGCCCCCTTCAAAAGTCTCCATGGTCACCGTCAACGCCTCCAATACCCACTACACCCTCAAGGTAACCGCACCTGACGCCTTCGAGCTGGACCCCATGCCCGCCGGAAAGGAACTCGACCGCGCCGCCGTCCACCGTCTCCTACGCTCCATGCAGCACCTGCAGTGCATCTCCGTGGCCGATCCGGCGCTGAAGGATGAAGCCCTCGGACTCGACAATCCGGTCGTCTTCAAGCTCCACACCAGCGACGGCTTCACCTACACGGCTCTCATTGGAAAGGACGCCCCCGACAACCGCGGACGCTACGCGCGCTTCGAAGTCTCCTATCAACCACCCCCGCCCCCCGATCTCGAGAAGATCCGCGCGGAACTCCGCGCTGAAGATCAGAATAAACTCACCAAGAACGATGAATCCGCCTCAGCTTCTTCGGAAAAGAAGAACGACACATCCCCGAAGAAAGACCTGGAAGAACGCGCCCGCACCGAATATCAGAAGCGACTCGATGCCTACAACGACAAGGTCCACCAACAGCAGAACATCGCCCGCGATACCGCCGAACGACTCCGCGACTGGACCTTCATCATCAGCCACTACGACAGCGCGACATTCACCCTTCCTCACGCCGGACTTCTGCGCGCCAAAAAATCATCCCCCAAGTCCCCGAAAAAGCAATAACCCCTCCTCCGCCCACCTCTGTTTTCTCCCGACATCCGTCTTCCGTCCTCCCTGGCCGACGTAGCCTTGGCGTAGTCGGCCGACCTCCGTCTTCTCCCTATCCTCCGTTCTACAAAAAATCTCTCTCGCCAAGTGCGCAAAGAGCGCAGAGGAATCTCTCGCCCCCTAACAACCTAACAACTCAACAACTCAGCAACCCAACAACCTGTCACCGACATCCGACCTCCGTCTTCTCCGTCTTCTCCGTGTGCTCCGTGTGCTCCGTGGTAAAAAAAGAAATCTCTCGCAAAGTCCGCAAAGTGCGCAAAGAAAGAATGCAAGAATGATGAAAAGAGATTTCCTCATCATCCCGAACAA
>JAOZMZ010000046.1:0-2877 GCA_029934055.1 Kiritimatiellia bacterium
GCAAAACTTCCAAACATTGGAAACTTCCACCCCGAAAACTTCCAAACATTGGAAGTCCACCGCGCCGTTCCCGCGGACGCCGGAAGACTCGCACGGCAGCCGTGCCTTCCTTCCCGGCAACGCCCTCGGAACCCGCCTTTCTCCCGGGGCCTATCACGCCTCTTCTCCTTCACCGATTGTTTTCTCAAGCACCACGACCAATTCTTTCATCAGCTCAGCATAATCGCCGAACCTCCCGAAAATCTGTTCCGCCGTCCGCTCGTCGCAAGTGTGCACCGAAAGATTGCGATCTTCCAGCATGGACATCCAGCGACCATCACGAAACGCCATCATGCGCATATTCAAAGCGGTCGCGACCATCATGCAACCCTCCTGCCCCGGGAAATGACCGACCGGAACAAACGCGCTCCGGCCGCCGACAGGTCAACGATATCCACGCTGCGTAAAGTCGGAATCTGTTCAATTTCTTCCCGAATCTCTCCCAGTTCCGTCAATGGAACGGGGCGAGGTCCCGCGACAGCCAAATCGAGATCCGACCCGGCGTGCGCCCGCCCATCCACCTGCGAGCCGAACACCCAAATTCCCCACTCTTCTCCAGGCAGGCGTCGCCGGATGATGGAAATACACCTGCGTAACAGGTCTTCCACCGGCATCACAACCGGTGCCGGGCCATGCTTGGCAACCGGACCGACCTCTTCTCTCTGAGTCAAGTTCATCTGTCTACTCTCACCCTGAAATGCGCCTCGCCGTAATCCAGTCCGTTGGTGACGGTCACCGTCATCCATTCTCCGGTGGCGGTCACCAGGGCACCGATATCTTCGAACACCTCCGTGCCGGTCAAGTCGTTGGTGGTGACCTGAACTACGTAGTTCGTCCCCGGTTCGGAATCCCACGTCAGCAGCAAGTCACGTCCGGCGACAGGGCGACAGTAGGTGATATGTACGTAGTCGTTCGAATCGTGCAGGTCACTGCCGGAATCGAACTCGTCACCGTCATTCATACCGTCACCGTCGGTGTCGGGATTGTTCTCGTCCGTGCCGAGACTCTTCTCCCAGGAATTGTTCAGGCGGTCGCCGTCGAAATCGCGCGGATCAATCGGATTGGTCGTGGCCCCGACGTCAACCTCAATCACGTCGTTGTCGTTGACCTCGTACACCGGACTGTCGGCATAGAAGGAAGCGTCCGCGAGAGTTTTGGCGTTGAAGACACGGACCACGATTTTGGATCCGTCCGGCGGGCGCGGGTCGGCAATAGAAAGGCTGAAGTACCCGGGATTCGTAAGGTCACGCGGGGTCATTTTCCCGATGGCGGTCTGACCGCCCTCGACGGGTGGATTCTCGGAGGAAGGATTGCCGTCGTAGTCCGGTGGATTGACAACGTCGTTGCTGGCCCAAAGCACCTGAACGAGGTCGCCCGGACTGGCGGCATTACCCTCAAGCTTATTCCCGAACTCGTCGCGGATGGCCTTGGTGGCTCCCATGTGTAACGGCGTGGTGAGAGCTCCTCCTTGGCCTGCCGCCGGATACACCCCCAGCATCGCGACGAGGCAGAATATAATGACCATTCCTGCCCTCTTTCCGCACCCGTGGCACCATGCAATATTTCCGCGGGTCGGCATAAGCGCTGCCCTGCCTGCCTCTCTCGCAACGCATCCTCTACATTTTACACCCGTTTCCGGCATCAGTAAACAATCCGGTTGTGCTCTTCTTCCCTGCCCCCTTCCGTTTCCGCAGCACCATTTCTCCCACGCGACGCCGATACCATACCGGCTAAAAGCCCCAGCGCCAGCAGAACCAGCCCTCCGCTGCCCGGTTCCGGAATAATAACGAAATTATCATAGTTGGTCGTGGCCCAGATGTGATTCGTATCAGGTGAAAAATCCAGCCAGAGCACACCGAAGGCATAGTCCTGGGCCGAGGTGATCGCGGATTCACCCCAGTTCAGCATCCCGGTCAACGGTCCACTCGAATCCCAGAACCGCAGATAGAGATACTTCACCTCGTCCGGATCGAAATAGAAATCGCCTGAATAGAACGTGCCGTTGCTGCCCAGTTCGGAGGAATCCACCGTCACTTCACCGATGATCTGGTCGTCACCGGTTGTGGAACGGGCGATGTAGCTGGTCCCCCCGTAGGTGTTCATCGGGTCCACGGTGTCATTGGAGCTGCCGATGATCAATACGATCGATCCGTCCGCCAGCGGTGAGGCCCCGTTGGAATTCATGAGCGCATAGGTCACCCAACACTGCAGGTTGACCAAATTGGCGGCAAACAGATGGCCCATAAGAAGCAAGAGGACCGAAAACACTCCCCAAAACACCCGCCAGCCTCTGGCACAACGATTCTCCATCGGCACTAATCACACCTCCGGCGCCGCGGCCTCATCCGCCGACACCGCTACCCTTATTGTCATAACGCTTTACATATTCATAGTAGCCGCCGGCGCTTCCCGTGTCAAAAACCAAATCAGTTCATTAAGCCCCGCCGACAACCGTTTGCGATCTTGCTTTACATTCCCGCAGGCGGGGCGATATTAGATTAGTAGAATTTCGGTCAATAGTCGTCCGGAAAGCGATGAACACGGAAGGCCGGCACTCCCGGGAAACGCCGCGACGAGATGGTATCACCCGGCGCGAATTCATCCGTAAGGCCGCCTACGCGGCCCCGGTCATCACTACCCTCGTATTCCCGCACTATTCGGAAGCCCAGATCTGCCCGCCGGTGATCGTCTGCATCGGCCGCTGCGGTTCACCCTGCAAGGACCAGTGTCCCACCCGTTGCGTAAACCAGTGCCCGTCGCGATGTCTGATTATTTGTAAGAATCAGTGCCCTCAACTGTGCATAAATCAATGTACCATCCGCTGTTTCCCACGCTGAA
>JAOZMZ010000046.1:2977-20254 GCA_029934055.1 Kiritimatiellia bacterium
AAAATACCTGGCGCTGCGGGAAGGCTGTTTCCTCGTGCGGGGACCACGCCGCAGCGCGGTCTACGACCTTCGGGCGGCGGCGATCTTCTCCCTCGATCCCTTGCCGTCCACGCTCCTCGAAAAATACCTCTTCGGCCGTCAGCCCGTCAGCCCCCACCCGGACGATGAAACCCCGGAGCAGGCCGCCGCCCGTCAGGCGCTGGAACGCTCCCCTTTCACACGCATCACGGCCTCCCCCGTTCAACCCCCGAAAATTGAAACGGCCCTCGCCCCGCGCGACGAACATCCGCGCGGCGGCGTATGGCTCGAACCGACCAACCGCTGCAACCTGCGCTGCATCCATTGCTACGCCGCCTCCGGGCCGCCCCTGCCGGAAGAACTCTCCACGCAACAGTGGCGTGATGTCATCCACCAACTACTGGAAGCCGGATTCCGGCATTTCACCGTTTGCGGCGGCGAACCTTTCGTCTTCGCAGACCTCGCCACCATCCTGCGCGACCTCACGGAAGGCGGCGCCGAATCGGTGACTGTCCTGACCAATGCCACCCTACTGAAAAGTGACATCGTCGACTACTGTTGTGCCCACGGAATATCCTTCGGTGTCACCTTCTATTCCCACCTGCGCGAACACCACGAAAAGATCACCGCCGTGGCGGGTAGCTGGCAGGCCTCCCTGGACGGCATGCGCATGCTACTCAGCCGCGGGGCGTCTTTTACGGTAAACATCCCCTTGGGCGCCGTCAACCAAGACGACCTGCCCGGCACCTTCGCCCTTCTGCAGGAACTCGGCATTCCCCCGGACCGCATGGGCGGCAACATAGTCTACCCTCTCGGGCGCGGTTGTGACCCGCACGTGCTGCCTTCTCAGGAGACTATCTTCAGCGTCCGCCGGGAAATATACGAAATACCCGTCACCGCCGACGGCCGCCTGCTCTACCAGACCTGCTGGCGCGGCAAGCTGCTCATCACGGCCGACGGCCTGGTGACCCCGTGTCCGTCGGCCCGCGAGGAACGTTTCGTGGTCGGCGACCTGAAACGCCAACCCCTAGCGCAAGTCCTGGAAAACAAGCGCCTTCACGACCTCTGGAACATCACCCTCGACCAGGTACCCGTTTGCCGAAGCTGCGAATTCCGTTACGCCTGCCATGACTGCCGCGCCAACGCCTGGGTGTATTCACACGACCTGACCTCCCGCAACCCTTACTGCTCATACGACCCCCAAAAGGGAACCTGGCGCCCACCACCGAACGACGCCCCCAGCCGCCTCTTGAACGCCGTCATCAGCCGGACGGATGGATTCGAGGTGATCGACACACAAGGCGAACCGTTTCTTATCGTCCACCGCCGCAGCGGCGCCGCGCACATGCTCAACCCGACCGCCGCCTTCATCTACCGGATGCTGGACCGTCCCCGCCCGGGAACGGAAATTCTCCGCGCTCTCGAGGAACACTTCGACGCCGACGAAGCAACCCTGCGCCGGGACCTGGAAAAGCTGCTGATCGACGCCTGCCGCAGCGGGATCGTAAACTGCTCATGACGATTGAGATCAAGGCTTGCAGTCTGTCATTCCGCATCGCCTCCGCCGAACCGGAGCTGGAAAACACGATCCGTCCGTGGCTCGAACATTTCCCCGGTGCGGAGGACGCCGCCCGGAAAGTCCACCTCGGCAAAGACCGGCTTCTCCTCAATGGCTCATTGCTGGAGAAGTTCCCTTCCCCGGAACAGGCCCTGGTCGCCGACAGGGTTCTCTACTGGATCAAGCGCATCATCGTCGAACGCGATAGCAGTCACCTCTTCCTACACGCCTCCGCGGTCACCTACGGCGGACGCGCTTTCATATTTGCGGGTGACTCCGGAAGCGGCAAAAGCACACTCGCAGCCTGGTTGTGCTCCGCTGGGGCCGCTTTCGTGTCCGACTATGCCGCCCCGCTCACGGAACCGAACGGATACGTGGCGCCATTGCCCTTCCCGATCGAAATCGTCAACCCACCGCCCCACCTCATCGCACGGCTGAAAACCGGCGCAGGCGTCCGCCGCAACGCCTTCTACCACGTCGGCGGAGTCCTCTCCTGCCGCTTCCTTCCGCAGGTAATCGCCGCCGCCCCGGTCCCCGCTGCGGCCTTGTTCTTCCTCAAGAGAATCCCGGGCGCCGATACCCGCTCCCGCCCCCTTGATCAACGGGCGACCATCGCCTCCCTCGCCCAACTGTCGCTCAACGGAGCAGCCCTCGGCCATCGGGCCTGGAAAATCCTTGCGCACCTGGCCGACCGCGTGCCGGCCTACGAACTGGTCAATCCCGATCTGAAGGACCTCGCCTGCCCTGAAAAACTGGCCGCGCTGGCAAGCTGATCCGGCCGCGGAGGCCCTATTGAGCCGGCCGTCATTCCCGCCCGCCGTCCGCGAAATGTCTCGGCAAAAGGCCCTTGACGACCACCCTGGCGGGTCATAGACTACCGTGTTTTTGCAGAGACTGGCCTTTTGCATCGAGTGGGTCTCGGCCCACTCGTTTGCATATGAGCAAGGACGGGCGGCAATGCGGATGAGGTTGGGAAGGCAATGAACAACGACCTGCTGGCAATATTCGAATACATGGAACGCGAGCGCGGGATCCCGCGCGATACGCTGGTCAAGGCCGTCGAAAACGCGCTGCTGAGCGCGTCCAAGAAAAGCGTCGGTCCGGCCCGGGACCTACGCATAGAAGTAGACCCCAAGACCGCGCGCATACGCGCGATCGCCAAGGTCGAAGTGGTGGAAAAAGTCCGCAATCCACACGACGAAATATCCCTCTCGGACGCCCGCCGCATCAAGCCCGATGCCTCCGTGGGAGACATTGTCGAGGTTGAAGTCACCCCGAAGAATTTCGGGCGCATTGCGGCCCAGGCCGCCAAGCAGGCCATCCTCCACCGCATCCGGCAGGCCGAAAAAGACCGCGTTTTTGAAGAATACAAGGACCGCGTCGGCGATATCGTCAGCGGCACGGTGCGCCGCTTCGAACGCAGCGACGTAATCATCGATCTCGGCCATGGAGAAGCCGTCATGCCCGGCCGGGAACGGGTTCCCACAGAGGAATACCAGATCGGCGATCGTATCCGCGCCTTGGTCATCAAGGTGGACAGCGACGCTGCGGGCCCCCAGATAATTCTTTCCCGCAGTCATCCCGATCTGGTGCGGCGCCTGTTCGAGCTCGAGGTTTCCGAAATCGCCGACGGGACGGTGGAAATAAAGGGCATCGCCCGGGAACCGGGATACCGCAGCAAAATCGCCGTGATATCCCACGACGAGCGTGTCGATCCGGTGGGCGCCTGCGTGGGATTGCGCGGTATCCGGGTGAAAAACATCGTTCGTGAACTTTCGGGAGAACGCGTGGATGTGGTGCGGTGGAGCGAAGACGTCAAAGCCTACGTCACCAACGCCCTTTCGCCGGCCAAGCTGGTCAAGGTCACCGTGGACGAGGAACTCAAAACCGTCCACGTCACCGTAGACCCGGACCAGCTCTCGCTGGCCATAGGCAAGAAAGGTCAAAATGCCCGCCTGACTGCCCGCCTGACCGGCTGGCGGATCGACATCCACAAGGAAGAGGGCGAAATCGGGTTCGAAGAAAAGGTCGCCATGGCCGTGGAACACCTCGCCGCCGTCGAAGGTATCGGCCCGGAGAAAGCCGAAAAGCTCGTCCACGCCGGATTCCTGACCGTCGAAGGGATCCTCGCCGCCGACCTCGATGACCTCAAGGCCGTGGAAGACTTCGACGAAGAAACCGCCCGCGCGGTCCAGGAAGCCGCCGCGGCCGCGCATGAAAAAGAACACGGACGGATCGAATAACCATGAGAGTTCACGAGCTGGCCAAAGAACTGGGCGTATCCAGCCGCGAATTGTTGGCTCGGCTTGAGAAACTGGGCATCTCGGCCGCCAGCCACATGAGTGCCCTCGACGAAGACCAGATCAGGCGGATCCGCGAGGACGCCGCCGGCAAGCCGGCCCCCACCCCCGTTACCCCCGAAAAAACGCCCCCCAAGCCGACCCCTCCGCCGCCGCAAGAGGCTTCCCCGTCTGCGGAAGCCTCCCGCCGGGTCACCGTCCACGGCCCGGTGATCGTCAAGGATTTCGCCGCCCTGCTGGGGCTCAAGCCCAACCAGCTCATCGCTGAACTCATGGCCATCAACGTCTTCGCATCCATCAACGAACGCATCGAACTCAAGACGGCCCGCCAGATCGCCGCGCGCCACGGGTTCGAACTCGTCCACGAGAAAAAAACCCCGGAACACAAGCCGCCCCGCCCCGCCCCGGCGACGGCCCCCGCGCGTGAGGATCGACCCGAAGACCTCGCCCCGCGCCCGCCGGTGGTCACGTTTCTCGGCCACGTGGATCACGGCAAGACATCCCTCCTCGACCGCATCCGCAGCGCTCGTGTCGCCGGTCGGGAGGCCGGGGGCATAACCCAACATATCGGTGCCTACACGGTGGAATATAACGACCACAAAATCACTTTCCTGGACACGCCCGGTCATGCCGCCTTCACCGCCATGCGCGCCCGCGGCGCGAACCTGACGGATATCGCCGTCCTCGTGATAGCCGCCGACGAAGGCGTCATGCCCCAGACCCGGGAAGCCATCCAGCATGCGCAGGCCGCCGGCGTGACCATCATGGTCGCCATCAACAAAATCGACCTGAAAACGGCCGACCCCGACCGCGTCAAGAGCCAACTGCAGGAGATCGGCCTGACCCCGGAAGACTGGGGCGGCGAGGTGATCTGCTGCCCGGTCAGCGCAGCTACCGGCGAAGGCATTGACGAACTGCTGGAAATGATTCTGCTCCAGGCCGACATGCTGGAATTGAAGGCCAATCCCAACCGACCGGCGGAAGGCTTCGTCATCGAAGCCCGCATGGAACCCGGAATGGGACCGGTGGCCTCACTGCTGATCAAACGCGGCACGCTGCACGTGGGCGATGTCATCGTCGCGGGGTTCCACTGGGGCAAGGTCAAGGCACTCATCAACGACCGGGGCGTCAAAGTCCGTACCGCCGCTCCGTCCGACGCGGTCCAGTGTCTCGGGCTGACCGATGTCCCCGGAGCTGGAGACGCCTTCATGGTCTACAGCGACGAACGCGCTGCCCGCAGCATATCCGAACAACGCCGCGAGGCCCAGCGCCGCAAGCAGCTCGCCACCAGCCGCCGCGTCTCGCTCGATGACCTCCTGCGCGAAACCTCTCCCGAGCAGAAACAGGTGTTGCCCGTCGTCCTCAAGGCCGATGTCCAGGGCACTCTGGAGGCCGTCGAACAGGCCCTCGGCGAAATCAAGAGTGACAAGGTGGAAATCAAAATCATTCTCGCGGGAGTCGGAAATATCACCGAAAACGACGTCCTTCTGGCAAGCGCCTCGCACGGCGTGGTCATCGGCTTCAACGTCTCCAGTCAAGGCGGTGCGGCCGCCGCCGCCCGCCGCGAAGGCGTCGAGATCCGTCTCTACGATGTAATCTATGAGCTGCTCGACGACGTGCGCCGCGCCCTGACCGGCATGCTCGAACCGGAAACGCGCGAAAACATCCTCGGCCGTGCCGAGGTCCGCCAGATCTTCACCGTCGGACGCCGCACGCGCGTGGCGGGATGCGTCGTTCTCTCCGGGCGGATTCGCCGCGGGGCACGCACCCGCGTTCTTCGTGGAGAAGAAGTCATCTACCAGGGATCCCTCGCCTCACTGAAACGATTTCAAAATGACGCCGCCGAGGTCCGTGAAGGCCAGGAATGCGGTATCCGTCTCGACAATTTCGGCGACTTCCAACCCGGCGACGTGATCGAATGTTATGAAATCGAAAAAATCACGGCCGAGCTCTGAGCAGGTACATCTCGGAGGAAAATGACCGGCAGGAACTTGGACCGCCGAATGTGTACACCGAGAACGGCCCTCGTCCACAGAAAATCATGAGTAACCGCCGCATTGTCCGAGTCAATGAATTGCTGAAACGCGAAATCGCCGGAGCACTCTACCGCATCCTCAACGAGCGGGGCTTCGACCTTTCCGCCGTGACGGTCGTTCGTGTACAGACCAGCTCCGACCTGCGTCATGCCGAGGTCTTCGTCTCCATCCTCGGACACCGCCACGAGCGCGGAAGCATGCTGCGCCTGATCCGTTCGCACCGGGCCGATTTCCAGCGCGATATCCATCGCAACCTGCGCCTGAAGTATATCCCCCGGCTTACCTTCTCGCTCGACGACTCGATCGAAAAAGGTGACCGCGTCCTCGCCATTATCAACCAGATGGAACAACATGGTCAGTCGGAGGACCACAGCCAGAACGAATAGCAATGAAACATCCCACAAACAAACCCGGAGCGCGACAACATCCCCGGTCACACCGCCACGCCGGCGGGCCGTCTGAAGACCCCCATGGAATCCTGCTGGTGGACAAGCCCGCCGCCATGACTTCCCATGACGTCGTGGACCGCATTCGGCGCCATTTCCGCCTCCGCAAGGTGGGGCACGGCGGCACTCTCGACCCCATGGCGACCGGACTGCTGGTCATCCTCATCGGCCGGGGCACCCGCCTTTTCCAGGACGTCATGAGCACCGACAAAATCTACGAAGGGGTCATGCGCCTGGGTATCCGCACCGACACCCACGACCGCGACGGACGAATCCTGGGCGAGGAGGATCCTTCCAAGGTCACCCGCGCCCAAGTCGAGGAGGAAATGCACCGGCGCGAAGGCGATCAGCTTCAAACACCCCCCATGACTTCGGCTGTCAAGCACGGCGGCGTGCCCCTCTACAAGCTCGCCCGGCGCGGCCGCACGGTGGAACGCAAACCCCGGCTGATCCACGTCTACCGCTTTCAGCTGCTCGACTTCCAATCGCCCAATGCCCGCTTCCGGCTGTGGTGCACCAAGGGCACCTACGTGCGTACCCTTTGCGCCGATATCGGCGAAAGTCTCGGCTGCGGCGCACACCTTGCGGAATTGCGCCGCCTGGCAAGCGGACGGCTGAAGGTGGAGAACAGCCGCCCTCTCAACGAAATCCTCGAGTGCGATCGTGAAGACTTCGAAAAGCTCGTCATCCCCGTGCATTCCATTACCTTCGATTCCAGCGCCGGTCCGGCCGACCCCTCCGGGGCCGGATGACCGCCGGCCCGGCGCCCGAGAATAGCGCGATGAAAATTGTCCGAGACCCGTCCGAAGCCAAGACCGGTGGGCGGCCCATGATCATGGCCGTAGGCTTTTTCGACGGTGTTCACCGCGGCCATCAGGCCGTGATCAACGCCGCACGAACCCACGCTGCGGAAATCAACGGACAGGCCTGGGTGCTCACCTTTGATCCCCATCCGATGAAAGTCCTCCAGCCGCAACACGCACCCGCGATGCTGACCCGCACACCCCATAAGCTGCGCATTCTCGAGGCCGTCGGTCTGGACGGCTGCGTGGTCATGCCTTTTACGCATGAACTTGCAGCCCTTCCGGCCGGCGACTTCCTCGCCCTGCTCCACCGTAGCCTGGGATCACTCAAGCATATCGTCGTCGGCGCCAACTGGGCGTTCGGCCGCAACCGGGAAGGCTCCGTCCGACTTCTGCAGGACCTCGCCGATGAATACCGGCTCGGCGTCACCGAAGTCCCTCCCCTGACCTGGAACGGCGGCGTCATTTCCAGCACCCGCATCCGTCAGGCCGTCAGAAACGGCGCCCTGGACGATGCCGCTGCCATGCTTGGCCGCCCTTACAGCATCTGGGGACCGGTTGTCCATGGATGGCAAATAGGACGCCGCCTCGGCTTTCCAACCGCCAACATCAATCCCCACAACGAGGTCCATCCCCCGGACGGCGTCTACGCGGCCCGCGCGGTGGTCGAGGGGAAAGGCTATGATGCCGCCGCCTATATCGGCCGCGCGCCGACCTTCCATATGCCCGCCCGCGACTGGGTGGTCGAAGTCTACCTGCTCGACGAAAATGTTGATCTCTATGACCGCAACGTTGAAGTCTTCTTCCTCGAAAGGATCCGCCCCGACCGCCGCTTCGACTCGCCCCAGGAACTCGCCGCCCGCATCGAGCAAGACATTGAAGCCGCCCGCAGAATCTGCCGGACGGCTTCAGACTGATCAGACACGATCTATTTACTTCTGCAAGCGCGCTCCAAGACGTCAGTGCCGGCGGCGCCTGATCACACCCGCACAGAAAAGCAGGCCGACCGTCACCAGCGTTGCCACCCCCGGCTCCGGGATCACGGTCACATTGCTGATGCGGACGTATTCGTCGGCGGTCATGTTGCCGTCGGTGTTGTTCTTCGCCGCAACGTAAACCGTCGCCCCATCACTGAAAGCATCCACCACCCCGGAAGCCAAGTTCGTATCCAGGCTCACGGTGCTTCCATCCTGCGTATACCACAGCGTCACGTTCGTGCCGTTCAGCGTGTAGCCGAAGACCGTGTTGGTAGCATAGGGGATACTCCACAATCCCGCGTAGCGCCTCACCCCCTGGCCGCCCCATTCGTCGGCACTCTGGTTGGGCGCGTTCGTTTTCACCCACAACTCCCAGCCGAAACCCGTGTCGAACTGCTCGAGTTTGCCGAGGATCACATTCGGCTTGTTGTAGTCCGAAAAGCTGTCCGGCTGCGACCCGGAGCCGTTTCCGGTCAGGAAGAGCCGCGCCTGGACGTTCGAATCGCTGTTTACATTCCAGTCCCCGACAGTGAACTGGTAGCGCCACTCCCCGCCGTTGGCCGCCCACGAATAGTTGCTACTCGACGAACCGATGGCAGCCTGCCTCCACTGGGTGATCGGATAAAGGAACAAGCTGTTCTCCACGCGGCCCGAACAGCTGTCCTCGTTGACCCACTGCCACCTGCTCCCCAGACTCGTCCCCGGGAAATCATCGTTGATGATATCGGCCCGCAGGCCGCTCCCCACGCAGAGCGTTATGCCCGCTGCGACAAGAACCATCCATCTGAAACAGTATTTCATCTGTCCAACCCTCCTGTCGGCGTCTGAATCCCGACCGGCAGCCTGACCGGTCAACCTTCACTTACAGCTTCGCAAACGTTTGCTGGCTTTGCAACTGCTTTTTTCGGAAAAATTTCTGGCGAGTATCTTATTAATACTCAACTATTTATGCATCAGCAGAAACAGAACGGCCGAATCTGTACGCCTCACGCTAAATCCTTCTCCCCCGATATTGTTTCAAACGTTTGTCAATACCCGGAGCAATCAATGTTCCATGCACCGTTTTCGTACCGCAACATTTGATCTTGAAAACGGCAAACGTTTGCAGAATAATAAAAACATGAAAACAACTATCAAGGATATCGCCCGCGATGTCGGCGTGAATGTCGCCACGGTCTCACGTGCCCTCAATAACAAGCCCGGCGTCAGCCCGGAACTGCGCCGCACCATCCAACGCCGCGCCGCCGAACTCAATTACCTGCCCTATGGACAGGCACGCAGCCTGGTCACGCGCAGAACGGAAACAGTCGGACTGCTCTTCGACATGGAACTGGGCACGCTGCTGTCCAACCCGTTCTACAGCGAGGTTCTCGCAGGAATCGAAGCCGAAATCCGCCAACATGACTACTCGCTGATGTTCGCTTCCACGTCGGGCGAACCCGTGCAACACTTCACCGCGCTGCCGAAATTCATTGTCGAACACCGCGTCGACGGCGTCATCGTCGTCGGATCGGTCGAAGCCAACATCATTGACATGCTCATCACCAGCGGCCAGCCGTTTGTAATCGTCGACTACCACCTGCCCGACCGCCACCTCGACGCCGTCCTGGCTGATAACGTCCGCGGCGCTTACGCCGCCACGGAACTGCTCATCGGACTCGGACACCGCACAATCGCCTTCGTTGGAGGCGAGCCGCTCGATCACGGCAACTTCGGTGAACGACTCGAAGGTTACCGCCGGGCCCTCAACGATGCCGGAATACCCTTTCAGGACGACCTCGTCGCCGGCGGCGGCATCGAAAACGGTGACCTTAACGCCCTCCAGATCCTTGCCCGCCGGCCGGACACAACCGCCGTCATCGCCTGCAACGACACCAACGCCATCGCCGCCCTCAACGCCCTTCAACGTAAAGGATACGGTGTGCCGGACCGCATCAGCATCGTGGGCTTCGACGATATCCCCCATGCCGCCCGCACTCACCCGCCGCTGACGACGGTGCATGTCGACCGCCGCGGAATGGGTCGGGCCGCCGCACTGCGTTTGATTCACAAACTGCACGACAACGATTCTCAGCCGGAATGCGAGACCGTCTTTCCGGCCAAGCTCGTCGTCAGGGAATCGAGCGGCCCACCTCCCGCCGCCAAGCCGGCCGACTCAGAAGCTGTGCTCCCTGATGAACGCCAGTAGTTCAGGCAGCTCCGCCTCGGCAACAGAGATGCACGTATCGGCGCAGCCGTAATATAACCGCAGGCGATTTCCCTCCACTATCGCGGAACTGGGGAAAATTACGTTGGGCACATCGCCGATGCGCTCATACGGTTCACTCGGACCGAGCAGATAATCACGTGTGCGGTAAAGCACCTTCCAGGGGCGCTCACGATCGAGGATCGCACCGCCGGCATAGTAAAGATAGCCGTTGCAACTCATCCAGACTCCGTGGTAAATCAGCAGCCAGCCCTCCTCGGTCTCAATGGGTACCGGTCCGCCGCCCACCTTCAAGGATTGCCATCCCCCCGCCGGCCCCATCATGAAACGGTGGCGTCCCCAGTGAACCAAATCGGGACTGAAGGCCACGAAAATATCCCCGAAGGGCGTATGACCGCGGTCACTGGGACGATGCAGCATCACGTAGTCGCCACCGATGCGCCGCGGGAACAAGACGCCATTGCGGTTGGGCGGCGGCAGCGGATTCTCCATCTGGCGAAAAGTTACAAAATCCTCCGTGCGCGCCAGTCCGATGCACGGTCCTTGGGGACCTGCATTGCACCAGGTGATGTAATAAACTCCATCAAGCAGCGTAATGCGCGGATCATAACTCTGCTCGCTGACCACCACCTCCGGGTCGTCGCTTTCCATGCGGATCGGTTCCGGTTCGATATCCCACTCAAGCCCGTCACGGCTGCGCCCGAGATGCAAAGTGTAACGCATGTCATGCTCGTCAACACGGAAAACCCCCACGTACCCATCTCCATACTTGATCACGGCGCTGTTGTGAATACTGTTGGCGCGCGGGACCGCCGCGGCGGTCACTATGGGATTACCTTCGTAACGCTTGAAGACTGTTTCATTGGCCATGGCCCACCTCCAACTTCACTGTTCATGAGACCGACACCACGCACGTCCATCCGTCCATTCCTACAAGGAATCGTCCGGCCCGTCGGCCAGGGCCGCTTCAACCAGATCGTCAATGCTGCCGGTGCATACGTTCATGCACTGGTCGGCGCCGCCGTAATAAATCTTGATGCTGCCGTCCTCCTCGGGCACCGCACCGCATGTGAAAACGACGTTAGGCACATAGCCGAGCAGTTCGTAAGGCTCCCGCGGCGCCAGAATAAAACCGCGCGCGCGCCCGATGACCCGACGCGGGTCTTCCAGGTCATGCACGGCTACACCCAGCCGGTACACGCAACCGTTCATGGTCGGCATCACTCCGTGATATATGTTCAACCACCCCCGCTCGGTGCGAATGGGCGGTGCGCCCGGCCCGATCTTCATATCCTCCCACACCAAACCGCCCCGCGGCGCCATGATCGGCTCCTGCCCGCCCCAATGAATCAGATCCGACGAATATGAAATCCATATCCCCGGCGCCGGCCCGCAGTTGGGACGCTCGAAGCGGACGTACCGGCCCCCGATCTTCTCGGGAAAGAGCACGCTGTTGCGGTAGTCCACCGCAGTGGTCAGGGCCACCCTCTCGAACTGCACGAAATCACGCGTGCGGGCCAGGCCGATCTGAAATCCGCGCCGCGAAAATGCGCTGTAAAAAATATGGTACGTGTCGCCGATGCGGGTCACCCGCGGGTCCTCAATGCCTCGCTCTTCAGCCGCGGCGAACGGCGCCTCCTCGGCCGGCACCATGACCGGTTCCGGACGCACCTCGAAGTTGTAGCCGTCCTGACTGACCGCCAGTCCGAATGACGAACGACCGTCCGCCCCCATACAGCGGAGCAGAAGCACGTAATCCCCACCGTAACGCACCGCCCCGGCGTTGTACACCGCATGGCACTCAAAAGGTACGTCCGCACTGGTAATGATGGGATTTCGCTCATACCGGGTAAGAATATCATTCATGCGAGCTTCCTCCTTTCGACGGCGACTGCGGAACCGTCCGCAGTATCGCCTTGCTCCATTGTAAGGCATCGTCTTCCCGTTGTCCCCGCCACAGGAAATGCTCCCACTGGACCTCAGCGCCCTCCGTGTCCGCATCGCAAACCGAAATATTGAAGCCGATCTCGTTCCCGGCCGCACGACCACCGCCCCGCAATATCCGTAACGGAATCGCAGCCTCCACGGTGTATCCGTCCGGCACTACCCGCGTCGCCGCCCGAATGCTCTTCATCAAGCGGGCGTCCACCAGCGGATTCCGAAAAACGTGAACCTCGGCCCGCCCGGGAGACGAGGGCACGGGGGCGATGTTGATCTGGTAACAGCCGGGATTGAAAGGCATGTTGTTGAAGGCCGAAGCATCGTGGAAAGAATCTATCCACAGTTCCACACAGTCGTCGCGCCAGATTCCCTCGCCGGCGTGCCGGCGCACAAGGCAGTCATCGTACACCCTCACCGCCACCAGAAGCACATCGCCGGTGTGGGCGATCCCGAATTCCGCGCTGCAATCGGCATTGTCGGCGCCGCCGGTGGGACTCACCGTCCCTTGCCAGACCTGACCCCACTCTCCCAGGTCTCCGTCGACAACCACGTCGCCGGCAGCCGGCACCACCAGCGGCGGATATTCCTTCCCGGCATGTATCGGCCGACAGCTGTCCAGATGCACCTGCGGGCCCCCTGCCCCGGCCTCTGCCTGGCCTGCCTCCCCCGCCGCAACCGACTTCAGGCGATACGCCCTGTCCGGGGCGGTGAAATCCACGCTCACCACCAGGACGCCGTCCGTCACAGTTGCCTCCCCGGTGTTCGTACACCGCCCATTCCAAGTGTCCCATTCTTCAATACGCCAATTCCCGTCCTGCAATCCGGCGACTTCCACCTGCCCCCTGATCCGGCGGGGCGCCCCGGTGGGCGGCACGCTCCCGCTCCATCCGAAGAAGAGTGGATCATATACCCACAACATCACTCCCCGCCGCGAACCGAGCCATGCACAACGCACCGTGGAGGCCCCACCACCGTGCAGACAGCCGGAACCATGAACCCACGACTCGCCCCGGCGGTCCAACCCTTCAGCGAACGCGCTTAATGCGGCAAATTGACCGTAGAGACGATTGGGATCAATACAGTCGTACCACCACCAGCTCATCGCATTGCCGGCCGCCGGAACCATGAACTGCGACCAGATACCGGCATGAAGCGTGCGCCCTTTCCGGTCGGCCGCGTCAACCCCGTCATGTGGATCACGCCCGAATTCACCGATGAAATAGGGCTTGGAAAGCTGAGCCATGCGCGGGTACACCGACAGGAAAATGTCTGCCGCGTTGGGAGAATATACATGCAGTTGCGCAAAAGAAATCTGCGGCAGGCTGAAGGTGGCCCAGTTGGGAGTCAAAGCATAACTCGTGGTAATCGGTCTCTGGTAAGGATCCTGTTGGGCCAGGAAGTCCGCCATCTCACGGTGCCAGCTGGTATCGTGTTCCGGATCGTACCCGTCCGTAAGGTTGATCTCGTTGAATAGTTCCCAGGCCATCACCGCAGACGAGTAACCCCACCGCGCCACTATGTAGCGCAGCCTGTTGCGCGCCAGCCGCCGCGCACGAGGGTCGGTGAAAAATTGATCCGGCCGCTCCAGGAACCCGCCCGCCGCCCGATTGTATGGATTCTCATCCCACTTCGGATTGACCCGGGCACTCAGGCGACAGTGCTCGTGCAGAACCACCTGGAGATATATCCCGTTGGTCTCCGCCGCGGTGATTATCCGGTCAAGCGTACGGGCATTCTCCAGATTGTACCACCCCATCCCCCGAAAACCCCGGCCGCCGCGCGGCGACCATTCAATCTCGTAGTTCCACGGAGCAATCCATATGCGCGCCCAGTTCTCGCCGTTGCGCGACATCAGGGCAAACTGCCGCTGATAGTCAGCGAGAGAATTCCAGGCGACATTGTGTCCGATGGGATAGAAAAAGGCCTCGTTGTCCAACTCGAAGTACTGCGGGGCTTCGCGGCTGATCCGTACGGCAGGCATCTCCTTTCCCGCCATTCCCGTACGGCACTCGAAAGTCATCACCGCCGACGTGGCACACCCGGCGGGCGTCTCCACCCTGAGAAAATACCGCCAGCGACCGGGTACGTCCGGGCGCATGCGCACGCGCCAGTCGTCCATGCCGCCGATCCTCCTCCCCGCTGCATAAAGAAAGCCGGCCGCTCTGATCACCCTCCCGGACGGCCCGCTGAATTCCGCCTCGATGTTCACCTCCTGCGGGTCGAACGGGTTGGTGTATATCGCGGCAATCGCCGTGGCGATTTCATACTTCTGATTGCAGGTAGCCTCTTTCGGTGCCCTTACCCCCAGGAAAACCGGTGTCCCCGCCGAAGCCGGCCTTCCCGTCTCGGCCGTACCGACTGCATGTATGACGAAGTGCCCGCTCGTGCCGGGCAGGGGATACAGCACCAATCCCAATGAGCGTACGCGTGTTCCGGGGCGGAGCCTGTCCCCGAAGCGCCAGGACGTCCGCCGGCTCTTGAAGGGCTCATCGCGGATATCAAACCATATCGTCTGGCGGCCTGCATGAAGCTCCCGGGGCATGCTTTCGTAGTACTCATCCGCCCGCACCGCCAGCGCCACCAGAATCTTCCGTTCAGCGGTGACATCCAGCCTTATGCTCCGGGCTTGGTCCGCGTTCCACTCCAAGCGGGGCGAGTTGAGCACGATGCCCTTCCCGGTATCCGCGGCGCCCGCCCGGTAATCCAGTTCCGCAGCACCGTTCTCCGTGAACGTCAGGCCGGCCGACTCGGCATCTCCGCGGGTGGCGATCACCCAGCGCGGCACGCCGCCGCCATCCTCCGCCCCGTCGAGTACGGGACCCCACAAGGCCGCCGCTGCCATCAATGCCGACCTCACAAGTCTCAGCCGGACCCCTGCACTGAAAGGCATCTTTTTCCGCTCCTGCTTTCTGACCGACCTTCGCGCCCCGCCTGCGCCGCAATCTTTCAAAGGTTGCGCAAACGTTTGCTAACACCTAATCAATATACCCTCCCCATACCCGCGTAAAGTAAAATCTCGTAAAAAAATCCTCCGTGAGTTCCTTGTTGACATTTCGCAAACGTTTGCTACAAATGGCTCAATAACCAGTCAACCGTTGTCACCTCAAGCAACCTATGGAGGTGTAGCATGTACAAGAAACATTCCCGTTGCGAGCGTCCCCGGCTGCCGCAAAGCCGTATCACCATCCGTTCCATCACGGCCGCCGCCCTCCTGGCCGCCTCCACCCTCGCCCTCGCCGCAGAATCGAACTACGAATTCGAGTCCGGAACTACCGGCGGATGGCGTATCACCGATTGGCACGGTGCCCGCGCGGTCCAAAAGATCTCCTGCTCCAAAGACAAGAGTTACCAGGGCCACCATTCCCTCAGGGCCGATGTCGACCTGCGCGGTTCCCACGATTCTCTCGCCGCCGGAGAAATCTTCGTGGACGTCCGCCGGACCGATGAAAACGGCCAGCTACAACCGGTCAACCTCGAAGACAATGAAATCTCAATGATGGTTTACTGCCCCGCCGCCTCGGTGGGAGAACCCAAGCGCCCGAACGGATTCCAGGTCTTCGTCAAGGATGACCAGTGGCACAGTGAATACGGACCCTGGGTCAATGTCCAGGAAGCCAGCTGGGTCCGGGTGGCCCTGACGCCATCCCGCAAAACTCCGCCCGGAGGATACCGGGCCAAGGGCTTCGACCCTACCCGCATCAACGTGATCGGTCTCAAGATCGGCGCCGGCGGCAAATCCCACGCCCAGTACGTCGGCCCCTTCTACGTTGATACGGTCCGCTACGAAGTGAACGAAGAAAACCCTTAGCCCGGCCTCAAGGTGTTCTTCGCATCCCGATCCTGTTGAAGGACCAGGCCCGTAGTTCAACCCGCCGGTGCGGCCCCCCGGAAGCGGCCACCGGTTTGCTTTTCTCTACGACTCCCGGCGCAACGAATCTTTCCATCCAAGCCACCTCGTACCCGCGTGAGGAGCCCACCACGGATACCTCCGCCGATACAGTCTCCGCCGTCTTGTTGAGAAGATAGATCTGAAGAAGGCCGTCGTTCGGATCCGTAACCGCAAAGCCGTATACGCCCGCCATCGAAGATCCAACCTCCACAAGCTCCTTCTCAAGCGCGCCGGCATACATCTCAAAGACCCGGGCAACCGGATTCAACTTCAGCAGGGTGTGGCGGTGATTTGTAGTGCAGAGCACCCGCGATGCCATGGGTCCCATGTTGAGATTCCAGTAGCAGGCCTGATATACACCACAACGAATCAACTCCAAGAGCATATCGGCCGCTACCAACGCATATTTAAACGGATTCCCGCCCCTGACACGTCCGACCCCCCACTCGTTGAACGCCAGCCTCACGTCCCGACGCCCGGCGGCGGCAGCCCGCCGCCGGAATTCCCGGATGCGTTCCGCCAGACGCCCGTCATATATCGGCCGCTGGTGCTGCCACTCCGCCCACGTCGAGCCGGGGGACATTGACCAGTCGTTGCCCCACTTTTCATGAATGTCGAGAACGTCAATCTGCCTGGAAGCCTTCACGAGACGCAGGCATTCTTGAAAACGATGCTTGCTCTCCGGGACGAATTTCCAGTCGGCGATTATTTCAACGTGTGGATCCATGCGATGAAGCAACTCCCCGTAGCGGTCAACGTACCGCGCATACTCCTCAACACTGAAATCCTTGAAAGACTCGTTCCCAATATACCAGTGTCTGACACCATATCCGTGCTCGCGGCAATAGGTGATCAGCGCCTTTGCCTCCTCCAGCGACTCCTTTTCCCTCCCGTACTTCTTTCCCGAAGTGATGTTGAGGCCCACCATGGGCTCGGCGCCGATACGCCGGCACCATGCAATAAATTCATCGAGGCTCATGTACTCGGAGCCGGAAAGCGACCGCCTGCGGTAACCCGGATCCCATTCGTCGGCCCTGAACGCGATCCCGTTAAGCTTGTTCCAATGATAATTCTGTACCGCGGTGCCGCCCGGCCAGCGGATC
>JAOZMZ010000047.1 GCA_029934055.1 Kiritimatiellia bacterium
AAAGGCTTCGGCATCCGGATACCGGTCGGCGGGATCTTTCTCCAGGGCCTTGAGAATCACGGCTTCCAGTTCGGGGTTGATATCCCGCCGGAAAAGACGCGGGCGGCGCGGGCGCTCCTGCTGAACAGCCTTGAGCACCTCGTTTACCGGCGCCCTGTGCTGAACGCTGTAAGGCAGGACCCCGACCACTGCCTCATAGAGAACGACTCCCAGCGAATATATGTCGCTGGCCGGCCCCACACGTTCCCCGCGGGCCTGCTCGGGAGACATGTAAAGCGGCGTGCCGGTAAGCGCACCGGTAATCGTGCACGAAGGCCAATCAACCAACTCGGCCACTCCGAAATCCGTCAGGAGCGGTTCGCCGAACTCGTCTATCATTATATTGCTCGGCTTGACGTCGCGATGCACTATCCCCCGGCTGTGGGCATACTGCAGCGCCCGGGCTATCTTGACGGCCACCTTCACGGTCTCGGCCAGGTTGAACGGCAGGGTCTCCAGAGCCACGTCGAAGGTGCGACTGCGCTTGATGGACTCCATGGCGATGTAATGGTAAGGACCCTCCCGCCCTGTGGCATAGACGGTCATTATATGCGGATGGCGGCGCAGCTTCTTGGAAGCCTCCGCCTCCCGGCGGAAGCGCTCCAGCATGGTGGCCGACACCCCCGGACCTTCCTGAAATATCTTCAACGCAACCTCCTGCCCCGAGTCGTCGCGCGCAAGGTACACCGTGGCCATGGAACCATGCCCCAGCGTCTCCTCAATCACGTAGCCCCCGATCCGAAAACCCGGCGAGGGGTAGACGTACTTCTGCTCCGGCATCATCGCCTGAGTCTGCCCCGAATCCGCTGTACCCGCCTCGTCTTTCATGCCGCTCCGTCCCTGCATCCCACATCCAGATTCAGCCTGCCTCCCTTAATAACAGCACAAGGCGTGCCACCTCCCCTCTTCGGGCGCGTGCCGCCCGTCTCTGCCGCTTTTCTAGCAGAAACCCTCCTGGATGGCAATCCACCCCCGCCCCCAGCCCGGCGCATTTTTCGCAGCATAGGGGCTTGCAATATGCCACCAGCCCTATTATCGTGTCGCGGTTCGTGCGGGAAAATCCCGCCGTAACAGGGCTCAAACGGAATCGCAGAGATGAAAAAGGGCATCCATCCGAAATACGAAGACGCAACGATCACTTGCGCCTGCGGCAACGTGATCCATACCCGGTCCACCGTCAAAGAAATGCATGTCAATACCTGCTCGCATTGCCACCCCTTCTACACGGGGAAGGCCAAGTATATTGACAGCGAGGGACGCGTGGAACGCTTCCGCCGCAAGTACGGCCGGATTTCCTCCGACGGGGCCCGCTAGCTTTTCACGTCCGAATTACCGCCCGGCCGCATACCACCCGAATCAGCGGCCGGCGTGACCGTGCATCCCCTATCTCCAACCGGGAAACCGACATGATCGACCGCGAGCATATCAGCCGCCTGGCCGCCCGCCTGGCGGAGGTCGAAGCCGCCCTGGCGCAACCGTCCAGCGACCATCAGCGCCTGCGACGCCTGACGGAAGAACACGCCCGCCTCCAGAAAATCATCCGCCTGGCGGACGACTTCTTCAAGCTCGGCAAGGAACTCGCGGAAGTCCAACAAATACTCGCCGACCCCCATCTCGAAAACGACATGCAGCAGGCCGCCCGCGAGGAACTCCAGCGTCTCAGCACCGCCCTTCCCCGTGCCGAACAGGCCCTGAAGGCCGCCCTCCTGCCGCCGCAGGAAGAGGACTGCCGCAACACGATCATGGAAATCCGCGCCGGTACCGGAGGAGAAGAAGCCGCCCTCTTCGCGGCGGACCTCTTCCGGATGTATAACCGCTATGCCGAAAAGAAAGGCTGGCGCATAAGCATGATAGACGCCGCCCCGACCGACCTGGGCGGGTACAAGGAAGTCATTTTCGCCGTGGAAGGCCGCGACGTCTACCGCACCCTGCGCTATGAAAGCGGCGTCCACCGTGTTCAGCGCATCCCCGTAACCGAAACCTCAGGACGAATCCATACCTCAGCCGCCACCGTGGCCGTGCTCCCCGAAGCCTCCGAAGAGGACGCCATCGAAATCAAGCCCGAAGAGCTGCGCATCGACATCTTCCGCTCCTCCGGTCCCGGCGGACAGAGCGTGAACACCACCGATTCCGCGGTGCGGATCACCCATCTTCCTTCCGGTATCGTCGTCCAAAGCCAGGACGAACGCTCCCAGCATCGTAACAAGGAAAAGGCCATGCGCGTATTGCGCGCCCGCCTGCTGGACCTGCGCAAGCGCCGACGGGCCGAACGCACCGCCGGTATGCGCCGCTCGCAGGTCGGCAGCGGCGACCGCAGCGAACGCATCCGTACCTACAACTTTCCCCAAAACCGCCTCACCGATCACCGCATCGACCTCACCCTCTACAGCCTCGACCGCATCCTCGACGGCGACATGGACCAGCTTCTGGATGCCCTCTACCAACACGATATCGAAGAACGACTCAGCGCCCACATGGATGCCGACAATGGCAAACGTTGACAAGAACCTGTTTCCACCGGAAACCTTCCGCGAGACAGACCCGCAACCCCAACAGGCGGCCCCTCCTGCTCCCCACGCCGTCGGCCCGCTGTACGCCGCGCTGCGGCGGCGTTTCGAGGCCGCCGGCCTGCCGGACGCCGCGACCACCGCCAGCCAACTGCTCGCCCGGGCCGCTGAGGTCCCCCCGCTCGAACTTCCCTTGCATTACCGGGACACACTCCCGCCCGGCGTGCTCCGGCGGCTGCTCTCCGCGGCCGACCGCGTCGCCGCCGGGGAACCGCCCCAATACGTCATCGGTGAAGTCAATTTCATGGGCCTGCGGATCAAGACCGATCCGCGGGCACTCGTTCCACGCCCGGAAACGGAACTGCTTGTCGAGACCGTTCTCTGCGACGATATCATCAGCAGGCGTCCCGACGCCCGCATCGCCGACGTCGGTACGGGCAGCGGCTGCATCGCCCTGGCATTGGCCGCGCAGCTACCCAAAGCTACGATCATCGCCACGGATATCGACACCGCGGCACTGGATCTCGCCCGCGAAAACGCCGTCGCCCTCGGACTGTCCGCGCGTATTGAATTCATGGCGGCCGACCTGCTCGATGGCCTCCCCGCCGGTTCACTGGACGCCGTAGTCTCCAACCCGCCCTATGTCCCCTCCGCCGACTACCTGCGCCTGCCCGGCCGCATCAGGTTCCACGAACCGCGCCGCGCGCTCGAAGCGGGGAAAGACGGGCTGGATATCATCCGCAGGCTGATCCCCCGGGCTGCGCAGGCACTCAGCCCCGGTGGCGTCCTCTTTCTCGAAATCGGCTCCGACCAAAGTACCCATCTCAAAGCACTGTTGCAAAATCATGGATTCGGGGCCATTCTGGTAAGGCGCGACTACCAGGGTGTCGAACGCATCGTCAAGGCGGTACGCTGCTCATGACTATCTATCGCCATGCCGGCCGGCGGAGAATACAGCAGAAACACAACCTCATTCTGCCCGTCTTCTTCGTCGCTGCAGCAGCCGTACTCCTCCTGCAGTACGGCTGGATGCGCAACAACCGCCTGCGTTTCCTGCGCCCGTCGGGAGTCGAGATAATCACCTGCCCGTTCTGCAACGGCTCGGGATTCGTACGCGACCCCGACGACCAGACGCGTTGGATACCTTGCCCGGTATGCTTCGGGGTCGGCCTGCGGCCGGTCCGACACTTCGACGATTACGACATCCTCTGCCCCGCCTGCGGCGGTATGGGCCGCATATACGACCCCGCCGCCCGAAGCGCCCACGTCTGCCGCCGCTGCCATGGGCGCGGCCTCATACGCCGGCCTGGAAGCCCCCCACTGGTCGTCCGCAGCACGGCCCGCAAGCCGAAACGATAAGATTCCCCGTCCGGCAGGGCGCTCTCCCCCTGTCCGCGCGCCATCCGCTGCGCCGCTCCGAGGCGATCCGGCTCTGTCCCATCGCATCCGATCCCCACCCCCTCAGTCACAGAAAAACATTTTTGTGCTTGAAATCCCCCCCGGCGCTGATAACGTCACCGCCCGATGACACGCGATGGTTTCCGGCCTGTCAGCCGTCCGGAACCGCTACGTGGGTTCGCGCCCGGCCACGGTTCCGTGGGACGACGCGTGAAAAACAGGCTGTTGGAGGTGAATGACTGATGGCGGTGAAAATAAGGTTGCGCCGTATGGGAAAAAACAAGCGTCCCTTCTACCGGGTCGTCGTCGCTGACGTGCGCCGTTCGAACCAGGGACGTTTCATCGAATCACTCGGCTGGTACGATCCCAAGTCGCATGGGGTCAATTTCCGCCTCGATCTGCAGCGCGCCGATCACTGGCTGAAACGCGGCGCCCGGCCTTCGGAAACCGTGCGCAGCCTCCTCAAGAAGGCCCGCACCTCCCCCGCCGTTCAGCCGACGGCTGCGGACAGCGCCCCGCAGGAGACCGAACCTGCCGCGGCGACAGCCGAAACGGTGACTTCTTCATCGCAACCTACCGAAAACACGAACCAACCCGGACAGGAAAGTGACAAATCATGAAAGACCTCGTAGAACATATCGCGCGTTCCCTGGTGGACCACCCCGACGACGTACGCGTAACCGAAGTGGATGGGGAAAAGACCGTTGTCTTCGAACTGCGCTGCCATCCCGACGACCTTGGTAAAGTCATTGGCAAGGGCGGCAAGACCATCGGCGCCATCCGCATGCTGTTGACCACAGCGGCGGCACGCCAGGGACGCCGCGCCATGCTGGAAGTCGTGGACTGACCGGCATCCGCGCCGAACCCGCCCGGCAACGCGCCGCAGCGTGCGCCGGTATTTCGTCGGTGGCCCGGGAACTTGTCCGCCATGAGCGCCCCTCTGGAAATAGACGTGGTGACCGTGTTCCCCGGCATGCTCACCGGTTTCCTCGGCGAAAGCATGATCCGCCGGGCCGTGGACGCGGGACTGGTCAGGATCAACACCATTGATCTGCGACGCTTCACCGACGACGCCCACCGCACCACGGACGACCGCCCCTACGGCGGCGGCCCCGGAATGGTCATGAAACCGGAACCGGTTTTCCGGGCCGTCGAATCCGTCCGCCGCAACGAATCACGCGTCATCCTGATGACCCCGCAGGGACGCCGTTTCGACCAGGCCGCGGCGCGCTCACTGGCACACGAGAAACACCTGATCTTCATCTGCGGCCATTACGAAGGCGTGGATGAACGCATTCGAACGGCCTTGGCCACTGACGAAATATCCATCGGCGACTACATCCTCACCAACGGCGTACTGCCGGCCGCGGTCGTGATTGATGCCGTCGTGCGCCTGCGCCCGGGCGTGCTCGGCGCCCCCGAAGGGCCGCAGCAGGAATCCTTCGAAGAAAACCTTCTCGAATACCCGCAGTATACCCGCCCCGCGGACTTCCGCGGGATGAAAGTTCCCGAAATCCTTCTCTCCGGCGACCATGCCGCCATTGCCCGCTGGCGTCGCGAAGAGGCCCTCCGGCGTACCCGCGCCCGCCGTCCGGACCTTCTCGACGAAGCCGAACAGCCTCCGCACGAATAGCGTCGGTGATCTCATTCCCTGTTTTGATCATATTAATGCGATTCTACCTTGACGCCCGCGCACAGCGGGCTATTATGCCGGCCGCATCAGTAAAAAACAGGTACCGGACAATGAACACCAGTGTGGTGGAAAAAATAGAACAAGAACAAGTACGCGAGGGCGGGCTGCCGGATTTCCGCGTGGGCGATACGGTCAAAGTGCATGTCAAGATCCGGGAGGGCGACAAGGAACGCATCCAGGTCTTCACCGGCACGGTGATCGCCCGTGACGGCAAGGCGGCCACGGAAACTTTCACAGTGCGGCGGATTTCCTACGGTGAGGGCGTCGAGCGCGTATTTCCGGTCAACTCTCCGGCTATCGCCGCGATCGAAGTCCAACGCAAGGGTCGCGTCCGCCGCGCCAAGCTGTACTACCTGCGCGGCCGTTCCGGCAAGAAATCACGCCTGAAAGAACGCCGCTGACGGGCCTTGGGCGTGTTGCACTTCGAACAGCAGACCTGGGCGAAAGGATTCAGCAGACTGGCGGGCGTTGACGAAGCCGGCCGCGGTCCGCTCGCCGGGCCGGTCGTGGCGGCTGCAATTTTCATCGAACCCGACTTCCTGCGCGCCGAGGCTCACGGTCTCCTGGCGGGACTCACGGACTCCAAGCAGCTCAGCGACAGCCGCCGTCGTCATTTCATGGAAGTCTTCAGGTCCTCTCCGACGTGCACTTTCGCCGTCGCGCGCGTCGACCCGCCCGAAATAGACCGCATCAACATCCTCCAGGCCACTCACCAAGCCATGCGCAACGCCCTGCTTGATCTCAAACCTCCTCCCGATCACGCCCTCGTGGACGGACGCGCCCCATCGGCTCTGCCGTGTGCCTTCACGGCGATCATCCACGGCGATGCCCGCAGCCTGCTGATAGCGGCCGCCAGCATCGTCGCCAAGGTTGCGCGGGACGATATCATGTTGGAACTCGACCGCGAGTATCCCCAGTACGGCTTCGCCCGTCACAAGGGCTACGGAACCAAGGCCCACCTCGCGGCCCTCCGCAGGCACGGCCCCTGTCCGTGGCACCGCCGCAGCTTTCGGCCCGTGCGCCAGTGGCGCGGCATTCCCCGGCAGCTCACCATGCGCGTACCACCCGCCGCCCCGGAGTGACCCCGATGGCTCCCTTCCGGAATCCATTCCGCCGCAAAAGGCAACCCCACCATCTCCGCCAGGGCGAATGGGGTGAACGCCAGGCGGAACGCATCCTGCGGCGCAAGGGCTATCGCCTCATCGGCCGCCGTGTGCGCGTGGGTCGCCGCGACGAAATTGACCTGATCGCCAGGGATGGAGACGTTCTTGTCTTCGTTGAGGTCAAGACGCGGGCCGACGAGCGTTTCGGCAGCCCCGCCGCCGCAGTGGACCGCCGCAAGCGCCGCCTGCTCTCCAGGGCGGCCATTCGCTACATCAACCACCTCAAGCGTCCGCCGGACTTCGTGCGTTTCGATATCGTCGAGGTGATCGGATGCGAGGGTGCAGCCCGCCCGGTAATCCGTCATATCCCCGGAGCCTTCACCCTCGAGGGGCACTACCGCGTCCGCTGGTAGATTATTCGTCGCCGCCGGCTTCCGCCCCTTGTAACACTCGCAGTGCAGCGCGGGGGTCGTCCACCTTGACCACCACCAGGCCGTGCTCGGCGCTAGGACCGCTGGCACAGTAGACGTACTCGATATCGACGCCCCTCTCGGCCAGGATACGGCTCACCCGGCCGAGACTGTCAGGCTGATTGAACAGCTCCAGCAGGAGCACCTCGCGCTCGAAGAAAAGATAACCGGCTTCGCCCAACACGCGCAGGGCGTCTTCATGACGATCAACGACCATCCGCACATAGCCGTGGTCAATCCCGCCCGTAAGGGTCAGGGCATAAATATTGATCCCCTTCTCGCCCAGCATGGAGGTCAGATTCCCGAGGGTGCCGCGTTCGTTTTCCAGGAAAACCGATATCTGTCGTCCAGCCGTCATGCTTTCGGATTTCTCGCCTGTGTTCATGCTCCTCTCCAATCCTTGTCCGTCTGCCGGACGCTCTGCACTCTGAAACGGAAATCTCACTCGAAACTCAGACGTGCCGCCGAAAGGCGCCGCACCAGTTCCGTCAATACGCGCTCGTCGTCGTCTTCGCCGGCGGACTCGAAAGTCGCCGAAAAGCGAAGGTAGTGGCCGGCCTCATCCCAGGGAACCGTCGAAAGCGACCATTCCCGGATGAGATATTGCGAAGCCTGCTCGGCGTTCTCAAATGAATCCCCACCCGCCGCCCGCGGGGCCGGCACGTAGACATAGAACGTCCCCGCCGGCATGGCGGCTGCGAATCCGACCTGCCTCAAGGCCTGCACGAGCATTTCCAGGCGGCGGCGGTAATGACTGCGAATGGTATCCGCCAGGCTGCGGTCGGCGATGCCCGCACAAGCCGCCAGTTGAATCGGCTTGAACTGACCGGAATCGGTATTGTCCTTCACCTCCGCAAAAGCACGCACGACATCGGAGTTCCCCGCCACGAAACCCAGCCGCCAGCCGGTCATGTTGTAGCTCTTGCTCATCGAATGCAGCTCAACCGCGGTCTCCTTGCCGCCCGGACGGGAAAGAATCGAAAGCGGCTCGCGATCGTACACCAGGGTGGCATAGGCCGCATCCTGCACGATCAGAATCTCGTGGCGCTCGGCAAACTCTATCAGGCGGTCGAAAAAGGCGGCATCGGCGGCCGCACCGGTGGGGTTGTTGGGATAGTTGACGTAAAACAGCTTCGCCCGCCGCGCGATTTCAGGGTCGATCTTTTCCAGGTCGGGCAGGAAGCCGTTCGCCGCATAAAGAGGGACATCAACAGGGATACCACCAAGGTAACGCGCGTGCGTCGCCAGCACGGGATACCCCGGAACGGTCCTTAGCACCACGTCGTCCGGATTTACGAAACAGAGCGGCAGCAGCGCCAAGGCCGACTTGGAACCTATACTGTGATTGATCTCCACCGCGGGATCCAGTTCAACCCCGAAAAAGGTCCGCATGTATTCCGCGGCCGCTTCCTTGAATTCCATGATGCCGTTGTCCGCATAGCCGCGGTTGGCCGGGTCATCGACCTCGCGCTTCAGCGTGCTGCGGATGATCTCCGGCGCCATGCCGTCCGGCTCGCCGACGCCGAAGTCGAGCAACTCCATCTCCGGGCGCGCGCGCCGCGCCGCCGCCTTGGCCCGCTTGATCTTCTCGAACTTGTAGATTTCGCCCGAACGCCCGAAACTTCTCCCGCCGATGCGTTCGGCAAACAGATTCTGGATATTCATTTCGTCCTCCCGCAACCGGACGGCCGCCGCCGGGATTCGTCTACTGCGCTCACGCAACGACCCTCCATCCGGAGCAGTCGGTCAAATCGCCGCCCCGATGAATACCATCACGAAAAGGGCCACGGTCTCGATCACGCCCAAAGTCAACAGGTAGTTGGCGAAACCCTGTCCGGTCTCCGCCAAGGCATCGGAACCCGATGCCCCCGCCCGCCCCTGCATCCAGGCCGACATACCCATCGCAAGTCCGCCGATCGCCCCCGCGGCCAGCATCGAAGGCCAGTTGATCGCGGCGGCCGCCAGCGCCTTCTGGGCAGCCGCCAATGTCTCCGCCGGCACGAAGGCCGTCCACGCCGAGGCGGCCTTCCCCGCGGCGGTGGCCGCCGCCTGCGCCTTGGAGACCACCTCGGCCCCCAGATAGGTCGTCAGGCTGCACTTGGAAATAATGTTGCGCATCAGAATCATACCGTAAATCGTCTGCGTCAGCGGTGCACCTATGAACACCAGCAGTTGAAAGGGCGCCGACTTGTTTTGTGCATAACACTTTTTCCACCCGCCGATGGCCGCCATGCCGGCCGCACCGGTCCCCAGCGCCGACCCCACCGCCGCCAGCGCGATCGAAGCCGCGCCGCCCGCCTTGCCGAGTGCCGTCATCAATTCCAGTTGCATTTCCTCGACTCCTTTCCTCTCAGGTTTTCTCCTGTCCAGACAATCCTATCCATATACCTCCATCACGGCTCGGAAGAATCTTCCGCCACCGGCCGCCGTGCAAACGGACGGTAGAAAATGCCTTTCCACTGAATACCGATATGATTCGAAAATTCCAGCGTATTGAGACGTATCCCGTGTACCATGACACCCATGATGGCCATCATGATATTCATCGCGTGGCCCACGAACAGAATCAACGCCGCGCCCAGTCCCGCCAGGACGCCGGCGCCCATGCTGCCGGCCATGTCATTGAAGGCCGAAGCCACCGCCAACGTGGCCGCCCCCACGGCGAAAAGTCGCACGTAGGAAACCAGGTCCACGAAATTGCCGATGATGTTCAGCGGCAGCATGACGTGGTCGAACCATTGTTTCTTCAGCTCCTTCAACGGCGTGCTGAAAAACACGATCGCCGCCACCGCCGCAAAGAAAACATACAGCAGTTTTCCGGGAAACGCGAAACCCAGCACCATCGTGCGCGCTACGAAGAACATCGTCCAGGTAGTGCAGAACCAACCCAGTTGAGCCACCGCCCGCAGGCTCCGCCGCGACAACCATGCGTTCCAGGCGTGCGCCAGGGAAAGGTGCACCGCACCGATCAGGAAACACAACTCGATCATGTGCTGGCTGTCGCCCAGCCAACCGATGCGCAGGCGGTCGAGCACGGCCGGGATGCGCCCGATCCCGAAGTAGGTACCCGTCAGCACGCCCCAGATGATGGTCGTAACGCTCATCAGCAACAGCAGCCTGAATATGCGCCGGGGCGCCCGGCGGAACCGCCGCCGCGCCCACAAGGTCGCTCCAAGGAAGAGCGCCCCGTACCCGGCATCGCCGACGAGCACGGCAAAAAATATGCTGAAAAACACCAGGAACACGGCGCTGATATCAACCTCGTCGTAACCGGGAATTATTCCCAGCATCTCAAAGACCGACTTGATCGGGTCCACCCAGCGCGGCGTCCTTATCAGGGTCGGAACGGGTTCGCCCGGAGCCGGATCCTCAATCACCAACCCCCATCCCAGCGAACGCGCCGCCTGCTCGATGGCGGGCACCGCGTCGGCCGGAGAATATCCCTGCAGGTAGGCCACCGGATCGCTCACCCCCATGCCGAAACGGGCTTCCAGGTAGAGCAGGCGTTCTTCGGCCTCCTCCACCGCCCGCACCACCACGGCGTAATCCCCCCCGAAAGCCTCGAAATCCCGCTCGGCCTGCTGAATACCCTCGCGAGTGGAGCGGATATCCTCTTCCAGTTCCCCCAGGGAACGCTCGGGCAGTTTGACCTCTTCAGCGTCTATCTCGATCCGCTCCCGGGCGACCACCGCGAAAAAAACACCCGTGCGATCACGGTATGTCTCGACCACAACCGCGTCATCAGGAACACTGATCTTCTTGCGCGGTCCCACGCGGTAAAGCCGGATGAAAACGCCCTTCTCCTCCAGGGCGCGTACCGCCGCGGGATCGAAATCGCCGAAGGGCAGGATGCGCTCGCGTTCATGGCGCAGTTCCGCCAGCTTTTCCTCCAGGTCCTTGCGGCGATGAATCACTTCCCAGATGCCGGCGACCACCTCGTCCGCCGGACGTCCGGAGGGTTTTCCCGCCGAACGCCGCGGAAGAACCTCCAACGCGCGCCGCACATGCGCCAGGTATCGCCGCGCCTCTTCGACATCATTCCCCTCGGGAGTCCGCACGTGATGCAGATGGAGGACTCCCAGTTCACGCAATTTCTCCAAGGTGCGGTCACGGTCCCGCTCGACGCACAGTACGGTTACCTTTTTCATCGGCACGATCATGCCGACCTCACCTTCTCCACCGACTTGGTCTTGGCGATCTTCGCCCGCGCCACCTCGGCGGTCTGCTGGTCACCGAGAAAAATACGAATCACACGAATGTTCTCGCGGGATTCGGGTATCTTCACCTTCTCGAAAAGATTCACGCGCTGAGTAGTGACGCGCAACTCCTCGCGCAGGAGTCGCCGCCGTTCCTTCAAGATCTCCATTTCGATTTCCAGGCGCACCAGGTTCTCCACCGTCTCGGCGCCGTCATCCACCCACGCGGAAGTCGCAAACAGGTCCGGAACATTGCGGCGGAAACGGACCTCCTTGAGCAGCGGCACGTTGACCCCGGCCACATTGCCGGTCTCAGAAACCACATCTTCGACGCTCACGACAGCCGCAAAGTCGAATTTTTCCGAAAAGAGCCGCACCCAGCTTTCCAGGCCGTGCAGGATTTCCTCCCGCCGGCGTTCCTGTTCTTCCAACTCGGCCTCCACCCGGCGCACTTCGAGTTGAAGTTGCTGCTTCTTCAACTGCAGGGTCGGCAGGTAACGCTGGAATCGCGCCAATGCGTCCCGCTGCGCCTTCAACTCATTCTTGGTATGCTTGATTTTCGCCATCGCCGGGCAGCTCCGTCCAGGCCGGTCATTCCTGGGATGCCTTTTCCTGCTCCTTCTCAGAGTCGTTTTCGGACTTCTGCGGCTGCTCCGCAGCCTCGGCCTCACCTGCCGGCGGCTCGCCGCCTTCTTCCCCGGCATCCTGCGGGCGCGCCTCGCGGGGCCAGAATTTCTCCAGCAGATCGGACGGCATGCCGGTTTCCGCCGGCTCGAAACAATCGGCCAGGATGCGCCAGCCGCGGTCAAGGGCCTCCTCGAGGGGGATGTTCACCCCCAGGTCCATCAATTCACGCTCGAACATTTCCCCGTACTTGAGCAACTTGTTGTCCCAGGCACTCATGCGGAAGCCCATGGACTGTTTCTCAAGCGTCTCCTTGAAGCCTGCATAGAGCTGGATCATGGTGTTCATGATCGTACGGTGATCCTCCCGCGTGCGCTTGTTGACAAGCTGTTTGAGACGACTCAACGAACCGAAGGGCTCGATGCGTCCGTTCCGCAGATAAAACTGTCCCTCGGTTATGTAACCGGTATTGTCGGGCACCGGATGGGTCACATCGTCCCCGGGCATGGTGGTCACCGCCAGTATGGTGATCGAACCGGCGGTGTCGAAATCGACCGCCTTCTCGTAGCGCGCCGCGAGCTGGCTGTAGAGGTCCCCGGGATATCCGCGGTTCGACGGGATCTGTTCCATGGTGATGGCGATTTCCTTGAGGGCGTCGGCGAAGTTCGTCATGTCCGTCAACAGCACCAGCACACGCTTGTCATTCAGCGCGAACTGTTCGGCAACCGCCAGGGCGATGTCGGGCACCAGCAGGCATTCCACGGTCGGGTCGGCCGCCGTATGAATGAACAACACCGCCCGCGAAAGCGCGCCCGCCTCCTCGAGGGTGTCCCGGAAAAAAAGATAGTCGTCGAACTTCAGGCCCATGCCGCCGAGAATGATCACATCCACCTCCGCCTGGAGGGCGATGCGCGCCAGCACCTGGTTGTAAGGCTCCCCGGCCACTGAAAAGATGGGCAGCTTCTGTGACTCCACCAGGGTGTTGAAAACATCAATCATGGGGATACCCGTGCGTACCATGTTGCGCGGGATGATCCGCTTGGCGGGATTCACCGACGGCCCGCCGATGTCCACCATGTTCTCCTCTATCGCCGGCCCGTTGTCACGCGGCCGGCCGCTGCCGGTGAACACCCTCCCCAGCAGTGCCTCCGAAAAGGACGTCTGCATCGGATGCCCGAGGAAACGTACGCGCGCGTCCGTGCCGATTCCCCGGCTGCCGGCGAAGACCTGCAGGAAAACACGCTTGCCTTCCAAGCGGATGACCTGTGCCAGGGAAACACCTTCCGCAGAGGTTACTTCCGCCAGTTCGCGGTAGGAAACACCCGCGGCGTTGACGGTGATGACGTTGCCGGCGATCTGCTCGATACGGTGATAGACTTTATACATAGGAAGTCACCTCCGCCACCATCTTCTCGATCTTCTGCTCGATCTGCTTGAAATCTTCGCTCTCCATCGGCGCGCGGTTCCAGTCCTTCGTGGTCTGCGTCAATCCGTGGAAGAAACTCCGGGCGGCGTCCCGATCCTTGAAAGTCATGTTCGTTTCGAGGATCTTAACGATCTTCCGGAAAACGTACTGCTGCCGCTCCGCCGAGGTGGCCCCGTCGACCTCGTCGAAGGCGTCCTGCTGCAGGTAAACCGCGTCGAGATATTCGGCCTTCAGATGCACCAGGAAATCTTCCAGGGGGGTGCCTTCCTCGCCGACCACCTTCATCATCTGGTACACCTCGTTGCCCCGCCGCAACACGCGGCGCGCCCGCTCGACCAGCTCCGGGTCCGCCACGCCGGTATACTTGCTCCAGCTCTCGAGGGGATGAATGGCCGGATAACGCCTGGCGTCCGAACGCTCGCGCGACAGCCCGTGAAAAGCCCCCACCACCTTGAGCGTGCTCTGCGTCACCGGCTCATCGAAATTGCCGCCCGCCGGACTGACCGTCCCGCCGATCGTCACCGACCCGTGCTCACCGTTCTTCAGCCGCACCACCCCCCCGCGCTCGTAGAAGGCGGCAATCACCGATTCCAGATAGGCCGGGAAAGCCTCTTCCCCGGGAATCTCTTCCAGGCGTCCGGAAACCTCGCGGAGCGCCTGCGCCCAGCGCGAAGTGGAATCCGCCAGCAGAAGAACGTCGCGCCCCATCTGGCGATAGTATTCGGCCACGGTCACCGCCGTGTAGACCGACGCCTCGCGCGCGGCCACCGGCATGGAACTGGTATTGCAGATTATCAGCGTCCGCTCCATGAGGCTGCGCCCCGTGCGCGGATCGGTCAATTCGGGAAACTCGCGCAGCGTCTCGACCACTTCACCGGCCCGCTCTCCGCAGGCGGCGATCACCACGATGTCTATCTCCGCATGCCGGCTGGTAATTTGCTGAAGAACCGTCTTGCCGGCCCCGAAAGGCCCCGGAATGCAGTACGTTCCGCCACGCGCCACCGGGAAAAGGGTGTCTATGATGCGGATCTTGGTCACCAGCGGTTCGCTCGGACGCAGGCGCTCCGCGTAGGCCCGGATGGGACGCTTGACCGGCCAGCGCTGCAACATGCTCACCTTGTGCTCATGACCGTGTTCATCCTTCAAGACCGCGATCTCGTGTTCCACCGTGTAATCGCCGGGCGGCGCCACCGATTCAACCGTATAACGACCGGGAAAGCTGAACGGCACCATGATGTAATGGTCGAAAATGCTCTCCGGAACCTTGCCGAGCGCTTCTCCGGCCGTGACCACCGCCCCCTTCTCGACCAGCGGCGTGAAAGACCATTTCTTGCTCCGGTCGAGCGCCGGAAGATAGTTACCCCGCTGCAAGAAGAAGCCGAGCCGTTCGGCGAGTTCCGGAAGAGGATTCTGCAGCCCATCGTAAATCTGCGCCAGAAGACCGGGCCCAAGTTCCACCGACAACAGTTCGCCCGAGAACTCCACCGGATCACCGACCTTCAGCCCGGTGGTGTCTTCGAACACCTGCATCTCCGCGTAGCGTCCACGGATACGGATGACCTCCGACTTGAGCTTGACCTTGCCGGTCACCGCGTATGCCACTTCGTTCTGGATCACCGGCTGATCAAATTCAACCGTCAGCAGGTTTCCGTTCACCCCCACGATCCGTCCGACGTTCTTGGCCATGATACCTTTGCTCTCCTGCGTTCAATCTCTCCGGAAAAACTTACTCAACTCCCGCCCTGCCGGGGTGCGCCCTGCACCGCCGCCGTGCGCACCGACTCCACGGCCTCCGCCAAGGCCGTCCGCCCGGCCTCTTCTTCCATCGCCGCCCAGCGGTGTGCCAGCACCAGTTTCACCGCAAAAGCCAGGACCCCCGCCAGCCCGAAGGGATCGCCGGCGGCGAGTTGCTCCACAATCTGCCAACGACAGCGATCCAGAGCGAGCTCACGCTCGAGAGGATCCGCCTTGGCGTAGGCGTCGGCGACGGCCTTCTCGATCCACACCTCGAACCCCCCGTGATCATGATGGTAACGCCGGGCTTCGACCCCGTTGCGCTGTGCCCGCACCGCCGCAACGGCATTGCGCAATTGCGCGTCCATATCCCGCCAGCGCCGCGCAAAGTCCGAGCGGCATTCATCAAGACGCCCCTCCAGGACACGCCGCAGTTCCTCGTAATCTTCCGGACTCAATACCGGCGCCGCCGAGAAAAGGTATTCCTCCAGCGATACCGGGGGCTTGTCGCCCAGTGTCAACCACGGCTGGCTCGCCACCAGGTAATAGTACTCCATCACACCCTCGCCTCGATAACGTCTCCGGCCAAGACCGGCCGGAACCCTCAACCGGCGGAACCCTCGCCACCCGCTCCCTTGGACACGTCCCCTGCAGAAGCATCTCCCTGCCCGTTCCGGGATTCGACACCCTCCTGCTTCTCACGCGCAACCCGATGCACGATCTCCGCCAGATGCGGCCGCAGGAAATTGCCGAGAGACTCCGCGATCGCCTCGCGGGTGAAATCGTGATAGACGTAGTCCTCTACAAGGGAAACCTTGAACCCCTTGACGATCCCGTTGTCCACGTGCAGTTCAATTCCGTGAATCAGCTTCTTGCGGTAACGGTCGGCGAAAAACTGCACGAGTTCTTTCTGGTCGTCGGGACTGATCAGAATCTCGATGCGGCTGTCGCCCTCGCGGGCGGCGATCGCCTCAGCGATTTTCACCAGCATCTTTTCGACCACCTCGATCGTCAGGGCCTCGTCCACGGCCTCCGCCGCCAGGTCCGAGAGTATGTTCTCCACGCCCTGGCCCACCGTGATAAGCAGGTCACGGGCAGCCTGCTCGAGCGTCTTGATGCTCCGCCGGGTGAAGGCCTCGGAATCCTTTTCGGCCTTGGCGATTATCGCCTGGGCCTTTTCCTCGGCCTCCCGCACCACGGCCGCCGCCTGCTCCTTGGCATGCGACAATATCTCGGCGGCTTCCTTCTCCGCCCGCTCGACTCCTTCACTGCGAATGCGCTCGATGAGTCCCTGAATTTCTTCCGCCATGACGCCGCTCTCCCTATGAAATCAAATTCTCCACCGCCGCCTTCCGGCCGCTCCAACTACCGGCAAACAATTGACCCATACTATACACGCGCAAGCCCGCAACGCAAAGGCGTTAAGCACCCGCCGCCGGCCGGTCCATCAACCACCCACCGAACGAAATCCGTCCGTCCGGCAGACCCCTCCGTGCGGCGGCTTGGCGGCCACCGCCGCCCGCAGGGCGCCTTCAATCCCCAAGGCGTCAATGTCAAAGCCGCGATCACTGAAAAGACACGGTTTGACCCGCCCGTCACTGGTCACCCGGATCCGATCGCAACGCGGACAATCGCCGCCCGCACCCCCCTGCACCTTCCAGAAAAGTCCCCGCGCCATGTCCATACGCCGAATGAAACGCACCTCCAGCCCGTGCGCCAGCGCGTATTCCCCAACCGCCCGTGCATCCGGCTCGGACGCCGATTCGGCCACCACGCAGTTTATCTTCACCGGCGTCAGGCCGGCCTCCACCGCCGCCGCGATGCCGGAAAGAACCTTTTCAACGTCGCCGCCGCCGGTTATCTGCGCATAACGCCCGGCGTCCACCGCATCGAGACTGACGTTTACCCGCCGCAGCCCCGCCGCGGCCAGATCCCGCGCCATGCCGGCCAGCAGGATCCCGTTCGTCGTCATGCACAACTCCTCGATCCCGGCGACCCGCGAAAGATCCCGCACGATTTCCACAATGTCCGCCCGCAGGAGGGGCTCGCCCCCGGTGAGGCGCACCTTGCGGAATCCCAGACGCGCCGCAACCCGTACCAGTTCCAAGATGCGCTCCCTGCTCATTGTCCCCGCACGCACGGCCGCCCCCGGCGCCGGCGCACAATAGTAACAGCGCAGATTGCAACGCCGCGTAACCGAAATGCGCAGGTAGGTTATCCTGCGACCCAAAGGATCAATCAGGCTCACCACTCTCTTCCTCGTCGAACTCCACCCTCAGTCCCGTCAGGGCCAGTTCCATCCCGGCGGTCAACTCGATATCCCACGAACCACACCCGCCGCACCGGAACTCATCCGGCCGAATCCGGCCCTCCCAGCCGCATTCCCTGCAGCGCGCCCGCAGAGGAACCGTCTCCAGTACCAACTCCGACCCGGCCGCAACCGTGTCCTGCGCCAGCCGGCGGAATGCATCCCGAAAAAATTCCGGAACCACCTGCCGCAGCTCTCCCACGCTGACGCGCACCCGCAACACGCGCCGCGGGCGCGGACGCATCGCCGCCACCTCCCCCATCACCGCCTCAACCAGCCCCTTGGCCATGCTGTACTCGTGCATTCCAAATCCGCCTCAGACACCGCCCCGCCCGTATCCGGGTATCCTCTAGACCCGCCGCCCGGAATAGGTCACCTCCCCCCGGTACACGTATTCCGCGGGTCCGTAGAGCTTCACCCCTCGCGGACGGCCGTCTTCCAATAACTCAAAATCCACCTCGAGCCGGTCACCACTGGCAGGCAATACCACCACCGGCGGACGCGCCCATCCCAGCCCGGCCGCCGTCAGGGCGGCCGCCACCATGCCGGTCCCGCAGGCCGGCGTCTCACCCTCCACTCCCCTCTCGTAAGTACGAATCCGAACCGCACCGCCTTCCCCGCGCGCAATGAAGTCGGCATTGGTTCCCTCCGGGGCGAACTGCTCGTGATAACGAATCGCCGCCCCAAGCTCCGCCACGTTCACCTCGGCCAGATCACCCTCCACGGGCACGACCACGTGAGGAACTCCCGTGTTGACGAAGTCGCATGCCATCCGTACCCCGGCCGCTTCCAGCACCATGTTCCGCCGCCAATCCCGCGGGTCGGGCAGCCCCACCATCACCCCGTCCTTCCCGACCTCCGCCTTTACCGGGCCGGCCGCGGTCTCGAAAACCATCTTCCTGCCGGCCACCCCCAAGTCGTGCGCCAGGCGCGCCACACAGCGCGCCCCGTTGCCGCACATCTCCGCCTCGCCCCCGTCCGGGTTGAAAAACCGCATCCGAAAATCAGCACCCGCTTCCTGTGCAGCCTGAATCAAAATCAGCCCCTCAGCACCGATGCCCCGGCGGCGCCGGCAGATTCGCGCAATCCAGACGCCGTCGTCCACCGGAAATTCCCCCGAACGGTCGTCCACCAGAACAAAGTCGTTCGAGGCTCCGTGCATCTTCCAGAACCTGATTTCCATGGCTCTCTTCCTCAACCAGCACCCTACCCGCCCGCCTCGCCCACCCCACACGCAGCAAACGCCAATCTATCCCGCTTCCCACAGCCTGGCAAAAAACTTTTTGCACAGCCTTGTGGAATCCGCCGGGCCCAACGACTTCGTGCCCGAGCCGGGCAGCCTGGCCCTCGTCGGCCTCGGCTGTCTCCTGCTGCTGCGCCTGAAAAGACATTCCTGAGCCAAGGCGCTCCCCCTCGGCCGTTCCGGCGCCTCCGCGCCTCCGCTCTTACTCCGCGTTTGCATTCACTACTGCGAATTGGCGGCGATTACCCCTTCTCTCCTTATGTCACCCAAAGAACACGGAAAGGAGAGTTGCCGGTTGTTGAGTTGTAGGTTGTTAGGGGGTGAGAGATTCCTCTGCATGCCTTGGGATCTTGGCGTGGATTCTTTCTGATCTAACCGTCTTTTCTTTGCGCTCTTTGCGAGAATCTCTTCTCTTTCTCCCTCTTCTTTGCGCTCTTTGCGCCCTTTGCGAGAGATTCTTTCTTCTTACCTCTTCTTTGCGAGCTTTGCGCCCTTTGCGAGAGGTTCTTCTTTTCTTCCCTCTTCTTTGCGGTCTTTGCGGCCTTTGCGAGAGGTTCCTCTTTTCTTCTCGCCAAGCACGCCAAGGACGCCAAGGGGCGGAGATCTTAATGGTTGATCGTTGATTGTTGATGGTTGTTGTTCGCGATGAGGGAATGCAGCGTTCATCATTGTTGCTTTGCGAGATGCCGCCGGGGAGAGGAATTCCCAGCGGAATGTTTCCAATGGAAAAACAGCCGAACCCATTGCGCATAAAAAGCATGATACTTCTAGGGAATTTGCAATTTTTCCAGCACTTTGAAGTAGCCCTTCGGCCATTTCGGGTTCGGATTATACGCCCGCAACGACCGCTTATGATACATATGATTTTTCATTCAATATTCCCTTGTCATCAAAAAAGGGAGACCTGAATGCAAACGAATAAAGAGTAAATGTAGGCTAAATATGCGCTTGAGTTCCTGCCAGCCATCTTTCATCATTTCAATAATGTCAAGGTAGAATATAATGTTGGCATTAAAAGTGTAACCTTGAAAGGACGTAATATGACAAAGAGCTTTAACGAAAGACTGATTGAATTACTCAAGGCTGATTCCCGTTTCGTTGATGATGAAGGCGAATTGGTCAAAGCAGCAGTTATTGACCGGGCATGGAAGATTGACCGTGAGTTGGTAAAACTGCTGCTATCACAGCCTGATATTA
>JAOZMZ010000048.1 GCA_029934055.1 Kiritimatiellia bacterium
GGAGTAGGTCACCGTTCCGTCCGGTGCCGTCTTGGGACTGACCACCGTTTTCTCTTTGCGCTCCTGTACAAAGCGGCAACCGAGCTCCACCTTGAGCCAGTCGGTGACCCGGCATACACCCAGAAGGAGCGTCTCTTCATCGCAGAGTTGACTCGCGTCGTCACCGTAACGGATCTCCTCTTCGACCTTCACAGACAGCACGTCGGTAATCTTGCCCGAGGTCTTGGCATGGAGCCAAAGCTGACAATCTCCATCATCGTATGCCCGGCCGGTTGCCGCCGCCATAAGTGTTATCATCAGTGCTGACAGCCACGTTGTCTTTTTCATGTGTATTTCCCTCTTTTTCCTGGTGTTTCTGGCATTTTATGGATCTTCCGCATCATACGACAGTCGGTGCATCTACATATGCATTGTGTGCGACCTCCTTTCGTTGCTGCTCCGGCACAATGCCGGTGCTTCCGGATACCCTTTTTTTCCGATTGATAGCCCGCCGCAGGACATTCCACGGGAGATGCCGGATGACGAACCTCCGGTAGCACTCTCGGTGGGGCCCGCGGTGCAAAAGCGCGGAAAGCTTCGCATAGGCGCAACCATCACAGTCGTCTGAATTACATATCACTGACTTCTTCGCGTCTTTTTCCCCTGTGCGGTAATGACCTTTGAACAAGCCGACAATATAGGGATCGACAACGTGAAACATGCCGAGTGCATGGCCGTCGTACCGAAACTCTGTGCGTGGACGAGACCTGAACATCAATCGGGTAATCAAAACTGCAGTTGTTACCGGGATGCTTACTAGTACCGGCACGATACTGATCATGGTCATCATTTCCCTCCTTCTTTCTGTTCATATATGAAGTCTTTCTGTGTCGGCGGTCCCTTTCTCATGGCGCCATTAGAAGAGGACGCCATTAGGGGAATATGAGAGGCTTGTGAGAATTTTGTTCGGAAGGAGACAGCTTGCGGCTGCTCAAATTAAGCTTTGGGCAGGCGCAAAGTAAAGGTCGTCCCGCGTCCAATCGCGCTGTCCACCGTGATATTGCCCCCATGCGCCAGGACGATGTGCTTCACTATGGAGAGGCCCAGCCCGGTCCCGCCCAATGCCCGGCTGCGTGCCGGGTCCACGCGATAGAAGCGCTCGAAAATGCGGGGCAGATGTTTTTTTTCAATTCCCGGGCCCTCGTCCGTCACCTGGATAACAATCTGGTTGCCGTCCTGCTGTGCCTCTATGCTGACGGATGAGTCTTCGGCACTGTACTTGATCGCATTGTCCACCAGATTCCCGATCGCCCGTTCGAGCAGCGGGCCGTTGACCCCCGCGCTCAGATTTTCCGGGCACTTCATATTCAGCGTTATACGCTTCGCCCTGGCCGCCGCGGTGAACGAGTTCTCGACGCGCCGCAACACATGCACCAGGGATGTGGGCTCACGGTGGATCTGCCCCCGCTCCGCTTCGAACTCGATCTGGGATAACCTCAGCAGGTCTTCTACGATCGCTTCCAGGCGGCAGACATGACGTGACATCATAGCTGTGAACCGGGCGACTTCCGCCGCCGTGAGAGTCACATCGCCGGACAGCGTCTCGACAGATCCCTTGAGCGCAGTGATGGGTGTCTTCAGCTCGTGGGAAACGTTGGCGACAAAATCGCTGCGCACGCGTTCCAGCCGCTTGAGGCGCGTAATATCGTTCACCACCACAAGTCCCCCGATACGTCCTTCATCGGGATGCACCAGGGGGGTACCGTGCAATTGCAGGTGACGATCCTCATTTCCCGGCACCAGCACTTCCCGTTCCGACGGGCCGTCTTTCCTGAGTGTGGCCCTGACAAACTCCTGCACTTCGTGATGCCGGAGCGCCTCCTGGATACTCCGCCCGCGGGCCTGTTCAGGTTCGATATCAAGCAACCGGCTGAGAGCCTTATTCATATACAGGATGCGGCCTTCCGCATCTACCGCCAGCACTCCTTCCACCATGCAGGCGAGCATTGCGTTTTTCTCTACGTGCTCCCGTATAATCGCATCCATGCGATCACTCAGTTGCGCAGCCATTTCGTTGATTGCGCGGGCCAGAGCCCCGATCTCGTCGTTGGCCGTCACGTCCATTCGGGCGTCGAAATCCCCCTTTGCCAACCGTTCCGCCATGCACCGCATCTCCTCCAGCGGGCGAGTGATTCTGCGGGAGAGGTAGAGAGCAACCAGAGCGAAAAGCACTGTCGCAAAGAAACCGCCGATGAGAAGCTCATTGGAAAGCACATGCTGAGTCCATCGGATTTTTGCCAGGGGACGCGACATGCGCACTACAGCCACAATCAACCCGTTACGCCGCACCGGAACTGCGACATATTTCAGTCTTTTCCTGAGCGTGTCGCTGTAGCGCACCGATCTGCCGGTCTTGCCGCGGAACGCTTCGACAATTTCCGGTCGGCCGGCGTGATTATCCATGAGGGCCGGGCTACGGCGTGAATCCCCGATCACCCTTCCCCCGGGCAGAATAACCGTCATCCGCATACCGGTAAGACTGCCCACTTCTTTACACATGCGGTCAATCTGATCCGCATCATGGGCCAACGAATAGCGCAGGAGCCGCCCGGCTGACAGCCGGGCAAGCATCTCAAGCTCTTCCGCCACCCATTCTTCGTAAGAATGTCGCAGGATGTGGACCGCATTTCCCGTGGCGATACACAGGGCGGCCAGCGCCGCCAGCAGAAAGTACAGATATATGCGCCACAGAAGTCTGCTTCGCTTCACCGGAACTCCTTGAATCGGTACCCTACGCCGCGCACCGTCTCGATATGTTCAGCGCACTCACCAAGCTTCTTCCGCAGTCCGACGACCTGGACGTCTACCGCCCGGTCCGTTACGGCGTAGTCGTTGCCACGCACCGCATCAATAATCTGATCGCGGGTCATGACCCATCCCGGGTGCCTTGCGAGGAAGTGAAGTATGCCGAATTCCGTGAATGTCAGATCGACCGGTCTCCCCTTCACCCGAACCTCGCGCCTTCTCGGATCAATCACCAGATCACCGATGCTGAGTGGGGCATCGGCATCCACCGGAGGTTGCTCCTTGCGGCGGAGCACCGCCCGGATCCGTGCAATAACAACCTTGATACTGAATGGTTTGGTTATGTAGTCGTCCGCCCCCAGTTCCAGCCCTGCTACTATGTCACTTTCATCCCCCCTGGCGGTCAGCATGATAATCGGTATCCCGGCTGTCTGTGGATCTGCCTTGAGTTTGCGACAGATATCAAGCCCGTCAATGCCGGGAAGCATCAGGTCGAGAATGACCAGATCGGGCATACTCTTGGGAATGGCGGCCAGGGCCTCTTCGCCGTCGGTAGCTGTCGTAACGGTAAAGCCGCTGGACGAGAGATTATACCGGAGGATTTCGAGAATATCCTCCTCATCCTCCACAATAAATATGTGTTTTTTTGTCACAGCTTGTCTTTTACCACATGTATCCTGCTAACAAATCTATTCATGAACATATTCGTCCCTTGGAGCAATTTGAAGGCGAATACTGTTAGAAGTTGGTTAAGCCGGATTTCCCACGAATGGAATAGGCGATTTCCCCGTAAGTTGCTACAATGCAGTCAGTTAAGGAAAAAAGAAAGGAGCAAATCGCCTAGGAGACTTGGTAGCACTTCCTCGGCCCTGTTTCCTGTAAATCCCGCAAAGTTCAGGTGGATTTCAACGGCGGAAATGTCAGCGGCGATAGCGTCTTTGGGCCCTATTCCCGTCCATCGAGAGACGTTTCTTCCCTTTCATGCGAAATGCGGGCGAACACGTTGTACTCTGTCAAAGGGGTGCGAGGGGGGTTGATTACGAGCGGCGAGGGTCGCCGCGAGGAAAACCTGCCGCGCAGCGGCGGGCCCGAAGGACAAGGCTCACCCATCTTTGACATCGGATTTCGACATCGGCATTATTTGTCCTCATGCGGGGTAATCTGGCGGCCGAGCGCGGGCGAGGTGGACTTCAAGGGTGGGGAACTCTTCTCTTCCAGCCGGGCGGCGAGGTCTTGGGCGTGGGGATGTTCCGGGGAAACGGCGAGCACGCGTGCGAGTGCTTTGCGTGCTGAGGCAATACGTCCGCGAAGCAGGAATGCGTAGCCGTGGCGCAGGTCCAGCTCGACCAGGTCGCGGGGATCGTCCACGTCGAAGAGTTTCGATGACGAGATGCCGGCCAGAAGTACGGCCAGGGCCAGCGTCAGGTGGCGTTTCGAGCGCCAGCTCTCCGGTAGGTGAAAGAGACCGGCGGCGGCCAGGATCACCAGACATGGAAGCAGCGGTGTACGGAAGCGTTCATTGATGAAGAAAATCGGCAGTACTGCGGCCAGTGAGGCCGAAAATATGAGAAGGGGTGCCGAAACACGCCGACGGCGCAAGGCGCTCGGCAGACCGAGGGCGGCCAGGAGCAGCATGATGTTGAGGGTCGGCAGGGCCACAGGTCGAAGCGGTCCGACGGTTTCATTCACGAGAAAGGGAATATCGAAATTGCTGGAGATACGGTAGGTGTTGAAGAGGTAGTAGACTTTCCGCAACAGGAGGCGGAACGCCGTAGAAGGTTGGTCCACAATGAATTCGCCGACGGCCCTGGCATAGGCTTTCTGGTAAAGGGCTGGATTCAGGCTGACGGGGATGTTGCGGCGGCGGAGTTCATCGGCGGATGCCCAAACCGTTTTGCCGTCGGCGGAGGGATTGTTGCCGGCATAGAGGTTGTATCCGCCGAGCGGTGAAACGGGAATGAATGCATGGAAACGGACAGCGTTATAGGTTGTCCAGGGCGTGATAGTCAGCAGGGCCCCTCCGAGAAAATATGCAGCGAGCCTGAGACGAATGCCTGACATTTTCAGGGGGCGCACAAGCCAAAGGGCGGCAACCAGAATTGCCGGCAGGAGTGTCGGGCGGGTGAGGGCGGCCAGGCCGGCCGAGACCCCGGCCAGGAACAGTCGTCGCGGGCCGGCGGGTTGCTGAAGGAAGTGGATTGTCAGCAGGAAGAGAAATGTGAAAAGGGTAACGGGCAGGAAATGGGTGGGGAACATGATCGAATCCCAGTCGGCAGCCTGGAGGAAACCGGCCAGCAAAGCGATGCGGAGGTCGAAGATACGTAGCGCAATGAGGAATACCAGTACCGCCGAAAACGATGCCAGAAGGATCTGAACGGCCGGTAATGTAAAGCTGACCGAATCCGCCGACCGCATGACTATCGCCAAAAAAAGGGGGTAGAGTGGCGGTCGCCAGACAATCGCGCCCGGGTTCATGCCATGGGCTATGAGGTTACGGGCAAGATCGAGATAGTCGAGTTCATCGAGGATGGGGCAGGCGTGGAAGTCGGATGACACAAACATGGACAAATAGGCCAGGCGCAGAAGGAAGGCTGCGCTGAAGACAATCAGGCCGTAGAGCAGTTTGCGCGAGACTTTCATTGTGTATTCACGGGTCCTTTTGTATTACATCGTTTCCGACAGGGCAAACGGGATTCGCGGCACTGATCTTGACGTGAGGGGCGGGTAGTCACTAATGTACGGCGGTTTGAGGATATTGGAAGAACGGTTCATCCAATGAAAATCAGGGAGAAGGACCATGGTGGAAGTGGATTATGGACTGACGGAAGAGCAGCTTGAGATACGTAATATCGTACGTGAATTCGCCGAGGAGCGGGTCAAGCCCGTCAGGGCGGAACTGGATGAAAAGGAGGAATTCCCCCGCGCGCTTCTGGATGAGCTGGGTCGCATGGACCTGATGGGGCTCTACATTCCCGAGGAATACGGGGGATTCGGCGGCAGCACGCTGGATTTCTGTATTGCAGTCGAGGAATTGAGCCGGGCCTGTATCGGTGTATCGGTGTCTTTCGCCGCCAACGCCTTGGGCAGCTACCCGATTTTGTTTGCGGGGACGGAAGAACAGAAAAAGAAATACATGACCCCTCTGGCGAAGGGTGAGAAGTTGGCGGCATTCGGCCTGACCGAACCGAGTGCGGGCAGTGACGTCAGCGGGATTCAAACCACGGCGGTGCGCAAGGATGACAAGTACATCATCAACGGCACCAAGCAGTGGATCACCAACGGCGGCGAGGCGGATATCTACAGCGTGATTGCCTTGACGGACAAATCCAAGGGACCGCGTGGAGCGTCCTTTTTCGTAATTGAGAAGGGAACGCCCGGATTCAGTTTCGGGAAGAAGGAAAAGAAGCTCGGAATTCACGCCTCGGCCACAAGGGAACTGATTTTCGAAGACTGCGAGGTTCCTGCGGAGAATTTGCTGGGCCGAGAGGGAATGGGCTTTTTATTGGCCATGAAAACCTTTGATCAATCGCGGCCGGGCATCGGGGCACAGGGCGTCGGACTTGCCCAGGGGTGTCTTGACGAGGCTGTCGAATACGGGCGCCACCGTGTGCAATTCGGCCATCCGATCACGTCGAATCAAGCCATTCAGCACATGCTGGCGGACATGGCGACCAAGATCGAGGCGGCGCGCGGATTGGTATATGCATCCTGCCGCGCGGTGGACAAGGGCGGGAAGGGCGTTTCGAAGATTTCCGCCATGGCGAAAGTATTTGCAACCGACGTGGCCATGGAGGCGGCGATCAACGCGGTGCAAATCTTCGGCGGTTACGGGTACACACGCGATTATCCGGTGGAAAAGATGTTGCGTGATGCCAAGATCCTACAGATATACGAAGGTACCAACCAGATTCAGCGCAACATTATTGGTCAAGCCCTGGTCAAGGAGTACGCTTCCAAGAAAAAGTGAATCCGGCAGGCGGAGTGAACCACGAGCCAAAGGCGAGGTGAGCGGTGCATATCGTAGTATGCATAAAGCAGGTGCCGAACACGACCGACGTACGCATCAATCCGGAAACGAACACGTTGGTGCGCGACGGTGTCGAAAGCATCATCAATCCGTTTGATGAAAATGCGATCGAGGCGGCTCTACAGTTGAAGGATGAGCACGGCGCAAAGGTTACAGTCATCAGCATGGGACCGCCGCAGGCGGAAAGCGCTCTGCGTGATGCCCTGGCCTTAGGCTGTGACGAGGTGCGCCTCGTGAGTGACCGCGCCTTCGCCGGATCCGATACCTGGGCAACCTCTTACGCGCTGGCACAGGCCATAAAAAGCCTGGGTGGGGCTGACCTGATTCTCTGTGGGAAGCAGGCCATTGACGGCGACACGGCACAGGTCGGTCCGGGCATTGCCGAGTTCCTGGGGCTGCCGGTGGTAACCTACATCCGGAAACTCGAACTGCTTGACGACGGCGCCAGAGTAAGGGTGGAGCGGGTCTTTGAGGACGGCTATGAGGTCATCGAGTCGGAAATGCCGGTTGTTCTTACGGTATTGAAGGAGATGAACATTCCACGCCTGCCGTCATTAAAGGGGCGGATGCGCGCTAAGCGCGCGGAGATACCGGTGTTGTCGGCGGAGGCCATCGGGGCCGAGGAAGAGAAGGTGGGCCTGAAAGGGTCGCCGACGAGGGTCGTGCGTATTTTCAGTCCGCCCAAGAAGACCGGGGGCATGCGGATTGACGGCACGTCTCCGCTGGATGCGGCGCGGTTGCTGGTCGAAAAACTCAAGGAGCAGAGGGTGATTTGACGTGAAAGACGTACCACTGAAAATCGACGCGGAAAAGTGTACCGGCTGCGGCGTTTGTATCAAGGCCTGTCCTTTCGGCGCCTTGAGTCTGGAACCGCGCGAGAAATTCGATCTGCCCGAAAGTCGTTTCAAACGCATCGTTGTGGTGAACGATGCCTGCACCGGGTGCGGTGCATGCGTGCCGACCTGCAAGTTCGACGCCCTGGAAGTGATTGAGGTCGAGCGCGTAGGGGGATCCCGCGTGGAGGACTATCGGGGGGTCTGGGTTTTTGCCGAGCAACGGGACGGCGAGATTCAGGATGTTGTTTATGAACTATTGAGCAAGGGGCGCGAATTGGCCGACAAGCTGGGTCAGGAACTTGCGGCGGTACTCCTGGGATCGGGCATAAAGGAAAGCGCCGCGGCGCTGTTTGCCTGGGGTGCCGACAAGGTGTATGTCGTGGATGCGCCGGGTCTGAAGGAATACAATACGGATACCTATACCGACGTATTCGCGCATCTTGTCGAGAAATACAGGCCGGAAATCGTCATTGCCGGTGCGACGAGTATCGGACGCGCCTTCATTCCACGGGTGGCGGTGCGCGTGAAGACAGGTCTCACGGCCGACTGTACCGGCCTCGAAATCGACGACGAAAAGAAAATCCTTTTGCAGACGCGGCCGGCGTTCGGCGGCAATATCATGGCGACGATCACCTGTCCCGATCATCGTCCCCAGATGGCGACGGTGCGGCACAAGGTTCTCAAGAAGGTAACGCCCGACCCATCCCGAAGCGGGCAAATCGTGGAAGAAAAAATGGAGGTCGGCGACGTGCGCACCCGGGTGGTTGAGGTGTTGCACGAGATGCAGAACCAGGTGAATCTGGCCGAGGCCGATATTATCGTCTCCGGCGGGCGTGGGCTCGGCAAGCCGGAGAACTTCAAGATAATCGAAGAGCTTGCCCGCGAGCTTGGAGGTGCGGTGGGTGCTTCGCGGGCCGCGGTCGACGCCGGATGGATACCCGCCTATCATCAGGTTGGTCAGACCGGCAAGACGGTGTGCCCGAAGCTGTATATCGCCTGCGGAATATCCGGAGCGATTCAGCATCTGGCGGGCATGAGCTCTTCGGACACGATCGTCGCGATAAACAAGGATCCCGACGCGCCGATTTTCAGCGTCGCCGACTATGCGATCGTCGGAGATCTCTTTGAGGTTGTTCCAGCCATTACCAAGATGTTGCGGGAATGATGGCGGCCGGCCGCCGCTTCCGGGGACTGGACGATGAGTGAGATCGGTAAGGTTCTCTTGCTGGCGGGTGTGCTGTTTATGGTGGTCGGTCTGATCCTGATGCTGGGCGGTCGTCATCTGGGCTGGATGGGGAAGTTGCCGGGGGACATAAGGATTCAGACGGGACATTGGCGTTTCTTTTTCCCGTTGACGACATGTATTGTCATCAGCATCGTCTTGACTGTGGTGGCGAGTCTGCTGAGCTTGTTGAGCCGCCGCTGAAAGACCTTTTACGGAGGTACTGCGGATGAGAAGGAGCGAGGCGCTGGCGCGCTGGAAAATCGAGGACGCTCTCGAATTGTACGGCATTCGCAACTGGGGTGCGGGTTATTTCGACGTATCTGCGCAGGGCGAAATAACCGTCAACCCTTCCGCGAACGCCGAAGGTCCGCGTGTCAGTATCATGGACATAATCGCCGGAATTCGCGAGAGGGGGATGGACATGCCCGTCCTGTTGAGGTTCCGGGACATTCTGGCCTCGCGCATGGACAAGCTCCATTCCGGTTTTCAGGATGCGATCAGGGACGCAGGTTATAGGGGGGCCTACCGCGGCGTCTATCCGATCAAGGTCAATCAGCAACAGCAGGTGATCGAGGAGGTGGTCGATCACGGCAGGGGATACCACCACGGGTTGGAGGTCGGCAGCAAGGCGGAGTTGATCGCCGCCATGGGATATCTTGAGGATCCCGAGGCGGTTGTCGTGTGCAACGGTTACAAGGACGAGGAATTCGTGGACCTGGCGCTGTGTGCCCGCAAGGTGGGAGTTCAGTTGTATCTGGTGATCGAAATGCCGGACGAGTTGGAAATGGTGATAAACCGGGCGGCGCGGATGGGTGTGCGTCCGCTGCTCGGCGTGCGGGCCAAGCTGGCCGCAAGGGGCAGTGGACACTGGACGGATTCCGCCGGCGACCGCAGCGTCTTCGGGCTGAATGTGCAGGAGATCATAGACGTCCTCGATCGGCTGCGCGAAAAGGGGATGCTGGATTGCATGCGCATGCTGCACTATCATCTGGGTTCACAGATAAGCAACATCCGTAATATCCGTGCTGCGGCCGCCGAGGCGGCCCGCATCTACGTGGATATGGTGAGGGAAGGGGCCCGGATGGGTCTGCTGAACGTGGGGGGTGGTCTGGCGGTTGACTACGACGGTTCGCATACGAACTTCGCCAGCAGCAGCAATTACACCATAAGAGAATACGCCGCCGACATAATCGAGGTGGTGATGGCCTCCTGCGATGAAACCGGCGTGGAGCACCCGGTGATCGTCAGTGAAAGCGGGCGGGCACTGGTGTCGCATCACGCGGTATTGGTATTCAATGTGTTGGGCGTCAGCCGTTTTGAATCGGACGGGACGCCGGACGATCTTGGAGACGGCGCTCACGAAATGCTGCAAAATCTTCTGGAAGTTGACCGGATGTTGACATCCAAGAACGTCCAGGAGTGTTACCATGACGCACTGTACTACCGTGACGAAATCCGCTCGCTTTTCGAACACGGGGTGCTCAGCCTGCGTGACCGCGCGCGTGGAGAACGAATCTTCTGGCGCATAGTCGGGCGTATAGCCAGGGAAATCGAGGACCGCAAGTACGTACCGGACGAGATGGAGGGGCTTGATGGGGCTATCGCCGATGTCTACTACGGCAACTTCAGTGTTTTCCAATCCTTGCCGGACGTCTGGGCCATTGAGCAGTTGTTCCCGGTGGTCCCGGTGCATCGTCTTGATGAACGGCCGACGCGCCGGGCGACTCTTGCGGACATCACCTGCGACTGTGACGGGAAAATAGACCGATTCGTTGATCTGCACGACGTCAAGCAAACCCTGCCGCTCCATGATTTTCGCGGTGAAGAGTATTACCTGGGTGTTTTCCTGGTAGGGGCCTACCAGGAAACCTTGGGGGACCTGCACAACCTGCTCGGCGACACGAACGTCGTCAACGTTGTCGTGGGTGATGACGGACGTCCTGACTTCGTGGGCGTGGTGGAAGGTGACACTGTCGCGGATGTTCTCGGATGTCTGGAATATGACACCGGTGCACTGGAGCGCCGCGTGGCGCGGATAGCATCCCGAGCGGTGGCGGCCGGCCGGATAACTGCGGAAGAGCGTGAGCAGATCATGGAGGCCTATTATGCCGGTCTGAACGGATACACCTATTTTGAGAGCTGACCTGAGCTGGAGAGTGTGGAATGCAATACCTGAAAGAGAAAATCGTTCCTTTCGATCCGATGGAGGCACGTAGCGCCGATGAACTCGTGCGTTCCCTGCGACGTTGCTCATTCCAGGGCCGGGCCCTGGCCCAGGCACTGGATGTCTGGGAACGAATGTGCCGTGACGGGGAATGCCTGCGCGTCATGAGCCTGGCCGGCGCCATGGTCCCGGCGGGAATGGGTCTGATCATTGTGCGCCTGATCGAGGCGGGCCTGCTCGACGTGGTGGTATGCACGGGTGCCACGGCGGCCCACGATATGTGCAACAGCGTGGAAAGTGAAGGGCAAGCCCATTTCCTGGGGGACCCCTACGCTGACGACACCAAGCTGCGCGCGGAAGAAATCGACCGCGTTTACGACACCTATATCAGCGAACAGGCCTTTTACGATGCCGAGGACGTGTTGGACGGACTCCTGCCGCGCTTGAAATACGATCGCAGCGAAAAGGACATCCGCCTGATCAGCACACATGCATTCTGCCGCCAGATCGGCGGCATGCTGCCCGGCGGAGGGCTTCTGAGAGCCGCTGCGGCGGCTGGGGTGGTGGTCTTCATTCCGGCCGTCTCGGACAGTGAGCTGGGACTCAACGTGGTCGCCGCCAACGAGCGCGGGATCGTGGACGGGGCGCGGCTTGTGTTCGACACTCTTTCCGATGTGGAGGAATTCGGGCGCCTGATATGCACGCTCCCGCGGGCGGGCCTTGTTTCCATTGGTGGCGGTGTGCCTCGTAACTGGGCACAGCAGATATATCCTTACCTTAACATGAAGACGCGTCCCGAGAGTGCTCCGGCGGAAGGCTATCATTACGGCGTGCGGATAACCACTGACCGACCTGAATTCGGTGGCCTGAGCGGGTGCACGATATCGGAATCCAAAAGCTGGGGAAAATACGAGAAGGATGCGGTCGAAGCCAGTGTGATCTGTGATGCGACGATAGCCTTGCCCCTGCTTGCGAGTGCACTGCTTGAACGGTTAGGGTTACGGAAATGATTCAAGACGCCGGTGGCCTCTTCTTTCTTGACCTGTCCCGCGAAAGGGCAATGGACCCCGCCAGTCCGTATGCCGTTTTGCCGGTTCCGCTGGAACGGACAGTGACCTACGGCCGCGGCACGGGTCGGGCACCGGCGGTGGTCATTGAGGCAAGCCGGCAGGTCGAACTCTTTGACGAGGAACTGCGGGTGGAACCGGACTGGCGGGTGAGGACGCTTGAGGCGCCGGACGTTTTTTCGGGAGACCTCGCGGAAGCCCTGGAGGCCGTGCGCGCCGCTGCCGTCGAGGCCACCAGCGAAGGGGCGTTTCTCATGTCGATCGGAGGAGAACATTCCATTACTCCGGCCCTGGTGGAAGGAGTACGCGCGACCGTGGGTGTCGGCAGCGTACTGCATTTCGATGCGCATGCGGACTTACGGGATGAATATCTGGGATTGCGCAATTCCCACGCCTGTGCAGTACGGCGCATCATCGAGGCCGGCGTCCCGGTCGTCTCGGTCGGCGTTCGCAGTCTTTCGCGGGAAGAATATCAGTTTGCCAAAAAAAACGGCGTGCCGATTCACTGGGCGGCGGCACTGATGAAAGACTCGACGGGATCCTGGATTGAAGCCGTCGTAGAGCAGTTGACCGACCCGGTCTACATCAGCGTAGACGTGGATGTCTTCGATCCGGCCCTGCTGCCGGAAACCGGAACGCCGGAGCCAGGCGGACTTGATTGGTACAGGGTGACGGCATGCCTGCGGCGGGTGATCGCCGAACGAAAGGTAAGTGCGGCCGACATTGTCGAATTTTCACCGTCAGGGAACAACCCGGCGGGAGCATTTACGGTGGCCAGGCTGGCGGTGAAAATACTCCTTTATAAGGAAATATCGCGCTCAGAGGACCGGTAACCCCGCGATATCTCAGTGTCGCTGACGCTGAATCAGGGGGGCGGGGCTGGTCAAAAGGACGGGTTTGAGCAGGCCGACAAAGCCGGCCAGCAGAAAGCGCGGTTTCCTTTTAAGCCGGTGGCGGACATATTCCATCGTTCGGCGGATATCCTCGACCGCCGCGCTGCCGCCCCAAACGAGAAGGGGTCGCTGCTTCGTCCAGGGGTCGAGAGCCCAGTCAAGGTACTCGGTGATCGTCGGGGTGCCCTGGGATTGGACGGTGTCCGGCAGTGGGCTTGGTGGGAGCATCGGGTACGGCAGAATGACGGCATTATGGGGCATGAGATCGTTTATGATCCTTAAAATGTTCTTGCCCTCGGAACCGCGACGCCACGGTCCCCCGACCCAAAAGGTCAAATCAGTGATGATGCCGGCTTGTTTCATTTCGGATATCACCGCTCGCATGGCCGCAGGTGGTTCACAGTTGAAAAGGGCGAGGTTTTCTGAAGCGACCGCCGGCAGTATGAATTCAACGCGCCGGCAACGGCTGCTGAAAAGCGCCCTGACGGCGGCCGGATGAGTACGGCGGAAAGGAAGCCGAAGGGCCCACGGCTGTGCATTACGAATACTGATAAGTGTCTCGCACCAACTCATCAGTGTGTCGTCTGTCCAAACTTCGGGGGGGTCATCCAGAAAGGCTTCGAGCACATGACGTGACGAGCAGAGCTGAACCACGGCCGCGATCTTCTTAAGCGGCCACTTACGCAGTGGCTGCGGTCTACCTCCGAAGGGATGATTATCGGCGACGGCGATTTGGCCGCGGGAAATCCTGATACTGGCCCGCGTAGGGCCGGCCGGCCAACGAGGCTGATATGAGGCCCATGCGACATGACGCCAGTCGGGGGTGGAAAGGCCATGGAGGTTCGACAGCCATGCACTCGTACTGCGCGGGTGAGAGATCATTATGAGTCCGCGGACCTGTTTCAGGCGTGAGGGCAAATCCAGGTTATCCAGCAGGGCGCGCAGGATCGGTTCGGGATCACCGGCAAGCGCATAATCGCAGGGTAGACGACCGGCGAGATCCGGATGAGCGGACGGGAATTCCCCCCAGACGGCTAGCGGCAGCCTCGGTGCTATCCTGCGGAGGGTTTCCATAACGGCGACGGCCTCTCCGATTGAATCAAGCGGCATGTTGATGGCGGCCAGATCGGGAGGCTCATCGCCAAGGGCTGCCGACTTCAGGGATTCCTCGATGTTGCGGCCGAGTCGGCAATCGGCACTCCGCGTAGTGTGCCGGGTATGTTCGTGCAGGTATGCCTCCAGGCAGAGCAGGTCCCATGGAGGAGCAAGTAGCGACTCATCCGGACGTGGGAAACGGAACGCCTCCAAGGGGGCACTACCGTGCGGCGGTTCGACGAGGAGGACATATTTCATGGGGCGTGATTATGCCAGGGGATGATGTTGCTTGCAATAAAGGAGCTGCCGGTCTGATAATCTGCAAGGATCGTGACGCAGAACGGCGTGGCTCCAATGGAATATATCGAAACAGATGTGCTGATCATCGGCAGCGGGCTGGCGGGGTTGGCCGTGGCGCTTCATATCGACCCCGCCTATCGTGTCCTCATGACGGCCAAGCGGGGCCCTGAAGAGAGCAACTCCAACCGTGCGCAGGGGGGAATCGCGTGTGCGGTGGACCCTGACGACAGTGTTGAGGACCATGTCCGGGACACTTTGGAGACAGGCGCGGGTCTCTGTGACGAGAAGGTCGTTCGGACGATTCTGCGATACGGTCCGGCGGCCGTAAGCGGGCTGGAAAAGCTGGGTATCAAGTTCACGCGGCGGACCGGCCGGGTCGAAGAGTATGATCTCGGCCGTGAAGGGGGCCACTCGCGGCGGCGGGTTCTTCATGCCGGAGACATCACCGGTCACGAGGTGGTGAAGGTTCTCTTTGAGCGGGCACTTGAGAAGCCGAATGTCACCTTTCTGCCGGATCACATGGCGATTGATCTGGTGAACACGGGATGGCTGCGTTTGCCGGGGCCGAATCGTTGTGTCGGGGCGTATTTCATAAATCGGCGTACGGGAGGAATTATCGCCGTTGAGGCCCGGGCGGTCGTCCTGGCCACTGGGGGCGCCGGAAAGGTCTACCTATATACGAGCAACGAGGAAACCGCCACAGGTGACGGCGTAGCCATGGCCTGGCGGGCCGGCCTGCCGATCATGAACATGGAATTCGTGCAATTCCATCCGACCTGTCTGTATCACCCCGAGGCCGGCTCTTTCCTCATCAGTGAGGCCGTCCGCGGTGAAGGGGGTGAACTTCTGAATCTGCAGGGTGAAGCCTTCATGAAAAAGTACGATCCCCGTGGGTCACTGGCACCCCGTGATATCGTTGCGCGTGCGATCGACCACGAGATGAAGATGCGCGGTGACCCGTATGTGTATCTGGATATAACCCATCGCTCGCGCGAATTCCTGCAACGGCGGTTTCCGAACATATATTCGAAGTGCAAACACTTCGGCATAGACATGGCCAGCGACCCGATTCCGGTAGTGCCGGCGGCACACTACTTCTGCGGCGGGGTAGCCGCCGGGACCGACGGACGGACGGAAATGGCGGGACTTTACGCCTGCGGCGAGACGGCTTGCACCGGCCTGCACGGGGCCAACCGCCTCGCCAGCAATTCGCTGCTCGAGGCGGTGGTTTGCGGAAAATTGACGGCTGAAGCTGTTGTCGGAGATCTGAAGACGGATAATCGCCGTGAAGGTGTAAGCATTCCTGCATGGCAAGTAGGTGATGCGGTGCCCAGCGACGAGGCGATAGTGGTCGAACACAACTGGAATGAGGTGCGCACATGCATGTGGGATTACGTCGGCATCGTACGTACCAACAAGCGCCTCGAGCGGGCCTTGCGCAGGATCCGCAACCTGCGCCGCGAGATCAGGCAGTATTATCTGGCGTACCTGGTAACGCCGGACGTGCTGGAATTGCGTAATATCGCCGCCGTGGCGCAGCTGGTGGTCCGTTCGGCACAGATGCGACGCGAAAGCCGCGGCTTGCATTACACCCTCGACTATCCAAAGCCGGACGACACCGGTTCCGTAGAACCGACGGTCATCAGGGACCGGCCGGGTGGGCCGATTCCTGATCATGTCGAGATTTGAGCCGACCGTCGGAATTCCCCTTAGTACTGAAGCTTGCGCCCGCCGGCTGGACGATCCTGGGGCGGCAAGGGACTTCGCCCATGTGCCTGATGGATGCGGCCCGCGAGCATGCTCCAGACAGTCAAAACGACAAGGATCACGATCAACCATACTGCAGCGATTCCGGGCGGCGCCGGCCGGGTGAGAGGAGAATCGGAAGGAATAACGGTGGCGGTGATCGTGAAGGCCGGCAGCAGAAAAGCCACCGTGAGGATACAAGTCCGCAGGACCGCCTCAAGCACGTCGGTGGAACGGCTATTGCGCTGACGGCGGGCCGCCAAAGCGCGCGCGGGAAGCAGGAACAGCAGGGCGACATAAGAAAGGTCGCCTCCAATCCCGAAGTTCAGTCCCGCGGCGAGGAGCGCGAGGCGGAATTCCAGCAGAAAGAGTACCACCGCAATTTGGGTTATGACAAAGGCCGACGTTTCGGCCCTCTGCAGGTTGTATGGCAGAAAGCGGCCGAGCCTTGTTTTCGGCTGTTGACGCAGGGTCAGTTCTTCCGTCCCCTTGAGCAGCAGCAGAAGCCCCGCACAGATAAGCACGACCGCCATGAGCCCGGGGTGCCATACACGCTGGCGTGCATAAAGCAGCAGGAGTGCGAAGCCCAGGGGCATGGCGCACAGAAAGCCGGCACGCCGCAAGGCGCGTTGCAGGTCGAGGCGCTCCCAGTATCCCGGCTCACTCATGGCCACAGGACGGCCGGCGCGGACCACCACCTGCATCCGTGCAGGCCTGATCTGATACGCGCACCGCTGTCATTTTTCGAGGAGGCGGTTATCCGATTCATCCTTGACGGTATAACCGGATTCCTGCCGTTTGAAGTTGAGTTCATTCTTCCGCATGTAGAGATCGTGGACATCAGCGGCACTCATCCCGAGGACCTGCGCCAGCGAAATCAGAAAATGAAATAGGTCTACGATTTCCACCCGTGCATTCTGAGGATCGTATTTCTGGTAGCGCGCCCACCACTTCCAGGGGACGCTGTCGGTAAGCTCGGCGATTTCCTGCGACATGGCGCGACAATAGTTGAGGATCCATTCCTGGCGATCCTGCTCATCCATATCCGTGGTTTTGACACCGATACGCTTGTTGAGGGCCTCCTGCATGCGGAACATCTCTGCGAGCATATCCTGGGACATGAATTTCTCCTTTCGACAATGCATTTTTTACTGCCAATCCGAACGGAATGCTCCAGAATACCGTCCCTGGCGCTCCGAGTCAATTTGTGGCGATACGGGCGCCATGTTAATCGGTCGACAACAACGCAGGATGAAGAACGGAGGCATGGTATGTCGGAAAAGGTGGTCATACTCGGCAGCGGTCCAGCGGGGTTGACGGCGGCGGTTTACACGGCCCGGGCACGACTTGAGCCCCTCGTGGTTGAAGGACTCGTACCGGGCGGTCAATTGATGACGACCCTCGACATAGAAAATTTTCCCGGGTTTCCGGACGGCGTGGGAGGGGCGGCCCTGATGGATGCCATGAAGAAACAGGCGGAAAGATTCGGGGCGAGATTCAAGGGCGGCCGGGCGGTCAGCACCAATTTTGGACGTCATCCCTTCCTGGTGGTGCTGGAAGACGGCACGGCCATCGAGACCGAAACGGTCATAATCGCGACCGGTGCCAGTGCCCGCTATCTGGGGCTCGAATCCGAGCAGAAGCTCATCGGGAAGGGCGTCTCCGCATGTGCGGTCTGTGACGGAGCATTTTACCGTGATGTTCCGGTGGCGGTCGTCGGCGGCGGAGACACCGCCTGTGAAGAGGCGTTGTTTTTGACGCGTTTCGCGTCGCGGGTTTACATGATACACCGGCGTGATCAGCTGCGGGCAAGCAACATCATGGCTGAAAGGGTGAAATCGAACGAGAAGATCGAAATCATATGGGACTCGGTACCCGACGAGGTTCTGGATGTCGCCCAGGGAAAGGTCGTCGGCGTCCGGCTGAAAAACGTCAAAACCGGCGAGACGCGGGTTCTTCCCGTTGAGGGCCTGTTCATCGCCATCGGCCACCATCCCAACACCGAGGCATTTCGCGGTCAGATCGAGCTTGATGAGCGCGGCTATATCATTGCGAAAAATACCCGGACGAGCGTAGAGGGGGTCTTTGCGGCTGGGGACGTTCAGGATCCCGTTTACCGCCAGGCAGTGACGGCGGCTGGCAGCGGATGCATGGCGGCCATCGAGGCGGAGCATTACCTGGAGGCGCTGCACAAGGGATGAATCCCCGTCAGGCAAAGGATGCCGCCGGTGACGGCCGCAGCCAGACGCCTTACCGGCGCCTGCTGGGTTATGCCCGGCCATATTGGCTGCGTCTGGCCATCGGCACCGCGTGCGGACTGCTTTTCGCCGGATCGAGCACGGGGCTGCTCATTGCGCTGAAGAAAACCTTGGCACATGTTTTCGATTCAGCATCGTCATTGGAAAAGACCCTGCTGATTGCAGCCAGCCTTCCGATCATCGCGGCCCTGCGAGGCCTGGGGTATTATCTGAGTGTCTATTTCATCGAATGGGTCGGTAACCGGGTGGTCATGGACCTGCGCAATGCCGCCTTTGCCAGACTGATGGAACTGCCCCTGGGCTACTTTTCGCGGAGCCGGATAGGAGACCTGCTTTCACGGATCTCCAACGATACGATGCTCGTCGAGCGGGCCGTCTCCACCGTGCTGGGGGACCTCGTCAGGCAACCCTTCGTCGTCATCGGAATGGTTGGTTTTCTGATCTGGCTAGACGTACGCCTGGCCGTGATCAGTCTGGTTCTTTTCCCGGTATGTCTGGTACCGGTAATGCTCTTCGGAAGGCGGGTGCGGCGTTTCTCGCGCGAAGGCCAAGAAAAACTCGCCGACATGCTTTCCATCGTTCAGGAGGCGGTCAGTGGTATCCGGGTAGTCAAGGCCTTCGGGCGCGAGGATTATGAACGGGCCCGCTTCGAGGACCGAACGCGGGCGGTTTTCAGCCGCCTGATGCGGGTCACGCGTGCGCGGGCCGCCGTGGAACCCATCATCGTAGTCATTTCCGTTATCGGCCTGGCGCTGGTGCTCGTATACTCGCGCTGGTCACACATGACGGCAGACGAATTCTTCTCCTTCGCAATCGGCCTGGTAGGGCTCTACGACCCGGTAAAACGACTCGGCAGGGTCAACATGACCATCCAGCGGAGCACGGCGGCCGCCGCGCGCGTCTTTGAGATCCTCGATCGGCAGCCGGAGGTGCGCGAGTTACCCT
>JAOZMZ010000091.1 GCA_029934055.1 Kiritimatiellia bacterium
TGGTTTGCGGCGGTGATGGTGGCATGCGGGTGGTTGTCGGCCTGGTTTCTGGTATTGCGGCCGCCGTCGTTCGACGGCGGCGGGGCGGGACGCGGCAGCGTTGAGATTACTTACCTTCCCGTCTGCTCGGCCGGCGGCAAGGTTAAGGACGGACTGCATGCGGTATGGTCGCCGGTATTGTTTTCGTTGCCGACGCCGGTGGGCTTCAGCCGCTACAGCAGCGCGCCGTCCGTGAACCGTGGACCGCCGATGGGTGCGGCGCGGGCTGTAGCGCTTTTCTTGAAGGCCCCTTTGTGGAAGGCCGGGGATCTGGCGCAAATCGGCAGGGCGGCGGGCGTCGTAGAGGGCATGAAGGAATGGGCGCGCCGGTTGCCGGTGGTATTCGGGTCACCTTTTTCGGAGCTATACGGGGCGCGGCCTGCGGATGAGCGCAGATCGCCGATGACCCGGCGGTCGGTTGGCGTGAAGTTTGCCGGCGGCATAAGGCCCGAAGAAGCCCGGGCGGCAGAGGTGCCGCAGTGCGGGCTGGATCGGGATTGGGAGGTTCGGTTACAGCTCGGTGTGGGTGCCGACGGGGTGGTTGAGGAGGTGTTTGTCATGCGGGCGGATGCTTCCGGGGAGACATTGGATGCCGTGGTACGGGCGGCCTGGCGGTGGCGTTTCGCCGAGGGTGAGGCGCAGCGGCGGGTGCGCGCGGTAGTCCGTTGCGTTGGCGGGGGGGAGAGCCCGGTGAGAGCGGAGGAAGAATGATTGTATCGTGGTCAATGCTCGTGCTCCTGCCGCTGGCGGCTGGTCTGGCGGTGATATTTCTGCTGTGGGGCTACTACGGTGTGAGGTTTCCGGGAGGGCGCCTGGGCGCTGCCGGCCGGGAGGAGATCTATCGTTGTGCGGTATGCGGCCGGGTGTACGTGGCTCCCGGAAAGAGTAAGATCGCGCATTGTCCGCGGTGTGGGAGCCTGAACGAGCCGGTGAAACGTTGATGGAATTGAAGGACGCGGTTCCGGAAAACGGAAGGAAGGTGCAGGATGAGAGGCAGCAGCGGAGGCCGCCCTGTCCGGGTGCGTATTGCCGCGTGGCCGGGTGGGCGCGGGGCGAAAGATGTTGAGCGGTTGCTGAGGCGTGCGGCGACTGAGAGTGCCGTTGAGAAGACAGCGGCAAAGATTCTCGATGATGTCCGACGGCGTGGCGATGCGGCTTTGCTTGAATATGAGCGCCGTTTCGACGGATGTACCCTGAGCCGCCGAAGCCTGCGGGTGGGGCCGCGGGAATTGAAGGCGGCCCGCGCCGGGGTGGAGCCCTCCTTCCGCCGGGCCGCTCGTCAAGCGCACGCCAACGTGCTGCGGTTTGCCCGTTCGGGGCGGCGTGGGGATTGGCGACTGGCGACGGATGGGGGGGGATGGCTCGAGGAGAAATTTGTTCCCCTGGAACGGGTCGGCGTATATGTCCCCGGCGGGGCGGCGCCGTTGGCTTCGACGGTGCTGATGACGGTGACACTGGCGGCCGCCGCCGGTGTCCCCGAGATCGTGGTATGCACACCTCCGGATCGCAATGGAGGGATAGATGCGCATCTTCTCTACTGCCTTGAGCTGGCCGGTGCGACGGAAGTCTATCGGCTGGGCGGGATCCAGGCGATCGGCGCCATGGCATACGGGACCGAAACCGTGAAAGCGGTACGCAAGATTGTCGGACCCGGGGGTCCGTTTGTGACGGCGGCCAAGCGCCTGGTGTACGGGACGGTCGCATTGGATTCGGTTGCCGGCCCCAGTGAAATTGCGGTTTTGGCCGACGGCAGCGCGCGGGCGGATTGGGTGGCCGCCGACCTGCTTTCGCAGGCCGAGCACGGTACGGGGCATGAGAAGCTGCTTTTCGTGACCGACTCCCGAAGCCTGGCCGAGGAAGTGGCCCGCGAACTGGTAAAGCAGGCCGCGGATCTCGATCGCGGCGCGGCAGTGGAGCGTGTTCTCCGGCTGGGTACGGTTCTGGCGGTAGTTGCTGATCTGGATGCGGGAGTCGAGTTGTGCAACCGTTTCGCGCCTGAACATCTTGAATTGATGGTCCGGCGGCCGCGTCGGCTGTTGAAGAAGGTGCGCAGTGCGGGCGCCGTGTTTCTAGGGCGGTGGACGCCGGAATCAGTGGGCGACTTTGTCGCCGGGCCGAGTCATGTGCTGCCGACGGGTGGAACTGCGGCGATGTTTTCGGGGCTGACGGTCGAGGATTTCCGCCGCAGATTGAGTGTTATCGAATACCGCCGGGAAGACCTGAAACGCGGGCTCGGTGTGATCGAAGAGTTTGCGCGGGTGGAAGGACTGCCGGGACACGGACGTTCGGCGCGGATACGCTTCGCGAGGGGTAAGGACCGGTGATGAGGACTGATTCCATCAGGCGGGTTGTACGTTCCATGCGGGGATACCAGCCCGGGGAACAGCCGCTCCGCGGGGACGTGATCAAGCTCAATACCAATGAGAATCCGTATCCCCCGTCTCCGCGGGTGTTGAAATTGTTGCGCAGCCTGGACGGGTCGCAGTTGCGGCTGTATCCCGATCCGTTGGGCGGGCGTTTGTGCGAGGCGGTGGCGCGTCGGCACGGGTGCGGTTCCGATGAGGTGGTTTTGGGAAACGGGGCCGACGATATACTGGCGATGTGTTTGCGGGCCTTCGTGGAGAGAGACGGCAGTGTGGGCTATTTCGAACCGTCCTACTCTTTGTATCCCGTTCTGGCGGAGATCGCGGAGGTCGAAGTGCGTCCGGTGGAACTCGGTGCGGATTTCGAGTGGGCGATGCCGGAGGGCTACACGGCCTCGATTTTCTTCATGACCAATCCGAATGCGCCGACGGGTGTACTGTTTCCCAGAGAACAGGTCAGGGAATTCTGCGAGACCTTTTCGGGGATAGTGGTCATTGACCAGGCTTATGTGGAATTCGCCCGGGAGGATTGTGTTGATCTGGCACTGGAGCTGGACAACGTCATTGCGGTACGGACGTTTTCGAAGGCTTTTTCGCTGGCGGGAATTCGACTGGGATACGCAGTGGGACCGTCGGAGTTGATGCGGGCATTGATCAAGGTAAAGGACTCCTACAATGTCGGCCGCATCACACAGGAACTGGGATGTGCGGCGTTGGAGGACGTGCGCTACATGGAGGGCAACGTGGAGCGCATCCGGCAGACACGCGCCAGGCTGGGCGGGGAACTGCAGCGGCGCGGGTTCAGGGTGTGGCCTTCGGAGACGAATTTTCTTTGGGTGCGGCCGCCTGAGCCGGGTGCGCGCAGGCTCTACGAGTTGCTTCGGGATGACGGAATCTACGTGCGGTACTTTGATGCCCGGCGGACGGAGGATTACCTGCGGATAAGCGTGGGTGACGATGCAGACATGTACGCTCTGCTGGGATCGTTGGACAGGATCATGGCGGGGGCGGGGCGTTGAGGGCGGGTTTTGCCTTGGTATCGGAATGGATGAGGGATATGCTCTGAAGGCGATTATGGAAGCGGTGCGTGATGAAGGCGGATGCTGAGAAGAGGACTGCGAAGGTTGAGAGGAAGACGCGGGAGACGCGGATCGCGGCGGTGTTGAATCTGGATGGAACGGGTAAGGTATCCATCGCCTGCGGGATACCGTTCCTTGAACACATGCTGGAATTACTCGGGCGGCATGCCTTGTGGGATCTCAAACTTGATGCGCGCGGAGACCTGGAGGTTGATTATCATCACACCGTGGAGGATATCGGTCTGGTCTTGGGGACGGCGCTTGACAGGGCTTTGGGACGCCGACGCGGAATCGTTCGTTACGGGTGGAGTCTGGTGCCCATGGACGATGCGCTTTGCCGGGTGGCGCTGGACTTGGGAGGCAGGCCTTTTTTGGTGTACCGGCTGGCGACGCGCAAGCGGAAGATCCGCGATTTCGACATTGCGCTGGTGGAGGAGTTTTTCCGGGCGTTTACTGTGCAGGGGCGGTTGAATCTGCATGTCGAACAGCTATACGGCCGTGGGCCGCATCACGCATTGGAGTCGGTGTTCAAGGCGGTGGCCAGGGCGTTACGGGCGGCGTGTGCGCTGGATCCCCGCGAGAAAGGTATTCCTTCCAGCAAAGGCCGGCTTTGAAAGTGCGGCGGGTAGACTTGCTTCGTTTCTTTTTCGAGAAGGCTCGGTAGGGTGGAATCATGGCGGTAAGGATCGGAATACTGGACTACGGCATGGGCAACCTGGGAAGTGTGGAGAATGCCTGTCACTACCTGGGCATGCACGCGCGCGTTATTCGGACGGGTCAGGAGATGGAAGAGTGCAGCCATCTGATAGTACCGGGTGTAGGCGGTTTTCGAGACTGCGTGGCGCAACTTGACAAGGCCGAGCTCAAGCAGCCGCTGCAGGCATGGATTCAAGACGGACGGCCGTATTTGGGCATTTGTCTGGGCCTGCAGGTTCTTTTTGGAGACAGTGAGGAATCTCCGGGGACGTCCGGTTTGGGAATCTTCGCAGGAAGGGTGCGGCGTTTTCCCGGAGGGCCGGGCCTGAAGGTGCCGCAGATCGGTTGGAACCAGGTTTGGTGGAAACCGGCCTGTCCCTTGTTCGAGGGGATTTCCGACGGCGAATGGTTCTATTTCGTACATTCATACTATGCTGATCCTGATGATAAAGGAATCGTTTCCGGCGAGACCGAGTATGGTATTCGCTATACCTCGGCGGTATGGAGCGGGAATGTCTATGCAGTCCAGTTTCATCCCGAGCGGAGCCACGAGGCCGGGCTCAAGGTTTTGCGCAATTTCGGGCGGATGGAATGAACGGATTCACGGTTATACCAGCGATCGATATCAAGGGCGGCCGCTGCGTGCGGTTGCGCCAGGGAGTGGCGTCGGCGGAGACGGTATTCGACGATGATCCGCTGGCGGAAGCTCGGCGCTGGGAAGCGGCGGGAGCCCGCCTGCTGCACGTTGTTGATTTGGATGGAGCATTTGCGGGGCGTCCGGTTCACCGTGAGTTGATACTGAAACTGGTGCGGCAGGTGAGCATTCCGGTTCAGGTGGGGGGCGGCATCCGGAAGAGGGATGAGATCCGCGAATATCTGGATGGCGGTGTGGCGAGGGTCATTATCGGCACGCGGGCGGTCGAGGAACCGGAAATCGTACGGGCGTTGGCGGCGGAATTCCGGGAGGCCTTGATTGTCGGAATAGATGCCCGCTCGGGCAAGGTGGCGGTGCGGGGCTGGACGGAGTCATCCGGGGTGAGTGCCGCTGATTTCGCGCGGGAGGTTGATGCCGCCGGTGTGGCGCGGATCATTTACACCGACATCAGCCGTGACGGGATGATGGCGGGAGTAAACGTGGCGGCTGTGGACAGGGTCTGCGAAGCGGTCGCTTGTCGGGTGGTCGCTTCAGGGGGGGTGGCTTCTTCCGACGATATCGCCGCGTTGCGGGACCTGCGGAGGCCGAATCTGGAGGGGGTGATTGTCGGCAGGGCTCTTTACGAGGGGCGGATAAGGCTCGAAGATGTGACGGACTGAGGGACGTGGTGCGCTTTTGGAAAAAGACGCTGATGAAGGAGACTGCGGAATGAGACTGGACTAT
>JAOZMZ010000092.1 GCA_029934055.1 Kiritimatiellia bacterium
AGGGCGAAACCGCCGGTAATCGTGCCGGTTTCGAGTTGGCTGGGTGGCGGGCATTTGCGCGCCAGCTCGATGACTTCGGAATAGTCCTTGGCCCCGCCGGCCGGCCGGTCGGGAATGTGTTTCACGCCGGGGTATCCGACCACGCCGGTAGTGAAGATGCGGTCCTTGTAGGCCTCCTTTACCGGGATGATGCAGTTGGTGGTCATGATGATCGGACCGTTGAAGGCGGCGAATTCCCGATCCTGCTGCCACCAGGCGTTCCCGTAGTTGCCGGCCAGATGGCTGTATTTCTTGAACGCCGGGTAATAATGCGCCGGGAGCATTTCGCCGTGCGTATAAACGTCTATCCCCGTACCGTCGGTTTGTTGCAGGAGTTCTTCGAGGTCTTTGAGGTCGTGACCCGAGATGAGAATACCGGGGTTGTTTCTGACTCCCAGGTTGACCTTGGTGATCTCGGGCTTGCCGTAGGTCGCGGTGTTGGCCTTGTCGAGAAGCGCCATTGTTTCGACGCCCATGCGGCCGGTCTCGAGGACCAGGGAAACCATCTCTTCGACGGGAATGTCGCGCGTGGTGGCCGCCAGGGCCTTGAACATGAAGGAGTAGATTGCGTCGCTTTCATATCCCAGGATGGCGGCGTGATCCGCGTAGGCGGCCATGCCCTTGAGGCCGTAGACGACCAGTTCCCTGAGCGAGCGCATGTCTTCGTCGCCGGTGGCCAGTACTCCCACCTCGCGCGCCTTGGCGTGGAAGGCCTCCGGGTCGTCGGCATGCCAGGTGGCGCAGTCCGGCAGGGCCTCGGCGAAATCGCGGCCGTTGACGTTGCGGTAGACGCTGGTGAAGTGCGCGGCGAGCCTGTCCCTTAGAGCCAGCGCCCGCCTGATCATTTCGATGAAGCGTGCTTCGTCGAAGTTGACGTTGGTGATCGTGGCGAAGAGCCCCTCACAGATGAAACGGCCGTATTCATGCGGAATCTCGGCTTCGAGCGCGGCCGTTTTTTCAGCGTATACGGCGATGCCTTTGAGGAGATGGATCAGCAGGTCCTGCAGACCGGCGGTGGTATCCGTTTTGCCGCAGACCCCGCGCCGGGTGCATCCCTTGTTGCCGGCGGTTTCCTGACATTGATAGCAGAACATACTCATCATTTATTCCTCCGTAGTTGTTTCGTTCGGCCGTGACGGTGGGTTGTCGAGTCCGGCAAATGTCGCCGCGGGAAGCAGGCGCTCGAGGCTTTTTTGAAGGCTGCGGACTTCGGCGGCGATGGGGCAGCGGCTCTCATAGTCGCACGCGGCCGGTCCGGCAACGCAGGGGTTCAGCAGGAGGGGCCCCTGTACGGCGGCGATGATATCGGCGAGGGAAATGCGTTCCAGGCGCCCGGCGAGCACGAAGCCGCCGTTGCGGCCGCGTGATGATTTCACGATGCCGGCTCCGGCGAGTTTCAACATGACTTTACGCATCATATCCACGCTGCTGGCACACAATTCCGCCAGGGAACTGGTCGAAAGCGCCCGCCCGTTTCCCCTGTGGCTGACCATGACCGCAATGGCACGGAGGGCATAATCTGTTTCCCTGCGAATCGCGTACACTTGCGGCACCCTGGCATTGATTTAATGGAAGTAATATAGTCGCAATTCAGCCGCCGTCAAAGCGGCGGGCGGCGGGGCGGGAGGCGAAGGCTGCCGGCGTTACTCTTCGTCGAGCGGCGGGAGGACGCCCTCGGCCACGAGTTCGGCATCCATTTCGGGCGTCAGGGGGATCGGCAACGGCGGCAGGCCCTGCCGGATGACTTCCATCTGGTATTCCTGAAGGTGGCGTTCGAGTTCCTTGCCGGTGTATTTTGGCTTCGGCGGCGGGTTGCGTCGGCGGGCTTCGCGGGCGCGGCGCCGTTCGGCGTACGAGGGACGCCGCCGGGAGAGGCGTGCCTGTTGTTCGGCGGGACCGAGAGGCTTGATTTCCCCTGATTGGAGTTTTATCACGGCCATCTCGGAACCCTTGCGGAGCACAGCTTCTTCATCGTCGAAACTGGCGGAGACCAGCTCGATGCCTTCCTGGCTTTCTCCTTCGCTGAGAAAGAAGTTTTTGTGGGTCTTCTTGTCGACCAGGCCGACGCGGATTCCGCCGCCTTCGACTTCGAGGATGGCCGACAGGCGCAGATTGCGTGCGAACGACTCCGCCGGGCTCACGGGTCGCTGCTGGGTTTCCGGCGGGGGCGCACGCCCGAAGGGCTTGCGGTCGATAATGATACGGTAGCGGTCGAAGGAATAGGTTGCGGCAGCGGCCGCCGCAGCCAGCAAGAGAAGGATCGAAGCTGTGAGAAGGTGCTGCTTCATGTCATACCAAATTTACATCCTATCCCGGTCCATGGCAATATGAGGTCTCTGGAACGCCGCCGGCGACGGCGGCCGTGGGAAGATCAGGCCGAAAAGGGAGCGATCCGGCGCCATGGATGCCGAACTTGGTGAAAGCGGCGGACGGGAGACACTGATAACGAGTCCCCGCAATCCACGCATGCGGGAGTTGGTGCGCTTGAGAAAGCGGGCACACAGGGACTCGCGCGGTCTGCTGTTGATAGAAGGGTACCGGGAGCTCAAGAGGGCGTTGGACAACGATATTCGCCCGACGGAGTTGTACTACTGTACGGAACTTTTTCAGGGGGGGAACGAAAGCATCCTGGTGGAACGCTGCCGCAGCGGCGGGGCGGATATTTTCCGGTGTTCGGAGGCTGCCTTTCGGCGGGTGGCCTATCGTGACCGTCCGGAAGGACTCCTGGCGGTCGCCTATCAGCTCCACAGGCGTTTGGAGGAGCTGCCGGCGTCCCCGAAGGCCCTTTACCTGGTGGCCGAGGGGATCGAGAAGCCCGGAAATCTCGGCAGTATCCTGCGTTCCGCGGATGCGGCTGGAGCGGAGGCTGTGATCGTCTGCGACCGCGGTACCGATATCAACAATCCGAATGTGGTTCGGGCGAGTATCGGTACGCTTTTTTCGGTTCCGGTGGTCGAGGCTGAATCCCGGGCGGCCTTGCGCTGGCTGAGGGAACATGGGGTGCGGACGATCGCGGCCACTCCGCATGCCGATACGCTCTATACAAGGGCGGACATGCGTGGACCGGTGGCCTTAGTGGTTGGTTCGGAACAGTACGGGCTTACGCCCCTCTGGCTGGAGGCGGCGGACGAGAAGGTTTACATACCGATGCTTGGGCAGGCGGACTCGCTCAATGTCGCCGCGGCGGCGACGATTCTGCTTTTCGAAGCGGTTCGTCAGAGGCAGGGAGGTTGAGGGCAAGAGAAGGCCGCGGCGAAGGATCGGGAGCCGGGCGCCGTCTTCACGAACGGGCCGGGACGGTGAAGGTTTGTTTGAACGAGACTTCTCCAAGAATGGGCCCCAAATCTATCGCGGCCGAGACGGTGTACTTGTGTCCCGACTCGAGCTGGACGTTGCGTAGATCATAGACCAGGCCGTATTCGTGTTCGAACATGTCTTCATCAAGGCGGATGGTGTCGCTCTTGATCTTTTTCCCGGTTGCCTTTTCCACAATCGAGAACTTCACGTCACGGCTCATGCCCATGCGGGGACACAATTTCAGGCCCGACATTTTGAGGTTTCCGACCAGCCGGACCTGGTCGTGGCTGGTGTCCAGGCGCATCCAGAGGATCGGCAGGTCGAGGATCGCTGTGGGCTGAATCGTGCCGCGTCCCTTGACGACCACACTCGGCTTGCCGCCCAGCGTGAAACGCGACAGCAGGCTTCCGGCTCTGAGCTTGACGTTGATACGCATCTGGAGCGGCGGAGTCCGTCCGCTGATGCCGAAGAAACGCAATTCGTAGTACGCCGCAATCCGCCCGAAGCGGCTTTGCAGCGCGATTTTTTTGAAACGTGCGGTGTAGGTGTATCCCTTCTTCTGTTTGAGCGCCTTGATGCGGCGCGGCGTGCGATAGTCCGCCAAGCCGGGTGCGTAGGCGTACATTTCGTCGGGAGCAGCGTCCGCCGACGTGAGATCGAACACGAAACAGGCCACGTCGTTTGTGCACGGTCCGTACTGAATGGCCATGGAGAGGGTGTGAACGGGACGGTGAAGCTGGAGGTCCGGGATGGTGTCGGAGAGTATCGGGGGGATGTTTTCGTAGCGCAGGTTGTCGGCCAGTCGCAGGGACCCCTTGCTTGCGCTAGTGCCGGCGTCGGAGGATTCGGAGGACGGCTTGCTTTCGCCCTTGGTTTTGGATGGTCGTCGTCCGCCGGGCTTGGAGACGGGGGCGCTGGGCCGATTGGTCCACATCGAGCGCGGCAAGCCCGAGACCACGGCCATGAAGTTGGCCCGGTAGAGCGGCTCGTAGCGGTAGCGCGTCCCCGGCGACAGTGTTTTCCAGGGGATGACGCGGGTTCCCGTAGGAGTACGCACCTTGAGCCCCTCCGGCGTGGGTTCTTCGGCCTCGCCCTGAAAGAGGGCCCCGTTGGCGAGACGCACAGCCGCAGGGGCTTCCGCCCGGCCGGTGGCGCCCGCCAGGATCATGCAAGTGGACAGCAACGCGGTATGGAACAGCGTGCGCATGGCATCTCGTCGGATAAGTCCTTCCTCTCGGGGTTGAGCATAGCGGGCCCGGTTTCAAAAGGCAATGGCACACTCGGCGGACGGAGCGAAAAAACTTGCGCGGGCGCTGGCATGGGGTAGTCTGCATTGTTTGCGGCCGGAAACGCATTACATTGCGTTGTCGGCGTATCTGGCCGGCGGCGCCGCGCTGCGGTTGTTCCGGCCGGCTGTGCCTGTTTTTTTCGTCGGTGGAGGGGTGCCGGAGTGGACGAACGGGGCGGTCTCGAAAACCGTTGTCCGGTTTTCGCCGGACCGTGGGTTCGAATCCCACCCCCTCCGCCAGCCGATCAGTCCGCGGAGCGGCTGGTCTGCGTTCGGAAACTTGTCCCACCGTGGCGGGATTTCGCAACGCTATCCAAAAAACTTCCAATGCCGGGCGGATCCGCAGGGAGCATACAGATAAGCGGATGTGGGTCTCTCACGAGACGATCTACCGTTTCATCATGCAGGCTGCCCGGGCAGGGGATTAGTTATGAGAAGTATCTACGCCAAGGGCGTCGGCGTCACACCTACGGTTGGCGCGGGAAGAAGCGTTTCAAGCGGATTCGCGACTACCGCAAGATAGGGGAGCGACTTGCGGGTGTTGAGGAGCGTAAGGAGTTCGGGCATTGGGAAAGTGATACCCTCAGAGGGCCGTGCCGGCAACAAGCCGGGATTGCCACGCATGTTGAGCGCAAGACCCGTTTTCTGGTGGCCGTCAAGCTGGAGGATCGCAAGGCCGAGACTTACAATCGGCGTACGATCTATGCGTACTTGGTGAGATATCCTCCCTTCTTCCCTCTTTTCTGCGACCTTTGCGAGAGAAGAAAGAAGAACCCCTCGCAAAGGAAAGACGATTAGATGAGAAAGGACCCTCACCAAGAGGGCAAAGCACACAAAGAAGTCTCTCATCCCCCATCGGCCCACATGACCCACTTGGCCCA
>JAOZMZ010000093.1 GCA_029934055.1 Kiritimatiellia bacterium
ACCACCGCCTCCATCTGCAAACATCTTCCGATTCACCAGAAGATATTCAAGATGTCAGCCGAGCCAGCGAAAACATTCTCCAGGCTTCGCCCCCGTCACTTCCCGCTCGTGCAGGAAGCTCATGCACTGATCCCTGTATCTTGTCCTCCCTGTACGCCGACATATGCGCGCCTACCGGTTTCAATGATATCAAAGTCAACAAGTTCCCATCAAGAACTCCTGACGGGATAATCGAGTAGCCGAGGAGGTTGCCCTCCCCTGGCTCTCACACCACCGGACGTACGGGTCCGTATCACGGCGGTTCTTAAGTTGATGTCGTTCACCATATTACATGTTTGCCAGCAGGTTGAACAGGCCAAGCCGTTCAAAGTACGGCGGATCAAGGTATTGCTTCAGCGCCGGGACACCCGCACACCACCAAGGACCCCTCCGACTATAGGCCAGCAAGGCTTGCTGCTTTGGGCAACCGAGGCTCCGCAGGCGTTTAAGCCGCGTCGCCGGGCGTTTCCACTGTCGCCAAAGAAGGCATCGCAGATGACGTCTGAGCCAGAAGTCATGACTGCGCAAAGCCTTCTTGGTTGCGCCAATTCTGAAATACTGTAACCAGCCCCGAAGAAGCGGGTTCAGATGCTCACGAATGAAACGTCGTATATTCTTTCCCCGCCCCGGTCGGAGCAGTTTGATTACACGAGTTCGGAATTTCTTCCAGCTTTTCTCCGCTATACAGATCCGCATCTTGCCCCAGATTTTCCGGAACGTGAACCCGAGAAAACTCCGTTTCCACGGGCGCGCCACCGCGCTCTTGTTCCGGTTGATCTTGAGCTTCAACTTGTCTTCCAGAAACCGTGTAATCGAACGCATGGTTCGCTCCCCGGCTTTCTGGCTGCGAACATATATGTTCACATCGTCTGCATAGCGACAGAAGCTGTGTCCGCGATGCTCCAGTTCTTTGTCCAGGTCGTCGAGCAGGACATTGGACAGAAACGGCGATAATGGTCCGCCTTGGGGAGTGCCTTTTTCTGTTGGATAAGTTTCCCCGTCCACCGAGACACCCGCCTTCAAGTAGGCGTTAATCAGTCGCTTCAGTTTCTTGTCCTTCACCTTTCGTCCCAAGCGCCCCATGAGTATGTCATGGTCCACTTCGTCAAAGAACTGCTTCAGATCCAAGTCCACCACCCACTGTTTTCCGGATTCCTGATGCCGTAATGCCTGATGCACCGCATCGTGAGCACTGCGACCGGGACGGAAACCGAAACTTGATTCCGAAAACTCCGGATCGAATATCGGGGTGAGAACCTGTGTGATAGCCTGTTGAATGACCCGATCCGTTACCGTGGGAATGCCCAGTTTGCGTATCCCTCCGCCAGGCTTTGGGATTTCAACCCGGAGCACCGGGTAGGGTCGGTATGTGCCATCCAGCAGTTGCCTCCGAAGTTTCGGCCAGTTCTCCCGAAGAAACCCATGGGTCTCTTCGATCCCCTGTCCATCCACTCCAGCGGCTCCCTTGTTCTGCTTCACCTGTTTCCAGGCTCTGCGCATGTTCCCGGTCTCCACTACTCTTTCGAGTAGAGATTCCGAGTGTGGGTTGGAGTTGTCTTTCACCCATGGACGCACTTCAGCACCCTCGACATACTCAGCCGGATTCCGTCCAGCCCCCTCTGTCAGAGCATCCCGCTTGGCAGGATCATCTGCTGTTCTGTTTGTTCGCACGGTCAAAGGTTCCTTCCTCAACTTAAGTTCGGGCCTTCAACAGCGCCTTTGCGGCCTGACCTATCCGTTCGCTCCGTCTTTCGACATGGAGTGCCTCACTAGTCTCGCCTGACCTTCTGCCTACTATGCCCTCGGCTGACTTCTCATCGCCCCTCTCCCTGTCTCTCAACAGGAATAGCCCTAAAGGCGGGCGATGAGATCTCCCCGGGTAAGACTCACGACTTTCACGCATATACCCGCCGCATTTATGTGCTGGCTTTCCGTTCAGGATTCGGACTTTGAGTTGACGTGCACTCTCATCCAGCCACCACACCTCTTATGCGGTTTCTGTTCGTCGGGTCCGCGCTTTGCTTTCGACTTCCTTCCGACCCCACTTCGCAGTGACGCCGTTGTCTTCCGCTAGTACTTCCTCCTGATAGGTGTACAGGGGACTCTCACCCCATTAGTCGTGCGCCATGCCGGGCGCACACGCCCACGCTCTCCCTCACCTTGACCGTCCGCGGGCAAGGTGTAGGTGAGCAGCGTGTTGTTGGCAATTCTTCTGTCAGCCTGTGCTATGGAATTTCAACGTGGATACGATAGAACGGGCCGTACGGGGGTTCGTTGGTGTCCGCAATCGAGTCCTTCTCGCCAATGCCCGCACGCGGTCCCGCGCCGGGGACGTCGGTCCAGACGCCATCAAGCAGGTTGCTGCAACCGGCCATGGTATAGAGGCGGTAGCTGGATGAGTCGAAGTAGAGCGTGACCGGCGGGAGGTTCGAGATGGCCGTGATGTGGAAGTACGATGCGGGGTTGGTGGGGTTGGTGTCGGCGATGTACTCGTTCCAGTCGACGACGGTGTCGGCATCGCTATCGTAGGTGGTTGCGTCGTACTCGTAGGCCCCCATGTCGATCGTATCGTGCCGGATGCGTGCCGCACCGTCGAGGTCGACGGCGTTGGTCATCCAGGGCTGCTCGGTTCCCGCGTTGACGCAGGGCGAACCGAAACCAAGCCGGTAATTGCCGGCGCTTGGATTGATGAAGGACGGGGCGTTGGTGATGCAGCCAGGATCGGCGGCAATACTCGGGGCGCGACTGCAGCAGTTGCTCGCCGAGACATTGCCGTACCAGTTCGAGTCCGAATCCGGGTCGTAAATGATGGTGTTGAGCAGTGTGCAACTGCCGACTTCCGGGGCGCCGTCGGCACCCCGCGGCGCGGAGTTCCCGCGGATCGTACACGATTCGGCCACCGCTTCCACGTCGAGATAGAGGCCGCCGCCGATGTCGTCGGCCGTGTTGTCCACGATGAGGCAGTTTCTCGCTTTGCCCGTGGCATAGACGGCAATGCCCCCGCCTTTGCCTCCTCTATTCCCGCGTATCAGGCAGTGTGTCGCCAGGCTGCGCTGGTCACAGAATACCCCGCCACCCCATGACGCGGCCCGGTTGCCCGTCAGCACACAATTACTGATGGATCCAGCATCATCTAAAAAAACGCCGCCTCCGTACTGACCAAAGCCGCTTGTGTCACTATAGCCGTTGGTCACCGTGAAGCCTGCCAGCACGGCGTTACTGGTGATGAAGGCGCCGCGTACGGCATTGGACCCGGGGCCCAGGGTCGCAGGATCGGCCGCGCCGACGATGTACGTAACCTCCGCTCCGTTGACGCTCTGCACGATGACCGAGCGGTCGATGCAGACCCGGCTCGTCGGAGCAACGGTCACATCCGCCCGCCCGCCGGTATTGTAGACCCCGTTAGAGACAAGCACCATATCGCCGTCGGAGGTGACATCCACCGCCGCCTGAATCTGCGTGGCAGCGTTCGCCCAAGTCACGAAAGGCGATATGTGCAGACCGCCGGGGGCCGTGTAGTACGTCACATCAGAATCACCGCCCTGCTTGGCTCGGCGCACAACGGTCGCCGTATCGATCGCCGTCTGGGCCAAAAGGTTGGTGGCACTAACCGACACCTCATTCGCGCCCTCGACCAGTGTCACTGCGGGAGCCGTCCAATTTGTCGCTACGGCGAAGCTGTACGACTCGCCATTGGCGGCGTTGGAGACCCACATTGTGCCGAACACCTGCATGTTGTTCGTGCCGCGGGCGACAAACGAGGTGACATCATAGGCCACCGAACCCGGTTTGTTGGTGATCGTCACAATCGGGGTGCCGGTTCCGATATCTGCGCGCGTGAAGGTGACCGTGACATTTGTCACCTGGCCTTCCGTATTCGTTCCGGACACGGTAACGATGTTTGTGCCCACCTGCAGAGGTATGGGAATGCCCCAGTTCCATGCGCCGGGGTGCGTTCCCGCCCCGCCCGTGGAGACATTGGTCCACGACAAGGCCCCGACAACGTTCGGGTTGTTCCCGCCCTGCACGTTGCCGAAATCGTGCGGCACGGTCTGACCTTCAACGGGGTTGGTGATCGCCAGCCACATCCCCGATGACTCGTAACAGCCAATGTCCACGATATTCGCGTAGATGCGGTCGTTGCCGGCCAAGTCGGTCTCCCCGGTCATTCCCGGAGCGTTCGTGCCGGCGTTAATGCAGAGAGACGTAACCGAGAGGCGGTAGTTGCCGTTGGTCGGGTCTATGAAGCGCGGATTGTTGGTGATGCAGGCGCTGACCGATGCGAAACCGCTAGTCGAACCGATGCAGCAGTTTGAGGGCGAGGTTGAGTCCGGCCATGCCACATCGCCGCCGCTCATTTGATCGAAAATAATACAGTTCTCCATGCGATAATTCGGGGGTGGCACGGCTTGCAGGGCGATCCCTCCCCCTCCAGAAGCTGCATTTCGGGTAATGGTGCAGTTGACGATATCGCACGGCACATGATCTATGATCAAACCGCCTCCTGAGCCAACGCACGTGTTCTCGGCAAACAAGCAGTTACTGAAAGATGGCGCTGACCCTGACCCTAAATAGTACGTGCGTACTCCGCCACCATCTTCCTTGCTGAGGTTCCCGACCACGGTACAGCGCACCATGGAGAATCCACCTCCGAACACACCGCCACCATCGTTCATGGATTGGTTCCCGGCAATTCGGCAATGCGCTATCCTGGATCCCTCACCGGCGAAAATCCCGCCACCAAATTCAGCGGAACAACCCGTGACCGTGCAGTTTGACATCACGCCACCCAGGTAAACGCCTCCGCCGCCCTCAACGGCAAGACCCCCACTGGCGAGGGTATGACCGTTGGTGAGGGTGAAGCCATTCAGCACAGCACTGTTGGTCATGTACACACAGCGTACCGCCGCCGGGCCATTGGTCGAAACGGGATCGGCCGCGCCGACGATGACGGTGTTGGACGGCCCGGCAACACTTTCGAGTGTGATGGCATTGGTGATGCATACCCGGTTCGTGAGCGCAAAACCCGGCGTAACCGCGCCGCCTGCGTCATACACCCCGTTGCTCACCAGTACCGTGTCGCCGTTGGTCGCCATGTTCACCGCGCTCTGAATCGTCCAGAACGCATTCGTCCACGCCGTCCCCGGTCCGTCCGATGGGCTGTTCGTTGACACATAGATCGTGGCCGCCGAGGCTACGTTTGCACACACCACACTCACACCCAGCATCAGTATCAGCATTCGTTTCATAGTCGTGCTCCTTCTTTGCGCCAACGTTTGAAAGGAACCTTTTTGGGTTGCGCTTCGACTGAGGGAAAGGCGTTTACAAAATAGGCTCACTTGATTTGTTCG
>JAOZMZ010000094.1 GCA_029934055.1 Kiritimatiellia bacterium
TTCATTCACTACTCCTTGCCGGCTAACCGGCGCTTACCCAATCATTGGAAACTTTTCTGAAAATCTCCGTACGTCTGCCGCCGCCCGCCGGAACGGGAAAGGGTCTCCCGCAAAATCCCTTCCAGCGCGGCGCCGGCCTTCTCCCAGGTATAACGCTCCTCCACGAAACGCCGCCCCGCACTTCCCCTCCTCCGCCGGTAGGCGGCGTCCTTCAACAACCTCCGCATGGTCCCCGCCAGTGCCGCGACGTCGTGCAGCGGAAAATATTCCACCGCATCCCCGTATACTTCGCGCAATACCGGTATGTCACTGCAAACCGCCGGCTTCTCAGCGGCCAGCGCCTCCGCCGGCGGAATGCCGAAGCCTTCGAACGAAGACGGAAACACCAGGAAATACGCCCGCCGCAGAAGATCCCACTTCCTTTCCTCCGAAACACTCCCCACGAAGCGGCAATCCACCCCGCGGCTGCGCGCCAGTCGCCGCAAATCGGCCTCCTCGTATCCCGTGCCCGCAATCACCAAGGGAGGAGCGCCTTCCAGTCCGGCCGCCGCCCGTATCAGGTCCTGCACGTTCTTGTAGACGTCCAGCCGTCCCACATAAAGAATGTGCTCCTCCGCCGGTGCATGCTTCGCCGCCTCCTCGACGTCTACTCCCAGGTACGCCGGCCGGGCCACTTCCCTTCCCGTCCAATGCGCACATTCCTGCCGGACACTTTCGGAAAGAGGTATCAGGACATCCGCTTCCCGATACGCCGGCCGCACCGCCTCCCACTCCCGCCGCAGCCGGTCCGCCTCCGATCGGGGAAGAACACCCTCCAACTCACGGAGTACCCGGTCCGGCGTCTCGAAAACGAAATTGACGACGCGGATCCCATACCGCCGGCCGTAGCGCGCGGCATCGCCCGCCGTCTCCCTCAGGTAACCGCACACGAAGTCCGGTTTTTTCCGCCGCAGCCACGGCTCGATCACCAGCCGGGCGTAGAGCCGCCCCCACCAGTTGTTGAACCGGCCGGCACCCCGAACCGCTGCCGGCAGCCCGCGGCGCAATCTCAACCGCATGCCCGGTGGATGAACCTTCCGCATGAAATCGTTGTGCCAGACGGCGAACACCGTCACCTCGTGCCCGCGCTGCGCCAGGGACGCCGCATAGCGGTAGACCGCCATCTCACCCCCGCCGATGCTCCGGCGGTTGTTCAGCAGGAATACCAGACGCATGTGATCCACAAGGGTGAGCCCCACTATTCACGCAGCTGATTCTACTTAATCAGCTCCACAATGATATTTTCGGCGGGAAAGAGTCTGCAAAGGCCCGTTGACTCGTAGATATACTGGGCAAAGTGACATGTATTGACAATTCGCTCAATAATGTAATTATACATAAATAGTGGCCGTTTTTGAAAAGTGATGCGCTGCGAGCTAATCCGAGAAAAATGAGCAAGGGGGTAATAGGTTCTGCCGTCAAAGGATTCACGAACAAAAAATTCAAACGTCATTACAGAGAACATCTTTGTATGCGTCGGGTCCACGAAATTATTCTTCGACGTAAAATGAGGAATACGCGCAATTAACCGACCACCGGGTTCTAATACTCGCCACAGTTCCTTCATTACAGTGCAAAAATCCAAGTGCTCCAGTACGTCAATTGCATGAATAATCGCAAAATGATCGTCCGGAAACGGATAGGGAACGACGTTCAGGTCGTGAACAATATTCACACCGGGCAGTGGAACCTGATCCAAATTTATCCAGCCCGGACGAATATCTGTTCCACATCCCAGATTAAGCTTTCGCTGTGGAATCCAATCCCCCTTGTCTCTGCTATTGTTAGGCATAAGTATCCTACTGAAGCGCTTGGATCACATTAATTATGGTACAGTTGGTTCAGCTTCTCGCTTCAAATACTGTTATCACAAAATCACGTGTCTGCGAATAATAATATACTTGCCCATAGCGGGCATGATTTTCTCTTCCGCACAGTCGAGAAGGTAAGAGAAAAATCTCTATACCGATATCTGCGCCTTTCCCAAAACGCTGGCCGATCTCGCCGCCGAGTTTCTGGCCGCGGAACGTGTGCACTTCCGCCGCGCTAAAAAACTGAAGAGCCAGCCGCGATGCTAATGAGACAAAACCCCGCCGCTGACAACATCTTCCAAGATTTCTGCAAACCGGTTCCCCATCGCTTCCCAGGAATAGTGCTCCCGTACGAAATCACGCGCTCTACGTCCCAGGCTTCGGGACGATGTCTCGTTTTGGAGAAGACTTACCAGCGCATCCGCGAACTGTTCTTCCCCATCTGCAAGCACAAGATGCTGCCCTGATCGCGCTTCCGGCAAGGCTTCCACGGCCAGGGGCGAGGCCACAATGGGACGTGCCATAGACATCGCCTCAAGCACCTTGTTTTTCACACCGGAACCGCTCAGCATGGGACAGGCGTAGACGTCCGCCGCACGAATATAAGGCCGAATGTCCTCCACAAACCCCGTGATCGTCACGCGGGAATCTTGCGCGGCAAGTTCCCTCAACTCGGCGGCCGGATCATCACCCGCAAGGACCAGCCCAACCCGCGGAAAAACTCTCCATACTCGCGGCAGGACGCGACGATACAAGTAGATTGCGGCCCGTACATTTGGAACATGCCCCATGCTTCCACTGAAGACTATCAACGGCGAACCATTCAACCCGCCGGGGGGAGACACCCTGTGAGGATCGAAGTATTCTGTATCAACACCATTCCCCGCAATAACAACATTCTTTGCGCCCAATTTCTTGCGCGCATACTCGGCGTCCGCTTCGGACACCATGACTACGCGTGCAACCCGCCCATATGCCCGCATCTCGAATCGCATAAAGCGCGCAGCCTCCCACCGCAGGCTCCACTGCCGGACCGGGTTCCTCTCGACGTCTGCTTCGCGCATAAGAAAAAAGGCAAACGAATCGTTGGCATTAAGCACGCAAGGGACAGGGCACGGATAGCACATTTCGAACATCTGGATTTGATCACACACCACGACATCTGCAGCCCAGTCCCTGAGAATAGATTTGAATTTGCGTCTGACGTCCCGTGAGAAATGACGCCTTATGGAGATGGGCCTGTCTCCCAATGCCTTCCACCAAAGCCACCGCAATCGCGAAGGAGATGCAGGTAGCGGCACGGGATCAAGCTCTGTGCAATACCCCCTCATCACCTCAATGCTCTCCCGCGAGAGTCCGGACTGACGGTAACACAGCAACCGCAGTTCTGTGCCTCGATTACTGAGGCTGCGGATCAGGTTGTATGTCCTTACTGCCACACCATCGAACGGTGGATGAGGAAACCCTGTACTTACCCATAAGATTCGCATAGTCCCTATTACCTCCTGCTACATTCCTCCGCCAGACGCGACACCGTGAAGCGGAACTTGCCGGACGGCAGCTTGTCGAGCTGATCCCGGATCTCGATCCGCACCCGGGCCTCCGGCCCCAACGCCTCCTGCAACCGTGCCCGCAGCCGCCCGATCACTCCCGCATCCGGCCCGCGACCCTCCCTCTCCAACAACAGCCGATAGTCGTCCAGGCCGTCCTGAATGAACTGGAAACGCCGCACGCCGTCCACACCGTACATCAGGTGAGTGAAGTATTCCCCGTGAATCCGTTTCCCTCCGCGGGTGACGATAATGTCCGAACTGCGTCCCACGATCCGCGCCAGACGCTGCGTGCGCCGTCCACAGGAACACGAACCCTCCGCCAGCAAGGCCAGGTCTCCGGTGTCATAACGGATCAGCGGCATGGCGTAGTTGGCAAGGTACGTCATCAGTAGACGCCCGGGCCGGCGGTAAGGATCAGGACTGTCCACCTCCACGATGAAGTCGTACTCATTGACGTGCAACCCGGCGTGCGCGTCACACTCGGCGGCTATGGCTCCCGCCTCGCGGTTACCGTAGCGGTCGAAGACCGGCCTCCCGAATACCGTCTCCACCCGTTCGCGCATCGCCGCGGTCAGAACCTCCGCCGAGCTCACAATCGCCCGCTCCGGGTAGGCCGGCCGCAGGCCGCGTTGCGCCAGGTAACAGGCCAACTCGTAAACGGCCCCGGCATACGCCACGATCAGGTGCGGACGGAACCGCGTCATGGCCCGGTGATAAGACTCCATCTGCCGCTCCGACATGTCGAAGGCATTGTACCAGCGCCGGTTCTCGATCCACCAGCGCAACGCCAGGCGCAGCCGGCCCGTGGCCGAGGCCACGTCGCGGTCGGAACCCCACAACATCGCAATCCGTTCGCCCGGCCGCCAGCCGGCAAGCGAATCCGCCCACATGAGCGACGCCTCGCGCGCCCGATGTGTCTCCCCGTCGACCAGGAACCTCAGCGGTGTTCCCGTGGAACCTCCGGTATAGTCCTCCCGGACATCCTCGGCCGCATCACTGACGAACCGTACCGGATCCGATTGGATCTCTTCCCGCGTCATGGGCGGGAGGTCACCCAACAGCTCAAGGGCGTTGTCCGCATGAATCATCCTCCCCTTCAGAAGCGGCTGGAAATTCGGCACATGCTCCGCCGCCGAGGTGAGCAGCGCCGCCAGACGCGACCGCCGGTTCAGCTCGCGGCGGTCGGGCCCTAGGCAGTCGAAGTGCTCCAGCCGCCGGAAACGCTCCACCACCCGCCTTCTGTGACCATTCCGGCGGTCCAACAGTATGTCAGCCAACAGCCGCGACAGGTGTGGATTCATTGAATTCAGGACTATGCGTCGGGACTACCAGGCCAGCAGTGAAAGAGCGACCAAGCTCACCTACCCAAAACCCCAAGCAGATAAACCATGGATAAATCACAAAACTTCGATTACTGTATGAGCTACCAAAAAACCAGCACGGGTTTTCGGGTGAGGCGCGGCGATCAGTTTAACTATTTTCTACCACGAAGCGCACCAAGGACACGAATATTCTACAGAACAAATCTTCTTAGTCCTTCCTTTAGTCTTATCACATTGAAATTTATCAATAGACCAACCTCAATATTTGCCAACTTCATATATGTTAATATTTGAGCTTCATCAATAGGTAGTGTTTTCTTAACGCTCTTGAGTTCTACAATCAGTTTATCCTCAGCAAGTATATCAATTCGGTATCCGCAATCTAACTTAATCCCTTTATACTCAACCGGCAAAGGAGACTGTAGTTTGAATGCTATCCCTGAAAGATCCATCTCTCTGGCCAAGCATTGTTCA
>JAOZMZ010000049.1 GCA_029934055.1 Kiritimatiellia bacterium
ATGAACCATCTCTTGCTTTGCGCTCCTGGCGAGAGGCCGTTTTTTTACCACGGAGCACACGGAGATCACGGAGGTCGGAGGTCAGCGGTCGGAGGTCGGGGTTGTTGGGTTGCTGAGTTGTTGAGTTGTTGGGTTGTTGGGTTGTTATGGGATGAGAGATTTTTTTGCGTGCCTTGGGATCTTGGTGCGGCTTCTTTCTGATCTAATCGTCTTTTCTTTGCGATCTTTGCGAGAGATTCATTCTTTTCTTCTCGCCAAGCGCGCCAAGGACGGAGTGGATAATGGTTGATCGTTGATGGTTGATTGATTGTTCTTACCTTTTGTGAATTTGGTGGAGGCTGTGCAGAAGAAGAGATAGAACCACGGAGCACACGGAGAACACGGAGGTCGGGGTTGTTGGGTTGTTAAGTTGTTGGGTTGTTGGGTTGTTATGGGATGAGAGATTCCTTTGCGTGCTTTGCGAGAGATTCTTTTTTTCTTTTCTCGCGGAGCACGCGAAGGGACGGAGCGGATAATGGTTGATCGTTGATTGTGTCAAACGGAAATCAGGACGTGATACGGGCCGAAGACGAGGCAGTACGTCACGAGCCGCAACCGTTCCACGAGGAGGTTCGGTTGAAGAATCCTTTTTGGCTTTTTTCAGATGCGCCAGCGCCGACGGAGAATCAGCAGTCCCGCGAGCGCCGATCCGAAAAGTGCCAGCGTGCCGGGTTCGGGGATGGCGGAGACGCCGTTGATTACAAGGTCGTCGCCGCTTCCCTCGAAGCCGCCGGAACCAGCACTGGTTCCTGCTCGGTACCCATAAAGGCGGAATTCGAGAGAGGTGAGATTCGTCAGTGCGGCTCCGGACAGGTCGGCGACGTAGTTGCTCGCCCCGCTGACGTCCCACGAAGCGATCGTGGATGAGAAGCCGTCATTGCTCGTCCTGAGAAACGCATTAGAAGGGCCGGTACTGGATCGATCCCAGTTGAAGACGATGTTTGTCACCGAGAAGGATGCACCCGCTTTGGCATTTAGCGTCCAAGTAAAGTAATCGTTGCTCGTCACCGCATCTGATTCGCCACCTCCGATCGTCCAGGAAGTACCATTGAAGCGGTGCGCGTTGGCCGCGGCGCTTATCCCCGAACCACGCTCAATGTAGGTGACCTGAATGTTTGCGTTCTCCACAGTGGACGTGCCCCGCGCTTCATCGCCGGCGTAGTCGTAGAACTCGAATCCGACCAACAGGTCGGCCCGGCCGACGAACAACGATCCGAACAGCAGTACAACAACTAACAACAGGGTCTTTTTCATTCAGACACCTCCTCGTGTTGTAACTCCCTTCACCGCCTCTGCCTCGTCTTACGGCCCGCGCCCGCCCGCTTCAAGGGCAGACAACTTCCCGTAACATTATAATGTATAGGACAGTGTCGCCGGTGAGTACAAGCAATAATAGCGAAAAAAAACGTCAGGGTTGCCGTTCGAGCAACGAGGCGAGGGCGATGAGGTAGGCGTTGTGGGGCAGCCAGTATTCGCGGCTGTCCCAGGATGCGCCCCAGACGGGATGATTGTCGCTTCCGCGGCCGATTATGCCGTTGGGGATACCGCCGTTGATCGGACCGGTACCAAGGGATGGATCAATAAGTGGGGCGGGATTGGTGCCCAGGCCGGTGATCATGCAGTAGCCCACGGGGTTACAGCCCAGCAGCCAATTGACCTGGCGGGCGGCCATCCGCCGGAGGGCGGCGTCGCCCGTGTCGGCGGCGAGTTCGAGAGCGACGAGGCCCATGGCGAGCATGTCGCAGTTCAGGCCGTGATCATGGATCCAGGCCTTGCGATGGGAGAAGAAATACACCTGCAAGGTTCCGTCCTCGTCCGGTTCCAGCCCGGAGGCGATTTCGCCGTAGGGCGTCAGCGCGGACATGCCCAGGAGATATCCGTCGGCGAATGCCCGGAGGGCTTGCCGGATACGCGCGCGCAGCGGGTCGTCTGCAGGCAGGAGGCGGTTGATTTCTATCAGGCCGAGATAGATTCCGATGGAATGGAAGACTTTCCATTGCTGGGGTGAGAAGGTGGTGCATTCCTTGTCGGCGAAGAAGTCACCATGGACGGCGGCTCCTTTTACGCGGCCGGGCTTGAGCTGGCGGCGGAGAATCTCGGGGATATCGGCGCGAACGCGGTCAAGGTAGTCGCCGGCGCCGGCCTGCTGCAATTCGGCGGCGGCCCAGCAGCGGTTGCCGAGGTCGGCGGTGGACTTGGGCTTGTCGCGCATGATTCTTGCAAACGCGCGGCGGGCGGCGGCGAGGAGTCGGTCTGCATATACGGCGTCACGCGCGCGCAGGGCCGCGGCGGCGCGGGCGAGGGCGGCGGCATAGGTGGCGGTGTAGTTGAAGGAGTAGCTCTTGTCGATCTCGCGTCGGGTATGGTCCTGCCACGGGCGCAGAAGGATCGGCGAGCCGGATTCCCCCGGGGGGCGGACGGCGGCGTAGACCGCTCCATCGGGTGCCTGCATGGCCAGGCACCAATCGGTGGCGCGGCGGAGCTCGACGTTGATTGCGGCGGCTTCGGGATGAGCCTCGGCGTAGCGTGCCAGTCCCCAGACGAGGTGGGGCATGGACCACATGCGTACCCCCCAGTCGCCGGTGGCGTCGTGGTAGCCGCCTTTGACGGGATCGTTGCGGTGACATTTTTCGCCGCAGCGCATACCGCGCAGGAAATGCAGTTGGGTGGGGATGATCACCCGCGCAAGGATATCGGTGGCGAGCACAAGTTGGAGGTCGCGATGATATCGCAGGGCGGGGATGGATACGCTGAGGATGTATTTTCCCGGGCTGGAGACCGCCTCTTCCAGGTCGGCGGTGAGAAAGCGGTCGCCCCAAAGATCGTGATCCCATTGACGGAAGCTTCCCCGCGCCGTTATATCCTGCCGTCCCTCCCTGCGGACGGTGAATTCGGCGCGGATCGGCGGCAGGCGTTTGCCCCATGAGATGCGCAGGACCGCCTGCCGCGGCCATTCCGGCTGGTAGCCGACCTGGTTGATGCCGAGGGTGACGCGCGGGAGGTCGGGGGGAAGGGTGATTGTGCCGGAAGACAGCCGGGGTGCCCGGGCGAGGACGTCTATCGAATCCCCGAGCGGCCGGTTCCATTTTTCCGGCTGCCGGCCGGACGGCAAGAGCGCGCAGTAGACCGCCCGGCCTGCGCCGAGGCGGTTTACGGTCAAGGCCGGCACGCTCCGGTTGACCTTTTCGCCGATACCGTCCAGCTCCCGGTGGAGGAGGAAGGCCGGAAAGGCGGCGATGACTGCGGCCCCCGCGGGGCGGGTGACCCAGATGCGGTCGGCAAACGGGCCCCAGTCCACGGTGTCGGAGAGATTGCTTACGAGGAGCGAGGAATGGTCGGTGATGTAGGCGCGGTGGTAGATGTCGGTTTCGTCGTCGGCCCACGAGACGCCGGTATGCCATGGATCGGCGTCGGTCATTTCCAGTCCGAGGATCGGCCCGAACGGCCACGGCCGTATCCAGCCGTCGTCGAAGCGGCCGGTCTCTCCGACGGCGACGAGGACTCCGCCCCCGCGGACGTACTCTTCCAGGCGCTCGCGAAGAGCCTGCGGAACCGCGTTACAGTCTATCAGGTACAGGGCACGGTAATGGGCGAGCGTCTCGAGCGGCGGGGTTTCCGCGTCGGCTTGCAGAAGATCGCAGTCGAGACCCGCCTTCCGCAGGGCGCCGGCGAATGCCTTGCACAGGTTGCGCCACGCTACGGGACCGCCGGTGAAGTCGCTGACGGATGAGAAATCCAGATTCTCGGAAACCAGCAGCACGGCGGCGTCGCGTCGGGGATGTAGCAGACGCGGCTGAAAGTCGAAGTGGGCGGTGGATTCCGTGTGGGGTGGAGTGACTTCGCAGGAAGCGAGGCACAGGGTGGCTGCGAGAATTGTTGGGGCGGCTATCGGCCGGCGAGCAGCGACTCGGGGTGGATTCATGGTCGGAAACTTACCCCGAGGGGACGGCGCGGTCAAGATATGGGTGAGACGAAATGAGGGTCGCGGCAATTGACACGCATGGTTGCGGCTCATTATATTGTGGCCGTTGCGATCGCAAGGTTGTCTGAAGTGGGCGATTAGCTCAGTTGGCCAGAGCACTAGCTTGACATGCTAGGGGTCACAGGTTCAAGTCCTGTATCGCCCACCATGTTGTTGTGTTGATCAGAGAGGGGGAGAGAACCCCGAAGCCTCCGAAGCGGGGGTGCGTGTCGCTGGGCGGGTTGCAATCCGTGCGGTTTGCCGGTCGGCGGGTCCGGTGCGGCTTGACAAGGGCGGTGTTTTTGGGATATGGACGGGACAAGCATGGTTTCGACGCTGGGGACCGGCGGCGGAGCGCAGCAGGGCAATGGTGAGAGGCAGATGCATACAGCCTATCCCGGAGGGAAGGCGGCGGTGTTGAACAGATGCGGGCGACAGGAGCCGGGAGATATCCGCGCCGGACACGCGGATGCGTGTGTGCGGTGGGAATGATCACTTGTCAGAGCGGATCTTCGTCCCTCGGCTGTTGTCGCTTATTTCTTGGAATCACGAGATTTGGATGAAGCCTGAGAAGAACTCCGAGTTGGACAGGATGCGTCACAGTGCGGCGCATGTCATGGCGGCGGCCGTCTCCCACCTTTTCGAGAACGTGCGTTTCGATATCGGTCCGGCCACGGATGAGGGGTTCTATTACGATTTCGACATGCCGCACCGGCTTTCGCCGGAGGATTTCCCGGCGATCGAGGAAGAGATGCGCCGTATCATCAGCGCCGATTTGCCCTTTGAACGCATGGAGGTTTCGCGGGATGAGGCGCGGCGGATTCTCGAGGAACGCGGGCAGACCTACAAGATCGAGCGCCTGGAGGATATTCCGGAGGGGGAAACGATATCCTTTTACAAGTGCGGGGATTTCATTGACCTGTGCCGGGGACCGCACCTGGCGCGTACGGGCGGGATAAAGGTTTTCAAGCTTCTGTCGGTAGCCGGCTCCTACTATCGCGGCAAGGAGACCAACCCGATGCTGCAGCGTCTTTACGGGACGGCCTTCGAGCGTGAGGAAGACCTGAAGAAATACCTGGCGCAGATCGAAGAGGCCCACAAGCGAGATCATCGGCGTTTGGGTCGCGAGTTGGATCTTTTTTCGATCCAGGAAAAGGTCGGCCCCGGCTTGATTCACTGGCATCCTCGCGGGGCGCGGGTGCGGGCGGTGATCGAGGATTTCTGGAGAAGGGAACATTTCAACAACGGCTACGAACTGCTTTACACCCCGCACATCGGGCAGGGGCGGCTTTGGGAAACTTCCGGGCACCTGGATTTTTACCGCGAGAGCATGTATGCGCCCATGGATGTGGACGGAGTGGAATACTTCATCAAGCCCATGAATTGTCCTTTTCACATTCAAATCTACAAGTCCCGGCCGCGTTCATACAGGGAATTGCCGTTGCGCTGGGCGGAGCTGGGTACGGTTTACCGTTATGAAAAGGCGGGTGTGCTGCATGGGTTGATGCGCGTGCGCGGCTTCACCCAGGATGACGCTCATATTTTCTGTACGCCGGAGCAGGTGCGGGATGAGATCCTTTCCACCATCCGCTTTGCGATCGGCATGTGGCGGGCCTTCGGGTTCGGCGACATGTCGGCCTTCCTGGCGACGCGCCCGGCCAAGGCGGTCGGTGACCCGCGGCGCTGGGACGAAGCGACCGAATCTCTCCAGGCGGCGTTGGAGGCGGTGGGCATACCTTACGAAACCGATCCGGGCGGCGGTGCCTTTTACGGCCCCAAGATAGACATGCACGTGAAGGATGCCATTGGGCGCGAATGGCAGATGAGCACGATTCAATTTGATTTCAATCTGCCGGAACGTTTCGGGATGACCTACGTCGGCGATGACGGCAAACCGCATCAGCCTTATATGATTCACCGTGCGCTTTTCGGCAGTATCGAGCGTTTTTTCGGGATACTGTTGGAACACTACGCCGGGGCCTTCCCTCTTTGGCTGGCACCGGAACAGGTTCGCGTGCTCCCGTTGACCGACCGCCAGCTTGAAACGGCCGAGAAGGTGGCGGCTGAATTGCGCAAGGCCGGATTGCGGGTCGGGGTGGACCGGCGTTCCCAGAAGATCGGTGCCAAGATTCGGGACGCGCAGCTCGAAAAGATCCCTTACATGGCGGTGATCGGACCGCGCGAGGAGAGTTCTTCACGTGTCGCGCTGCGGAGCCGCAGTGCGGGAGATCTCGGAAGTAAATCCCTGGAGGAGGTGGTTGCCCTTCTCAGCAGGGAGTCGCAGGCAGGCAGCAACCCCAACGAAGGGAGGTAATCTATTCGTCCCAGGATGAGAACACCACGAACCCGGGTCAATCATGCAATCCGGGTGCCGCAGGTCCGCCTGGTAGACGCCGACGGCTCACAGATCGGGGTCGTCCCGACCAGAGAGGCGTTGCGCCGGGCTCAGGAACGCGGGCTCGATCTGGTGGAGGTGGCGATGAACGCCGATCCGCCGGTCTGCCGGATCATGGACTACGGCAAGTACAAGTATGAAAAGGAAAAGCGGGATCGCCAGGCGCGGCGTCATCAGTCGACTTCACGCCTTAAGGAAGTGAAGTTTCACGCGAATGTCGCCGAACACGATTACGAGACCAAGATCCGGCACGCCCGTGAGTTCATCCAGGAAGGTCATCCCGTGCGTTTCTCGATATATTTCCGCGGGCGGGAGATGGCGCATACCGATCTCGGGTTCGCGCTCATGCAGCGGGTGATGAACGATTGCCGCGATGTCGGCCGTGTCGACCAGGCGCCGCGGATGATCGGGCGTAACCTGGTAATGTTGATGGCGCCTCAGTCGCACAAGTGAGCGGGGCCTTTGCGGTTGGAAAAATCTGCGGCGATATCCCGCCGGTGATTGACAGGCAGGGGGCTTCGCGCTAGCTTCGGGTGCAGATGTGGTTCTTTTGAGGTTGAATGCCTCGGCGACGTACGGAAGTCCGTGAAAATCGGACGCGGTCGCGCCGCTGTTACTCCCGCCGGCCCAGGGATGGGCCGGCGACCTTGTCGGCAGTTAAGGGTCACTGTTCCGTAATGTCCGGATGGGCGTGCGGCATGGGAAGGCCGCCGGCAAGGGGGAGAAGCCAGAAGACGTGTCGTCGGGGAAGAGTTGCGGGCGGACGGATTGCGCATCCTCCGGCCCGCGTGGCGCAGGTTCTCTCTCGCGGGAAGGAGAGGGCGGGCCGCGGATGAAAATCCTTCGCACGGTCTGCAGCGGGTGAGTCGGGCGGAGGTTTTTCTGTATTCGGGCAGACCCATTCTCCGTTGGGCGCGGGAGAGAAAAAACTTCCTCCGCGCAAGAGGAGAAAGGGGCCCGAATGAAGAGCATCGGCAAATGGTTCATCCCGCTGTTAATGGCGGGGATCGGTTTTGGGGCAGGTGTCGCGGCGTACGCCGACTGGATGAGCCTTCCGTTACCGGATCTTTCACAGGCATGGGGGGCGACGGCGCTCGCCCATCTGCCGGACGGCCGCTACGTGTTCGGTGAAAGCGGCAACTTGTATCAACAGGATGCCTGGGGCGCGGCCGCCTATTCGCCGTACACCAGCGAACCGGCGGGGATCGATCCGTCATTTATCGCTGTTTGGGACGATGGGATCGGTGTAGTGGGCCAGGGAGGCTGGAGCGCCAGTTCGCTCTACTCCTTCTCGCCGGCGGATACCGGCGGTGGATTCACCAACATCGGCCTCAGCCTTCAGAACTATCACGGCGTCATGCGTGACGGCCTGAGCCTTTATACCGGCGGAGCGGATACCGGGCCGGGAGGCGACCACCACGGAATCCGCCTGGTGACCCTCGACGGTGCCACCAACCGTATCGTCATTGATGATATTTCCACTTACAGCTGTGGTTTCGATCTGGATGAGGACGGAAATCTTTACGTCGGCGACAACGATGACGGCAAGGTCTACCGCTTTTCGGCGGCGCAGTTGTCGGCTGCGGCGCAGGGGGACCCCCTCGCGATAACCAATGGGACTTTGGTACACGATTTCGGCGACGGCGGCGATATCGGGTCGCTGGCCGTTGATTCGTCGGGGCGTATTTGGGCGGCCGGATGGCAGCACACCGGGCTGCGGGTCTACAACCCTGACCTCGACCGGGAATTCACCTACATTCCGGGGCTGTCCAACGCCAACTACAAGGTGGCCTGTTTCGAGCGCGGCGGTGTGGGCTACGTGGCCTACATCAATCAGGCCGATCCATCCTCGGCGGGATCCTCCCAGTACTACGGTTACGACGAAGCCTCACACTACGCCGTGCCGGAGCCGGCGGAGCTTTGCCTGATACTGCTGGGAGGCGGCTTGCTTGGGGGGCTTCGCCGCCGGCGAATGGAGGCTTGATGAATCATTTCGCAGCATGTCGCCGGGCGGCGTTGCTGTGTGGGCTGATTGGAATTCGCAGCGCAGCGGGCGGGCCGTTTGCACCGGCCGCAGGGCAGACGAATTCCACGGCCATTTACAAGGACAGCCCGGAATTCACGGCATGGGCCAGCGGGTGGACGGATTACATCGTTGGGGCGGAGTGTTCCGCGGACTGGCAGGTGCCGGAACGGGCGCTCGGCAAGGCGGAGGGCCTGGTGACCTACGGAGTGGTCAGCCTCGGGCGGGGAGGGACGATCACCCTGACTTTCGCCGAGCCCATAACCGACGGACCGGGTTGGGATTTCGCCGTCTTCGAGAACGCCTTCAATGACAATTTCCTTGAGCTGGCGTATGTCGAGGTCTCCAGTGACGGCATCCATTTCTTCCGATTCGACAATTGTTCTCTTACACCCACGAATGTTTCCAGTTACGGTTACGTTGATCCGACCGACGTGGACGGTTTGGCGGGAAAGTACCGCGGGGGATACGGCACCCCCTTCGACCTGGGGCAGCTCGCCGGGGTCTCCCCTTATTTCGATTCTTCCCGGGTGGGGTGGGTACGGCTGCGGGACGTTGTCGGGGACGGCACATGCACCGATAACCACGGGCACGTGATTTACGATCCGTATCCCACGATGGGGTCGGCGGGGTTTGATCTCGACGCGGTGGGCATTATCAACGTCGCGATCCCCTGCCGTATTTCTTCCCCGGAGCCGGGGAAGATTTCGCTGAAGTGGCATGCGGCGACAAACCGGACATACCGCGTGGAATACACCACGAGTCTTGTTGAGCCGCATTGGTCCGCTCTCGGTCCGGATGTGTCCGGCGACGGCCTGGACCACGAGGTCAGCGATGTTTCCCCGGCCGATGGGTGTCGTTTCTACCGGATCGTGACGGTGAGGGTTCCGAAGCAATGAGTCAGAGGCGCTGCATATTCTTATCGCAACTGCGAGGGTTTACGCTGGTGGAGGTTCTTGTCGTGATCGCGTTAATCGCGATGTTGGTGGCCTTGCTGGTGCCGGCGGTGGCGGGCGGGCGGTGTTCCGGCGAACGCGCGCGGTGTGCCGCCAACCTGCGTGAACTGTACCTTGCCAACCGTCTGTATGCCGACGACCACGGCTGCTACGTGGCGGCGGCCGAGGATATCATGGGCGCCAATCTGCACCGCTGGCACGGGACGCGGGATACTCCCGGTGCGCCGTTTGACGGCAGTCGCGGCCCGTTGCGGCCCTATCTGGGAGCGAGCGGGGCCATACGGCGCTGTCCGGCCTTCGTGAACTACCGTGATGATGCCGCCTGCGGTGCTTTCGAGGCAGCCAGCGGTGGATACGGGTACAATGATCGGGGTGTGGGGTCGCAGTGCTACGTTTACGGGTTCAATTCGCGCGGAGTGGCGCGCGGGATGCCGCCGGAACGCATTCGGGATCCGGCGCGGACGGTAATGTTCGCTGATGCGGCTTTTCCCCAGCCGTACGGCAACCCGTCGTATTTGATCGAATACTCCTTTGCCGAGGCCTACTACTTCGTAAGTGCATCCGGGCCGCAGGAATCCGGTCTGAGCGCCAGTCCGTCCATACATTTCCGTCACGGCGGGCGGGCCAACGTCATATGGTGCGACGGCCATGTTTCGTCCGAAGCGATGAGCTTCACCGCCGCGGGAGGATTCGGGCGGTTCCGGGTGGGCTGGTTCGGTCCGCAGGACAACAGTCTTTTCGATCCGTTCTAGCCCGTTGCGGGCGGGGTGGATCGGTGCCCGGCGTGCGGGTGGGTACGGCCGCATGCGGACCGTTGGAAAGCCTGTCGGCTGCAAAAAGTTACAAATGATGCTGTATCCTGTACGTCCCGGGGGGTATAATTTGATTGCTGGAAATGCGGCGAGTAGTGCAAAACAAATGGGGGTGAGCATGAAGAAGTGTATGTATCCGGTGGTCGGTCTCATCTTACTGGCGGCAGCCGTTCATGCCGAGAATCTTCTGACCAACGAGAGTTTCGAGGTCATGGATTCGACCACTCCCTCCGACTGGAGCGGGATGTCATGGACGAGCACCAATGCGGCTCACGAATGGTGGGCTTCGCGGCACGGCACCAACGGGGCGGCGTTTTACGGCTGGGAGACCGCGTATTGGGATTCGCGGGTGTACCAGGACGTGAGCGTGACCGCGGGGGTGTACTCGTTCACGATCTGGGCGCGGCGCGAATCGGGCTTCAACGCGAATGCCATTCAGCTCATGCTGGAATGGTACGACGATGCTTCCAACGCCGTGCAGGCGGCGAGTGTGGCTGACTGGACGGGGCTGCCGAACGATGGTTACTGGCATCAGCTCTACGTCACGGGCACCGGGACGGTGACCAACATTTCTTTTGTAAGGGTCATGGCGTATGCCCAGTGGACCAATTCCGGAGGCGGGGGGACGGCGTTGATGATGGACGATGCGCAGTTGTATTCCGGGAGCTATACGGGCACGCCGGGGTTGTGGAACGGCGGCTTCGAGGAGCCGGGTCACCAGTACTGGCGCAGTTCCCAGTGGCAGATGGAACCCGAGGGAGTGGGCGGCAATCTCGAGAACTGGGCCTGGCGGTCGGGCTCATGGGGGATCGGCCTGTGGGGATGGAGTTCCGATCAGGATGCTTACACGACGCGTTTCTTCCAGTGCATCAACCCGCAGCCGGGGACGAACACATTCCGCGTATGGGTACGGCGCGAGCCCGAGTTCCTCCTGACGAACATGAATCTGACTATCGAGTGGTATGACCGGACGCTGACCAACAAGCTCTGCACCGACAGCGTGACCAACCTGACGGTGCCCAACGACAATAGCTGGCACGAGTATCACGTCACCGGGGTATGCAACAGTAACGCCCTTTACGAGGCCCGTCCGGTGATCTTCGTGCAGTATAATTACAACTCCAATTCGGGGGCGCGCGGGATGAAGATTGACGACGCCCGTTTTCATCACGGAGAATATTTCGCCTACACCGGCGGGATCGAGACCGCCTGGGGATATCACGGGGCTCCCGGCTACGCGCCGGGCGAGGAGCAGGTTCCGGCGACGCCGTCTCCGGGGGCATTTTTGCAGCCGCAATACGGCTCGACGACGACGGTCTTTTACGTACTGGCGAATCATCCTTCCGTCGCGCGGCGGGAGGACGAGACCGGGCGGGTGGGATTACGGATCTGGTACTGGAATTCGGAACAGGGGAACGGTGTTGAGACATATGCCTGGATGGAACAGGTGACCAATATCATACTGGAAGCCACCAACGCATTTCACGGTTCACCGTCGTCGGGATCGGTGACGGTGGACGTCTACCGTTATGAGTGGCAGCAGCCGCTGAGCACCAACAACACTCCGTTGGACGAGCCGATAACCGTTTACTACAGCCCGTATTTCGAAAGCTGGTACGGTGATATGAAGACGGACCCGACGCTCTTCCTGGTCTGGACCAACGGAGAGACGGTCAATAACTACGCCGTGGATCCGCAGCTTTTCTCCACCAACTACATGGACCGTGATTACAGTTATACCAACGACTATCCGACGATCTGGTCGTCCCTGACCAACGGATCGTTCGAGAAGGGGGCCGACCCCAACTCCCTCAGCGATACCGGCTGGGAATGGCAGGGGGCTGCCGGCCGGAGCTGGTGGGCGGCGCATTCCGGCGGGCTGGGGGCCTATTTCGCCGGTTGGGAATCCAACGGGGTGCACACCTGCGCGCTCTACCAGAACGTGGGTGTCACCGGAGGCACCTGGACCTTCGAGGTCCAGGTGGTGGCGGAGAGCGGCTTCAATCCGACCTCGTTCGAGGCGGCGGTGGAATGGTATGCGACCGACCTGGTGACGGTGCTTCACCGGGACAGCACCAATCTGCTGGGGATGGCGCGCGACACCTGGAATCATGTCGTGGTCGAGAGCACGTGGGCGGGCGATGCGGCGGCCTTCGCCCGGGTGCTGGTGAGGACCAGATTCCTCGGGCCCACGGGCACACCCGCCTCGGTGAAGATAGACGATGCCCGCTTTTTCCAGGGTCCGTATGTTGATGCGGTGAACACCGACTGGGGCTATCATAACAGCGGCACCAATGCGGCCGCCGACGAGCAGGTTCCCGGCGGATACGGGAGTTTCCTCCAGGTGAACTATTCCACAACCACCACGACCTTCTACGTGTTGGCCAACTGGTCGAGCGTGGCGGGGCGCACCGACGAGACGGGCGAGGTGGGTCTGCGTACTTGCTGGCAGGATCCGCTGACGCCGAGCGTCTGGTACGAAAATTACAGTGCGATGAGTTGGGTGGCCAACGAAGTCCTTTCCTCCACCGATCAGTTCCACGGCTCCCCGGCGGCCGGATCGGTGACCGTGGACGTGTGGAAGGTGGACTGGACCCAGCCGCTCGATACGAACGGTGTGCCCTATACCAATGCCATCACGGTGTTCTACGCGCCTTACTTCAAGACGGTTTACGGCGACGTGCAGACAGGTTTCAAATACCTGGTGCACACCAACGGCACCGCCAACAACTACAACGACGATCCGCAGCTGTTCAGCGATGACTACATGTACAAGGACTATTCCTACGTGAATACCTATTATTCACCCGACAGTGACGGCGACGGCATGCCCGACGCGTGGGAGCAGCGTTATTTCGGCGGGCCCACGAACGCTGACGCCGGGACGGACAGTGACGGCGACGGGGCGGTGAATCTGGACGAGTACATCGCCGATACGGTTCCGACGAACGCCTCCTCATATTTCGAAAGCGCGGTGACGAACACTTCCGGGCATGTAGTGGTGAATATGATCGTCGGTCCGCCGACGACCAACAGCCGGGTATACGACGCCTGGTGGAACACGAACCTGATGGGCTCCGGCTGGTATCCGTTCAACCTGGATGTGCCCGGCAACGCCGACGGCAGCGCGCTGACGCTGACCGTGACCAATATGGGTTCGATGCGGTTTTACCGCACGGGTGTGAAGGTGCCGTAGGGCTCCGGCGGCATCACCAGTGGGCCGTTAGTGTATGACTGCCGGCAGGCAGGCGGCAGGACTCGGCCCCGTAGTTATTCCAGGGCTGCCCGTCCAGTTCGACGCCGCCCGGGCGCTGCCGTCGCGGCCAGAACAGGACAAGACCTTCCGGCGGCTGGGCGGTGCCACCGATGGTGAGTGTGAAGGTATCGCCCTCTTCGCGCGCACCGAGATCCAGCCGTCCGAAGTAGGTCGGCATGCCCTGAAGCGATATGGGACCTTTCACGAGCCACTCGCGCGGCACGCCGCGCAACAGGAGCAGCTTGCCGCCGGCCTCGTAGATCAGCATGCCGCGCAGGGAATTGATATAGCCCGAGCCGACCCAGGTATGCGGCATGTCACCGATATACGAACCCAGGCGGAGATCGGAATGTACGACCTCGGCGAGGACATTCCAGGCGCGCGGCCGGCGGAAGGCAAGGATCATGTCCAGGAGTTCGGCGGCGTGCCGCGGTTGGTCGAGGGAGGTGAAAGCCCCGATAGAGCGCACTTCGTAGGGAGTAAAGGATCCTGACCAGTCGGGAGCAAGGCGGGTGCGCATGTCGGCGTAGTAACGCGCGAAGGTATTCTTCATCAGCTTGGCCGGAAGGAGGTCGGCCTCCTCGCAGGGGAAGAAGGCGATCGCGGTGGAGGTCGGATCGAAATCCCCTTTGTCGGCGCAACCGGGCACGTAGTCGATGCCCTTGAAGGCTACGGTCGCCAGGATCGAACGACGCAGCGATTCCCGCAGGTCCGCATATTCGCGGCGGGCCCAAGCGGCGGTGTTGGTGTCGCCGAGAACTTCGGCCGCCGCGACGCCGTCCTTCCAGCCGCGCAGGGCCCAGAAGTCGTCCCAGTAACTATGCATGGCGGGGGAATATCCCTCGTGACTGATGGAGGGCGGCAGAATGCCGCGGAAGCGTTCCGGGGCCGGGCGGCCGCGCATGTAATCCGGACGGAGCGTGCGCCGGCGCAGTGCGGCGAGGTAGCGCAGGGCGGCGACGATGTGCCCGTACTGTTTCTCCAGGAACACCCGGTCACCGGTAAAGCGGTAGTATTCCATGACCGCATAGACGAATTCGCCTTGGCTGTCGTATTCGTTGTTCCAGCCGAAGCCTTTGTTGATTGATCCATCCGTGTTGAGGATCGGCGGCACCCATCCATCCTGTTGAATGCGGGCGGCATACCAGTCCAGGAATCGCCGCACGCGTTCATTGAATCCGAGGCGCAGCAGGGCCGCGGCACTCAAGCCGCCGTCACGTATCCAGGAACGCTTGTAGTTGCGGGGGCCGGGCTGGATGGCCGGCCCGTCGCGGTTGATGAGGATGTAGGCCGCCTGCGACTTGAGCATCTCCGCCGCGCCGGGCACCGGCAGGGATATCGTCAGCCGGTCGAGCAGGTCATGCCAGTAGGTCTTCATTGCTTCCCGGCGGCTGAGGAAATCGGTGGCGGCCGGGACGGGGTTGGCGGGAGTGCGGCCGGCCGTTGAATGCAATTGTGCCACGGAGGTGGTATGCAGGGGGGTGGCGATGGTGACGTCCCCCGTCGCGAGGGGCTTGAGATCGAATGCAAAGTCCAGCGCCGCCGAGAAAAACGCGTTCGTGGATGAAGCGGCGTCTTCCCGGGCTGATGTGAGGGAGTTTCCGGAGAGATGTTCGATGATGTCACCCCGGTTGAAGGGCACCACCGTGAATGCCTGCGGCGGTGACGAAAGGAATACGGCCGGTTTCCCGTTGACCTCGACGAGATGTCCGTCCGGGACGGCGTGCATGGTGATCGAACGGATCGGAGAGCAGCCGCCGAACTGCCATGGCGGATTCACCTGCAGGGGCCGGATGAGGAGATGCAGCGTGACCTGTGCCGGGGTTGCCGAGAGGTTGTCGATCCGGTAATGGACCCTGGTGAACGAATCGCTGGGGCTGCCGGTCGCGAGGGCTTGGATCGTCAGCCGGAGGCGGTCGGTTTCCCATGTAACCGCAGGCAACGGCAGGTATCCGTCCGCGAGTGACTGGGTGGTGCGAGCGGCGTCGAGGGCCGTGATCAGTCGGCCGTCCAGCGAGAGGCAGGGGGTGATCGAGAACGATCCGCGGACTGGTTCCAGGTCGCCGAATTCGTCGAAGAGACTCTCTGCGTAATCTTCGGGCAGGCCGACTACGGTCCAATAGACTTGGCGTTTGAGCAGATAGAGGGGGTAGCGCCCCGGTGCGGCCTTTTGCGCGGCCAACTCGTAGAGCGAGAGAGGGGTGACTTTCTCGTCGGGCCCGCGCAACGTTATTTCCCGTATTTCCACCGGACCTTTTTCAGGCATTCTTGTCATTTCCAGGCGCAGGTAGCGTCCGGTAACGGGGGATGACATGATCACGTCGAAGCGTCCCTTGCCGTTTTCCGTGCGGCCGGCTTCAGTCCAGTGGGTGCCGTCCGTGGAAACCGACATGACCAGGTCGCGTGCGAAGCGGGTTCCCCAGTCGAGGCGCAGACCCGCGAAGGTCTTGTTCTTACGGAGGTCTACGTCGAGTTGCACGCGGCGCGAGGGCGTTCCGATCCAGGCGGAGGAAAAGTCACCGTCGAATACGGCGTTTGGGTCGGATCCCGGGGCGGATACGGCGCGCACGATGGGGATTTCCTCGGCACCTTTGATGTGAATCTCGAATATGGAGTATCCCCAGCCCGTGGCTCTCTTGATCCCGGTGAGGCGCAGGTAACGGGCGTTGAGAGGGCGGAAGTAGATATCATCGGTATGTCCGTCGCCGCGCTCATTGCGGTAGACGCGCGTCCAGTGTATTCCATCGGTCGAGGCACTGATTTCGTAGACGCTGGCGTAGGCGGTTTCCCAGTGGATTATCATGCCGCAGACCGTGGCCGTGCTCCCGAGATCTATCTGCAGCCATTGGGGATCGGAAAAGGGGCTGCTCCAGCGTGTATCCAGGCGTCCGTCGCAGGCGTTGGCGGCGGCGAAGGTTTGTTCCTGGATTCCCGAAGCGGTTACTTTCCATTGCGTTTTTGGGGGTAACGGCAGGTAGGAGGGAGTTGGTGCCGGGGGAAAGCGCTGGCATCCGTTGATGAGGACGACGGCGAGCAGTCCCAGGGCGATGAGTATGCGGCTTGATGGGCGGATGGTGCATGTCGACGATGATATTTTGTTGTTGGTACTTGTTTTCATGAAGCATGAGGATATGCAAACGCTCTCAACAATACAAGACCGTCCTGCCGACGCGGCAATGGACAGGCGGTTGCGGTTGATGTTAACGTGGGGAAAATTTTTTGGCATGTAACTCGGCAGGAGCGTTGTCGGTGGTGGATATCAGACCTTTTTGTGCATTACGGCCCCCGGCGGAGTTGGCTGAAAAGGTAGCCTCTCCGCCCTATGATGTGATTTCCACGGCGGAGGCCTTGGAAATTGTACGCAAGCATCCGGAGAGCTTTCTGCGTATCATCAGACCGGAGGTTAACCTGGAGCCTCCCGACCCGGCATCGGAAAGCCGCTATGCGGCGGCGGCCGAGCAACTGGCTCTGTTTCGACGGCGGGGTTATCTGGTGTTGGACAGTGACCCGGCCTGCTACGTCTACCGCATGCAGGAGCTGGACGGCTACCGTCAGACCGGGCTGGTGGCGGTCTGCAGCGTGGAGGATTACTTGAACGGGCGCGTCCGCCGCCACGAAAAGACGCGTCCGGGGCCGGAAGCCGACCGCACCCGCCACATCAAGGTTCTCGGCGCGCAGACGGGCCCGGTGGTCTTGATGTACCGGGATTTCCCTGACCTGGACATGATTCTGGAGGAAGCGGCCGCCGGGGAACCGCTGTACGATCTGACCGACGCCGAAGGAGTGCGCCATATTGTCTGGAAGGTTTCCAGTCCCGGCAGGATCGTGGGCGCTTTGGAAAAGACAGACCGCTTGTACATCGCCGATGGTCATCATCGTGCCGCCGCTGCGGCGCGTTTCGCCGAGGAATGCAGGGGGCGCGACGGCGAACGCGCTTCCGTCCGCGGGTATGAATATTTTCTTGCGGCCCTTTTCCCGGCGCGGGGAATGCGGTTGCTGGCCTACAACCGGCTGATTCTGGAGACGCGAGGCATGTCTGGCCGCGATCTGCTGCGCGAACTGGCCGGGGGCTGGGATCTGCGCCGCGTCGAGGGCGGAACTCCGGTGCGGGCAGGCCGCGCGCGTTTGTACATCGACGGGAAATGGTACGAGATGGGGCTTGCTTCCCGGAGCGGTGAGACGAGTCCGGAGCTCGACGTGGATATTCTGCAACGCGATATACTGGGTCCGGTTCTCGGGATAACCGACCCGCGCAATGATCCGCGCCTGGAGTTTCTCGGGGGGCGGGATTCAGTCGCGGAAATCGAGCGGCGGGTGGACGGGAAAGAGGCGCTGGCCGGATTTTCGCTCTGTCCGGTGAGCGTGGAGCAGATCATGGACACGGCCGATCGCAATGAGACCATGCCGCCCAAGAGTACCTGGTTCGAGCCTAAAATCCGTTCCGGCCTTTTCGTTCATCTGGTCGGTGATGTTGCCGGGGAACATTGAGAGCGCCGTGGCGGCGGAAGTGGTGGGGCTGACTGATCGAGGGAGGAATTCTGAACCGGACGGCGGGGCCATGACGTTACCCGGTTCATGGGCGGGCCGATAGAATGCGCGCCTTTACTCTTGAAATGGGGCCGCGTACGGATATTCTTACGTCGGTTCTTTACAGGCGGGGGCGTAGCTCAATTGGTTAGAGTACCAGACTGTCGATCTGGGTGTTGCGGGTTCGAGTCCCGTCG
>JAOZMZ010000095.1 GCA_029934055.1 Kiritimatiellia bacterium
TGAGGCGGCAAGGTATTGGCGGCGTCTTGATGACGGCCGGATCGAATGCCTGGTATGTCCTCATCATTGTCGGTTGAAGGAGGGGCAGCGGGGGGCGTGTTTTGTGCGGGCGTGCGTGAACGGGGTGGGGGTGCTGACCACGTACGGGCGGTCCAGCGGATTTTGTGTGGACCCGATAGAGAAGAAGCCGCTTTTTCATTTTCTGCCGGGCACGGCGATATTTTCTTTCGGGACGGCGGGGTGCAACCTGCGCTGTCGTTTCTGCCAGAACTGGAACATTTCCAAGGCGCGCGAGATGGACATTCTCGCGGAGCGGGCCACGCCGCGGGAAATAGCCGAGGCGGCGCGGAAAGCCGGCTGTTCGGCGGTGGCCTTCACCTACAACGATCCGGTGATATTTCTGGAATATGCGGTGGATACCGCCCGGGAGTGTCACCGTCTGGGGTTGAAGACTGTGGCGGTGACGGCGGGGTACATCGAGGGGGATGCGCGACGGGAGTTTTTCGAGCACATGGATGCGGCCAATATAGACCTGAAGGCATTCACCGACAGGTTCTATCGGGAGCTGTGCGGCGGCGACCTTCAGACGGTGCTGGAGACGTTGTTGTATGTGCGTCGGCAGACGAAAGTCTGGTTGGAAGTGACCACCTTGCTGATCCCCGGAGAGAATGATTCTGATGAGGAAATTCGTGCGCTTGCCGGCTGGGTGCGGAAGGAGTTGGGCCCGGAGACGCCGTTACATTTCACGGCGTTTTACCCGAGTTACATGATGATGGACCACCCGCCGACGAGGCCGGAGACGCTGCGGCGGGCGCGTCGGATGGGGCTGGAGGCCGGGTTGCGCTACGTGTATACGGGGAATATTCGTGACGACGAAGGGGAAAGCACCTATTGCCATTCGTGCGGGGCTGAGTTGATCAGGCGTGACGGCTACAGGATAACAGGATGGAAGTTGGATGAAGCCGGACGTTGCCGGGAATGCGGCGCGGTCTGTGCGGGCGTTTTTGCCGGGTCTCCGGGGGAATGGGGCGGTGGGCGTGCTGCGGTTCACATGGGAGACTGAGCGGGGTTACGTTCAGGTGGAGAGAATGCGGCGGGCCTCGTCGAGGAAGATGCCCTGGAGATTCATCTTGAGGGCCTCGGGGTTGGTGGCGTGCAGCAAGCCTTCCTCTTCGGTAACGACGCCGCCCTTGATAAGGTTGTAGATGGCCTGGTTGAAGGTTTGCATGCCGTCGTCGGTACCCGTTTCGATGGCAGCCTCGATTTTCTCGATATGATTTTTTTCGAGAATCTTGCGGACCGTCGGCGTGGTGCGCAGAATTTCGACGGCCGGCACCACGCCGCCGCGGACGGCGTTGACCAGGCGCTGGCAAACCACCGCGCGCAGATTGGCGGCGAGGGCCATGCGGATCTGGTCGCGTTCATTGGAAGGGAAGAAGTCCAGGATGCGGCTGATGGCCTGGCCGGCGGTGGCGGTATGCAGCGTACTGAAGACGAGGTGGCCGGTTTCGGCTGCCGAGAGGGCGGCCATGAAGCTTTCGGCGTCGCGCATTTCCCCGATCATGATCACGTCGGGATCCTGGCGGAGGACGTGTTTCAGGGCGGCATGGAACGACATGGTGTCTATGCCGACTTCGCGTTGAGATATGACCGAGCGCTTGTCCTCGAAGATGTATTCCATGGGGTCTTCGATAGTGATGATGCGGCAGCGGCGGTTCTGGTTGATGTGATCGATCAATGCGGCGAGGGTGGTTGATTTACCGCAGCCGGTGGAACCGCTGGCGAGAACAATACCGCTGGAAAGCATTGCCAGTTCCTTGAGAACGACGGGCAGATTGAGTTCCTCGAAGGAGGGTATACGGGTTTTCACGTGGCGGAGGACCAGGGCGGGCATGGCATGGCAATGGAAGACATTGACGCGGAAACGTCCGACGTTTTTCTCCTGGTGGGAAAAATCGGCCTCATGTTCTATCTCGTAACGACGCCGCAGGTGCTGGGGGAGTATGTCGTCTACGATGGCACGGATTTTTTCGACGTCGAGAGGCGGGGAATCGGCCGGAACGAGGTTGCCGTGGATGCGGAACACCGGCTCACTGTCGGGCTTCAGATGCAGGTCGGAGGCGCCGAGTGAGACGACCTGTTCTAGAAGTTCTCGCAGTATGGACATAGGGTGCCGGCCTGGGTTGCCACGCAAACGAGGTTGTTGCGGGCGGGTTCCGGGATTTCCGTGAAGAATACATGCACCAGGAAATTACCGTTCTGATCATCTTTTTCGCAATGGACGATAACGCCGCGGCAGTTGAAATCGTGTTCGTTGCAGTGCATGACGGATGAGGAGAGATGAACGTCCACGATGGCGTAGAGGGGCAAGGCTTCCTTCGAGTAGAAGCGGACCCCGAGCGGGCAACAGGAGAGGCCGCTGGTCTGTACTTGATTGTCAGACGTATCGAGAAAGATGGCTATTTCGCCGTTTTGACCCGATTGATCCTGTGCTTTTTGCGCTATCACAAAGCGAGCCGTTGTACTCAATTTTGAAACGACAACCAGAACTACGCCACAAGTTAGCACAGGGAGGCCGGAGTGTCAAACCGACCGGCGGCCTTCAGCGGGGGAAGGCAGGAAGGATGCGCCGCGCGGCAAAGGCGGAAGGCCGAAGCGTGCGAGAACCGAGGCAGCGATATCGTAAAAGCCTTTGCGGACGCCGAGAGGGGCGGCATGAACAGATGCGCCATAGACCAGGAGAGGAACGTATTCACGGGTATGGTCGCTGCCTTTGAAGGTGGGATCGTTGCCGTGGTCGGCGGTGAGGATGAGGACGTCGTCATCAGAGAGAATGGGCAGGAAGCCGGCGAGGAACTCGTCGGTTTGACGGAGGGCTTCGGCGTAGCCCTGCGGATCGCGCCGGTGGCCGTAGAGCATGTCGAAATCAATGAAGTTGGCGAAGATGAGAGCGTCGCCCGGGCGGCGGGTGAACTCGGTCACGGCCTGCTGGGAGTCGCGGTTGTTGCCGGTATGGAGCGATTCGGTGATGCCGCGATGGGCGAAGATATCCTCGATTTTGCCGACGGCGTAGACGGGGATCCCGTTGGCTGTGAGGATTTCGGGAAGCGTGGGTTCATCGGGCTTGTAGGCGAAGTCGCGGCGGTCCTCGGTGCGGACGAAGTGGCCTGGTTTTCCTTTGAAGGGTCTGGCGATTACGCGTCCGACGCGATAGGGGTCGCAGAGTTCGCGTGCTGTTTCGCAGGCCCGGTAGAGTTCGTCGAGCGGGACGACGTCGAGGTGGGAGGCGATTTGGAATACGGAATCGGCGCTGGTATAGACGATCCAGGCGCCGGTACGGATGTGTTCCGGGCCGAGTTCCTCAATGATGGCGGTGCCGCTGGCGGCCTTGTCGCCGATCACGCCGCGCCCCGTGCGGCGGCTGAATTCCTCGAGGAGCGGTGGCGGAAAGGAGGGGGGGCCGCACTGGGGGGGGGCCGGGGGGGGAAGATATGAAAACCGGGATTCATCACCAGTCCGGCTATTTCCCAGTGGCCGGTGATAGTGTCTTTGCCCAGGGAGACCTCCTGCATGGCGCCGAAGGCCGCACGCGGCGAAGCGGCGGGTGGAACACCCGGAATGGGCAGGGCCCGATCGGAGGGGAGGAGGGATGTGATGTTGCCGAGACCGAATTCCTGGAGGGTAGGCAGGCTGATTCCGCCGACGGCCTCGGCCAGATGGGGCAGGGTTGCGGCGCCCTCGTCGCCATAGTCGGCGGCGTCGGGGGCGGCGCCTATGCCTACGGAGTCGAGGACGATGATGATGATTTTCATAGCGGCAACTTGATCCGGTAGAAATATACACCCATGGGGGCGGAGTGAGAAAGGGTTATTCGGTGTGGTGCGGGCCGTCCGGCGGCATGGAACGAAAGGCGGCGGCGCGGGGATGAGCAGCGGAATCCGCCGGTGGGGGGTGGGAATAATCTTGCTGAGCAGGATTTGGGGGATAACATGCGCCATGTCTTGCGGCGCGGGCCGGGAGGGGAAGAGTGGCGCCGGTACGGGAAGCAGGATGAGTTTATGAGGGAAACGGATGCAGTGGTAGTAGGTGCAGGCGTCGTGGGGCTGGCGACGGGGCGGGCGCTGGTTCAACGCGGCTGTCGGCGGGTGGTGGTCCTGGAGGCGGAGGAGCGCATTGCCGCGCACCAGTCGGGCAACAACAGCGGGGTGATACATTCGGGGCTCTACTATCGCCCGGGGTCCCTCAAGGCGCGCAATTGTGTGGAGGGGCGGCGTGCGTTGTACGCATACTGTGAGGAGAAAGGCATCGCCTGCGAGCGGTGCGGGAAGCTGGTGGTGGCCACGGAGGAAAGGGACCTGGCGGGACTGGACGACCTCGAACGCCGGGGAAGGGGGAACGGGCTGGAAGGGATGCGCAGATTGCGCGGGGAAGAATTGAGCGAATACGAGCCGCACGTGCGTGGAATAGCGGGGTTGTGGATTGCGGAGACGGGGATCGTGGATTTCCGGGCGGTGGCGGAAGCCTATGCCGCTGATATCCGGGAGGGCGGTGGAGAGGTGTTGACGGGGGCCGAGCTGCTGGGAGTACGGCGGGACGGGGATGGACTGGTGCTGGAGACCCGGCGGGGAGAACTGAGGAGCGGCTTCCTGGTGAACTGTGCCGGACTGCAGTCGGACAGGGTGGCCCGGTTGTGCGGAATCAGGGCGGGGGTCAAGATAGTGCCTTTCAGGGGGGAGTACTACGAATTGAAGGATTCCCGGCGGGGATATGTGCGGAATCTGATTTACCCGGTGCCGGATCCGCGTTTTCCTTTTCTGGGGGTGCATTTGACGCGGCTGATAGACGGGCGGCGGGAGGCGGGACCCAATGCCGTGCTGGCGTTCAAGCGGGAGGGTTACACCCGCTGGAGTTTTTCGATGAAAGACATGTTGGAGACGCTCATGTTTCCGGGTTTCTGGATGATGGGCGTGAGGCACTGGCGCATGGGGGTGGCCGAGTTCCGGCGTTCCTTTTTCAAGTCGGCGTTTGTGGCCTCTGTGCGGCGGCTGGTACCGGATCTGGAGGGTGGAGATTTCGTTCGCGGCGGTGCGGGTGTACGCGCACAGGCGTTGGACAGGGCGGGGAATCTGCTGGATGATTTTCGGATTGAGGAAGGGGAAAG
>JAOZMZ010000050.1:0-15911 GCA_029934055.1 Kiritimatiellia bacterium
AGAACTCCAACAGGTCCGCAAAACGCGCCCCGATCGGAACCAACAGGTTCGCCGGGCGTACTATTCCCTGGCCGGTCACGGTAACCACGCGATGCGTCAGCGCGCCGCCGCGGAGCACGGCGCGCGCCACTGCCGCCGCCGTCCCCACGTTCAACACCACCACCCCGACGTCGAGCGGCAATCCCCCCGTCGGCACCACACGTCCCAAAACAGCCCGGATCAACTGCTTTTCGCCCCCCATCGGATAACGGGTCTCCACCACGGCGACTTCCACCCCCGTGCCGCCGGCGGCCTCCCGGATGCTCGCGGCCGCATCCTCCTTGTTGTCCTCGACGCCGACGATCACGCGCTCAGCTCCGCACGCGCGGGCCGCCGCAAGCGCCCCGACAACGATCGCCTCGGCGGCCTCCAGCATGAGACGGTGATCTGCAGTCAGATAAGGCTCGCATTCGCACCCATTGACCAGCAGCGTGTCCACCGGTCTATCCGGGTTACGGCTCAACTTGACGTGCGTCGGGAACGCCGCTCCCCCCAAGCCCACGATTCCAGCCTCCCTCACCGCCGTAGCAATCGCCTCCGGCTCAAGGTCATCCAACGCTTCGCGGCTCCACTCGCCGCCGAAAAAATCCTCCGTTGTGGCCTGCGCATCTCCCCCCTCACCACCGCCCTTGATCGGAACGGTTCTGACGTGCCGCCCGTTCGGCAAGGTCGCCACACCCTCCCGCTGCACAACCCCCGCTATCGAGGCGTGAAGCGGCGCGGAGATGAACGCTTCGGCGTCGCCGATCTTGTCGCCGGGATGCACCTCGGTTTTCGGCGTGACCACGGCCTTGCAGGGCGCTCCCGCGTTCTGCCACAAGGGAATCACCACGCGCTCGGGAACCGGCAGGACCTCGATCGCCGCCCCCGCCGAAAGCGCCTTGGCTTCCTCGGGATGTACCCCGCCCGCGAATGTTCCCCTGCCCGGAAAACCTGCAAGCCGTTTCTTCATCCGTGTACCTTACTGCCGAAAAAAAGCCGTTCAATTACCATGACCAGTCCCACCGTCAACCCAAAACCGCCAAGCGCGCCCGCAAACTGGCCGGGCCCGCTCGCCCGCAACCAGGTCGCTCCGGCCGCCGCCCCGGCCAGCGGCAACAAAAACACCAGCGCAGACCACATCACCAGCCTCCAGCCCGCAAGACCGCGCGGGCCATCTTCCCCGCGCCCGGTCTTCCCGGACAAATGGCAACCGGCGCACTTCCGCGAACATGTTCCCTGCATCGCACTCATCGCTGTCCTTCAACATCCGCCTCCCTTTTCACTTGAGGCGGGGCACGCAAAATAGCAATTGCCGCCGACCCTGTAAAGGTCCGATTGCGCCCAATCCCGCGATCAACACAAACCCTCCCCGGCACGCACCGGACTTCTACCCTCCGGCCCGCCGGATCAGCGCTGCAACCGCCGTAGCCATACGCCGGTATCCCTCCGAATTCGGATGAATCGCGTCGCTCTTCAATCCCCCGCGTGAAAGTACCTCCGCCAGAATGCGGTCCTCGATCGGCACACCGCAACGCCGCGCCACCCGCCGATAAAACGGCGCCGTCCTCAATATCAGTCCCGGCGCAGGAACCCCCACCAAGACCACGTCGGCGCCGGCCAGTTGGGCCATCTTCACCATCGCGGTGACATTGCGTTCAACTTCCTCCAGAGCTCGTCCCTGTAACATGTCGTTGCCGCCGTGACATATGATCACCAGATCGGGCTTGTACAGATCCAGAACATGCGGCAACCTGCCCAGTCCTTCACTGCTCGTTTCCCCCGGCACACCCGCGTTCACCACCCGCACCCCCAAGAGCCCTCCCAGCACCTCGGGATAGGATGAACCCTCCTCCGCACCCGTCCCCGCCGTCAGGCTGTCGCCGAAAGCCACTACCACAGCCCCGTCTCCCAGCCGGTGGATTTCCGCCACCCGCCGCGCACACCCCGCCCAACACCCATAGACCACCGCGGCAAGAACCGCCGCCGTGCAAACCCGCCGTGAAGAGACGCCTTTCACCACGACCTCACCTGTTCCCGCGCCGCCGCCGGCCTGCGTATCCACCCCAACTAAATCCGATGGACTCGATCCCTTATCGCCCGCGCTTCCGGCGGGCGGCCGTCCTGCTCCCCCGCCGCCCGGGCAATGCTTACCAGTATCCCCACCATCGCCATGCAAACCACGAGATTCGATCCACCGAAACTGATGAACGGCAGCGGCAAACCTTTCGTCGGCAGGCATCCGGTCACAACCCCGATGTTCACAAGGGCCTGCAAGGTTATCGTCAGGGTCATCCCGAATCCCAACAGGTACCCGAAATGCGTCGGCGCGCGGCGGCTGATGCGTATCCCACAAACGAATATCGCGGCAAACAGCGTCAGCACAAGCAGGGATCCGGCCACTCCCAATTCCTCACCGATGATCGCAAAAATAAAATCGGTGTGCGCCTCGGGCAAATAGTAGCGCTTCTGGAGACTCTGCCCGAGACCAACCCCCGTGGCCCCGCCGATCACAAAGGCATAAATGGCGTTCAACAACTGAAAAGCCTCGTTGCGTGCGTACTTCTGCGGATTCATGAAGGCTATTATCCGCCGCATGCGTTCCGCATTCCGCATCACCGCCACAGAGAAAAATGTCAGCCCCAGCGTGCCTGCCAGAAGTAGGTTTCCTATGCGCGCGCCCGCCGCAAACACCACCGCGAACCCGACTGCGCCGATCACCATGCTCGTGCCGAAATCCGGTTCAAGAAAAACGAGGCCCGCGACCAATCCGAGCGCACCCAACGGCACGGCGATCCCCTCCCAGAAACGCATCACCCGCCTGCGCATGTTAGCCAGCCACCAGGCCAGAAAAACCACTACCCCGAACTTGGCGAACTCCGAGGGCTGCATACGCAGCGGCCCAAGCCCCAACCAGCGCGTACTCCCGTTGACCGTCACCCCCCATCCCAGCACCGCCGCCAGCAGAGCCACGCTGAAGGCATACAGAAACCATGCCACCGCCGGCCGTCCGAACACCTCGTAGTCCACCCGCGAAAGAAACAGACTGATCAGCACCCCCACGAGCAGCCACATGATCTGCCGCTTCACAAAAAAGAGAGGATCATGAAAATTCATCTGGGCCTGCACAAGGCTCGTGCTGCCCAGCATGACGATGCCCAGGCTTATGAGGATGAGCACCGCACCGATCAATATGCTGGTCGTCTTCCACATCACGCCCACCGGATTGCTGGATCAACAGGGCGCCCCCCCGCAAGCCGACCCCGCGCATGGAGAGAATCATCCCCGCCTCAAGGCGCGGATGACAGCGGTATCAACAGCTTCTGCCCGGGATGAATCTCACTTTCGTCCGTCAATCCGTTGGCCCGCATGATATCCTCTTTCAGAACCACGTGATTCCGCGCAATGGACTCCAGGGTGTCCCCTTCCACCACAGTGTAATAATAGGACTGACCGGATTCCTGCCCGACACTCTGCGCCTCGCCGGAAGACGTCTCTTCAGTGCCGACGACGCTCGGCTCAGGCGCCGCCTCGGGTGCCGTCCCGCCGGGCTCCACCACCGGACTCTCCGGAACCGGTGCCGCCGCCGGAGCAGGCGCCGGAGCAGACGGTTCCGTCACCGGTACGCTCTCAGCCGCCTCCTTCCGCGCCGCCTTTCCCCCCGGAATAATCAGCTTCTGCCCGACCAGTATCTTGTCGCTGCTGAGACCATTGGCTTCCTTGAGCGCCTTCACTGTCGTGCCGTAACGTACCGCTATGCCGCTGAGCGTATCCCCACGCCGCACGACATAACCTTCTCCCGCCACCCTTCTTGCGGACACGACGGCCTTCTTCATCTTCTTTACGCGTTGAGGCGCCGCATAGGCCGGCAGAATCAGTTTCTGCCCCACCCGAATCTTGTCCGGATTCTCAATGTTGTTCAGCTCGGCCAGTTCACGGGCGCTGACTCCGTGGCGGGCGGCTATCCCCGAAAGGGTGTCCCCCTTCTTGACCGTGTAGGTCTTGCCCGCCTCCCAGCTTTCCGCCGCCGGCAGAGTCTGCGCCGGTTCGGGAGCTGCCATGGTCGGTGCAGCCGGAGCGGCTGCAGGCGCCATCGGCTGCGGTGCCTCACGCGGCGGCATCACGGGTGCCGGAGGCGGCTTGACTGCCTGAGGGCGCTGGGTGCCGCATCCCTGGATGAAAATAAACGCGCCCACCGCCACCACGTGCAGGGTCGCAACCAATATCGCCAGCAGCGAAGTCCTCATCGCTTTTCTCCTGTCGGTTCTCGAATCAATCATCATACTCCAAGACATCCTCTTTCCCATTTTCTCATCTCCTTAGCAAGACTTTTCACGATATCTGCAAACCTTTCGCCGCGTTGCGCGTAATCACTGAACTGATCGAAACTCGCACAGCCGGGCGCCAGAAGGACCGTCTCCCCGGGTCGCGCATCCTCGGCCGCCCGCAAAACGGCCCGCTCCAGCGTTCCGCAGACCTCGCAGTCCACCCGCCGCGACCAGGCCTTGGCCATACGCGCGGCTGCATCTCCGATCAGGTACGCCCCGCTGACCTTCTCCGCCAGCCATGGAATCACCCATTCCAGGTCATGCTCCTTGAAAAGACCTCCGGCTATCAGCCGTACGGCTCCCGCCTCCCTCTCCAGGGCAACCCGTACCGCCGCCAGATTGGTCGCCTTGGAATCGTCTACGAAACGTACTCCCCCGTATTCTCCCGCCAGCTCACCGCGGTGCGGCAGCCGGCGCATCCGCCCGGCCGCAGCCGCGATCGTCTCCGGGGTCACGCCCATTACGTCCAGTGTCGCCGCAACCCCCGCCGCCCATTCACCTTCAACCGCACCCCCGAACGGAAACGCGCTCCCCTCGATGACCACCCCCGCTCCTTTCTTTTCAACACCGCCGGCATGCCGCCGATAGTCACACTCCGGCCCTGAACCGAACACGACGATGCGCGCGCCGTCCCCACAGAAAGCCGACAGCTCACCGGCCCACTCTTCCGGTATTATCACGGTATCCCCTGACCCGGCACCGGCCAGGAGACGCGCCTTCGTCCGCAGATAGGTTTCCATCGTTCCGTGCCGGTCGAGATGGTTCGGCAGGATGTTAAGAATCAGCGCCACATTCACCGGCATCCCAGAACAGGTCTCCAACTGAAAAGAACTCACCTCCAGCAGCCACGGGTCGGCGGCGGGGTGCTCCAGCACGGCTGCGCTCAAGGCCGGACCCCATTCGAAGTTCCCCGCCACCCGAACGTCTTTTCCCGCCATCTCCAGCGCCGACCGCATCCATGCCACCGCCGTGCTCTTGCCGTTGGACCCGGTCACCGCCACACACGGACCGCGTGCGTATGCGCGCGCGAATTCCAATTCACTCACCAGGGGAACCCCGCGCCCTTCGAGTTCTATCAGCCACGGCGAATCCATGGCGATCCCGGGACTCACCACGCAAAGATCATAGTCTCCATCGGGAAAGGCTTCCGGCCCCAGCCATACCTCGGCGCCCTCCGCACGCAGGCGGCGGGCCCTCTCCAGCACGGGCCCCGCCCGGGCCACGTCCAGAACCGTCACCCGGCGACCCTCCGCCAGCAGGAGCCGCGCCGCCCCTTCTCCGCTGCGGCCGAGCCCCAGCACGACGGCCCGCTCGACATTCTTGATCAGCCCGACCATGCACCCTTACCTTATTTTCAGCGTGGCCACTCCTATGAGCGCGAAAATGATACTCAGGATCCAGAAGCGCACGGTGATCATCGTCTCCACGACCTCCGGCGGCCGCCCCTCACGTTCCGCGCGCGCCTTCTCGAGCAGTTCGAAATGGTGATGCAACGGCGCGCACCGGAACAGCCTCCGCCCCCCCGTAGCCTTGAAATAGCCCACCTGCAAGAGCACACTCACCGCCTCGATCACAAAAACCCCACCAACGAGCACCAGCAACAGTTCCTGCTTGATCATTATCGCCACCGCCGCGATCAAGCCCCCCAGCGCCAGGCTGCCCGTGTCTCCCATGAAAACCCGTGCCGGATGACAGTTGAACCACAGGAACCCCAACCCGGCACCGAGCAATGCCCCGCAGACCACCGCCAGTTCTCCCACTCCCGCCACGTGCGGAACCTGCAGATAGTCCGCAAAACGTGCATGCCCGGCCACGTACGCCATAACCAGATACGCCAGGGCCACCGAATTGCTGCACCCGATGGCCAGCCCGTCCAGACCGTCGGTCAGGTTCACCGCATTCGACGAACCCACCACCACCACCCAGATGAACAAGGCCACCGCCGCAAAACTCATCCCGGTGATCACCGGGCGTTTGACGAACGGCACCATCAACCAGCGGACCAATTCGTGCGTCTCCTTCCCGGCCCACAGGTTCAGCGCCAGCCCGAGCGCCCAAAGGGTCTGCAAGAACAGTTTGCCCCTCACCCCGAGCCCGCGCGAACTGCCGCGGCGGACCTTCAGGTAATCATCCCAGAATCCCACCAATCCCATGTAGACCAGGCTTCCCAAGGCCAGGAGCACGTAGCGGTTGACCGGGACCGCCCACAGCAGGGCCGAAAGAACCACCGAGGCGATTATCATCAACCCGCCCATCGTCGGCGTCCCTTCCTTGCGCCCGTGAAACTCGTAGAGCGGCAACGCCTCCTCACGCCGCACCCGCTGCCCGATGTGATGCCGCAGCAATATCCGGATCAGCCCCGGACCGAACACCAACGAAAGCACGAATGCGGTCCCCGCCGCACCGAACGCACGCACGGTGATATAGCGGAATATCCGCAGGGGAGAAAACAACCCCGTCAACAAGTGCAGGTAGTACAACATCCAGGTACTCCGTTTTTGCAGCCCGCCAGCTCATACCGCCGCGCGGCAAACTCAACCCATACCCGTCGGCCCGCCGCCCGAGCCGGCCGAGTGTCGCAACATCTTTCTCCTTTCATATGTTCATTTTCCTCAATCAGCCGCCTGCTGCCGGATCGCCTCCAGAACCCGTTCCAGCCGCTCACCGCGCGAGGCCTTCAACAACACCGCGTCCCCCGCACCCGTGCGCGCCTGCAGTTCCGCGGCGGCATCCTCGACCCCCGCCGCAACGATGATCCTCTCCGCCGGCCAGCCCGCCTCCCGCGCACCTTCGGCGATGAGCGCACCCAACTCACCCACCACGATCAAACCGGCCCACTCCCCCTTGGCCACCTCGCGTCCCAACGCCAGGTGTTCCCGCCGTTCGAACCGTCCGAGTTCCCACATGCCCCCCAACACCAGCCAGCGCCGCCCGTGCACCCCAACCGCAGCGAAGGTCCGCAACGCCGCCCGCATGCTCACCGGGTTGGCGTTGTAGGCGTCGTTGATATACCGCACCCCGCCGTGCAGAATCACCTGCCAGCGCATCGGCGGCGGACGGTAGGCACGCAAGGCGTCCGCCAGCGGCTCCGGCGCGACCCCGGCCTCACGCCCCACCGCTATCGCCAGAAGCGTGTTCTCAAGCATGTGCTCACCGGGCAACGGGGGAATGTAACGGAAACTGGCGCCCGTCTTCCGTTCCCGCACCACCATCTCGCCGTCGGTAGCCGCACCGCGCTCCAGAAGATAGTCCGCCGCTTGATCTCCACCGGTGGAAACACGCACCACGCGGCACGGCGCAGCCGCCGCCAGCTCTGCGAAAGCCGTTTGATCGCTGCTGACAAAAGCCAGCCCGTCCTCCCTTAACGCGCGGAAAAGTTCCGCCTTCTCAGCGACTATCTCCTCGACACTGTTGAAAAAACCCATGTGCACCGGTCCGATCGTCGTCAGCACCGCCCAGTCCGGTTTCATCAGGCCGCAAAGGGTTTTCATCTCGCCCGGATGATTCATGCCGACCTCGAACACCCCCCAACGGTCGTCCGGACGCATGCGGATGAGACTAAGCGGCAGGCCGATGTCGTTGTTCCAGTTCTCGGGCGTGCGCGCCACCGGGCCAAGCACCCCCAGGACGTCCGCCAGCATCTCCTTGACGGTGGTCTTGCCGACACTTCCGCTCACGCCGACAATGCGACCCGTCATCATCCGCCGATGTCCCCGCGCGATGTCGTTAAGGGCCTCCCGCGTATCCCGCACCCCCAGCAGCGGCCATTCCCTGGGCAGCCGGCTCACTCGCCCCCTCGCAACCACCGCGCCCACCGCGCCCCGACGGATGGCCTCCTCGATAAAATCATGCCCGTCGTAACGATCCCCGATCAGGGCCAGGTACAGTTCACCCGGCCGCAGCGCCCGCGTGTCGTGGGCGATACCCCGCAACACCGCCGGCGTGCCATGCATCCAGGTCCCGTCGGTCCAGTATGCCAGCCGCTCGGCGTCGAGCTGATAAAAACGTCCCGCCCCGTTCTCGATCGCACCACGCCCACGCTCCGCCGCCACCGGCGGCCCACCGTTGTTACGCCTGCTGCTCAAGCCTTCCGCTCCTCGAGAATACTTCTCACTACCTCGCGGTCATCAAAGGATGTCACCGTATCCGCAAATTCCTGATAGGTCTCGTGGCCCTTACCGGCCACGACCACGATATCGCCCTCGCGCGCCATGTCCAGCGCCCTGGCGATCGCTTCCCTGCGGTCGAGCACGATCTCATGGGCGCCACCCGCCCCAAAGCCTTCTTCAATCTCCCGGGCGATCTGGGCTGGATCCTCACTGCGTGGATTGTCGCTGGTGATCACCGTGTAATCCGCAAGATGACGCGCCACCGCTCCCATGCGCGGCCGCTTGCCGGCGTCGCGGTCGCCCCCGCACCCGAAAACCACCAGCAATTTCCCTTCGCAAATCTCCCGCAAGGATTCCAGTGCCTGCTGCAATGCATCCTCGCTGTGCGCATAGTCCACAAAAACCCGACGCCCGCCGGCGCCCGGGACTTCCTCCAGGCGGCCCGGAACCGCCTGCATCTCTTCCAGCGCGGCGACCGCCGTGCGCGGATCAGTGCCGGTGCCGACCGCCGCCGAGAAGGCCGCCAGCGCATTGCCGACGTTGAACCGCCCGATCAGCGGCAGGCGCACCGTCCCGCGCCACCACGGACTCTCAATTCCAAACACCATGCCCCGCCGGTCGGACCTGATGTCAAATGCCCGTACCTGTGCCAGCGGATGTGTTCCGTAGGTTATCTCTTCCACCCGCCGCAATTCCAACTCTGCCAGGCGCTGTCCCCAGGGATCGTCCAGATTTATGACCGCCGTGGCCCGCTTCCCCTGTTCACCCAGGTCCTTGAAAAGCCGCGCCTTGGCCTCGAAATAACCCCGCATGTCACCGTGATAGTCCAGGTGTTCCGGGGTCAGGTTGGTAAAGATGCCGACATCGAAATCAATCCCCCAGACCCGGTCCTGATCAAGCGCATGCGACGAAACTTCCATCACCACGCTCCGACAACCCGCATTCAGCATCTGCTCCATCATCGCCTGCAGGTCAGGCGCCTCGGGTGTGGTCCGGCCGGCGGGAATGATCCGCGCGCCGATGCGATAGTGAATCGTCCCTATCAGCCCGACGTCGTCCCCGCCCGCCGCCAGGATCGCCCGCAACATGAACGCCGTCGTGGTCTTCCCGTTGGTGCCCGTTACGCCGAATACCTTCATGCGCGCCGCCGGATCACCGTAGAAAGCGCGCGCCATCTCCGCCAGCGCCCGGCGTGCGTCCTCCACCTCGACCAGCGCCACACCTTCCGGAACGCGGCAGCCGGACTCGGCCAAAACCGCCACCGCCCCGCGCTCGACTGCATCGGCAACAAAATCCTCACCGTTGAAATGCTCGCCCTTGAGCGCCGCAAAGAGATAGCCCGGCCGCACACTGCGCGAATCATACGCGATCCCGCGCACCTCACAGCCGCGCGGACCCCGGATCCGCAGCGACTGGATGACTTCTATCAGCGCTTCAAGTTTCATCGTCTCCAGGCATAACCGCCCCAGAATCACCGCCCGCCTCCCTCCTTCATGTGTCCGTCTCCAGGCCGCCACCCCGGCCGCCCGGGGACCTGATATCAAGATAACGTACCGCCTGTTCTGCGATTTTCCGAAATACCGGCGCCGCAACCGCCCCCCCGGTGTGCCGCGGCTGAGGCTCATCAACCACCACGATGATCCCCAATTCCGGATCCTCCGCCGGCAGGAAGCCCACGAACGAAGCCACGTCAGCCGTGCGGGAATACCCCCCGCGCACCGGTTTCTGCGCCGTTCCCGTCTTGCCGGCCACCCGGTACCCCGCCAACGCCGCGCGCCACCCCGTCCCCCCCGGCTCGGTCACCCGCACCATCAATCTCCTCATCAGGTCCGCCGTCGCCTCCCGGATGGGACGCGCGACGACCCGCGGCTCGGCCGCCATCAGTTCCCGGCCCCGCCAGTCCACCACGCGCCTGACGACATACGGCCTCATCAGATACCCGCCGTTGGCGATCGCACAGGCCATCTCCAGCATCTGCAAAGCCGTCACCGCCACCTCGTGCCCCATCGCGATGCGCGTAATGCTCAGGGCCGACCAGGCACGCGGCGGATGCAGGATCCCGGCCTGCTCGCCCGGCAGCCCGACTCCCGTCCGCCGCCCGAATCCGAACGCGCGCAGGTAGCGGTCGAGACGCTCGGGTCCCAACCTGAGGGCGATCTTGGCCGCCCCGATATTACTCGATTTCTTGAGCACGTCGGCCACGCTCAGGCGACCGTGTGCATGGTAGTCCCGCAGTGGACGCCCACGATACATCCACACGCCGTTCTCGCAGTCGATCACCTCGTCGGCGGTGACCAGCCCCTCGTTCAGGGCCGCCGCAATCACCGCCAGCTTGAACGTCGATCCCGGTTCATACACGTAGGCGATCGCCCGGTTGCGCATGCTCTCCGGATCGCTCTTGCGGAATTCGTTCGGATTGAACGCCGGGCGCGAGGCCATCGCCAGTATCTCCCCCGTGCGCACCCGCTCGACGATCGCCCAGGCCCCCTTGGCCGCGTTCTCGCTCACGGCCTCGTCCAACGCCTTTTCGACCATGTACTGCAGTTCCACGTCCAGCGTCAGGTAGACGTCCGCCCCCGCACTCGCCGGAACCTCGACGGTGCGCCGGTCGTACAATTCGCGACGCCGCCCGTCCCTCTCGCTCACCAGCAGCCCCGGCGTCCCCTTCAGGTACCTGTCGAGCTTCTGCTCGACCCCCGCACTGCCCACCCGCTCCATGTTCACGAAGCCCACCACGTGACACATCAACTGGTCGTGCGGGTAATAACGGGCCACGTCGTCCTGAAAGAACACCCCCTGCAGCTTCATGCGGCGGATCATCTCGCCGACTTCCGGGGGAACGTGCCGCTTGACGTATGCGAAACGACGCCGCGGCAGGTCCAGACGCGCCAGCAACACCGCCGGTTCCATCTCCAGCAGCCGCGCCAGGCGCAACGCCACCGCCTGCAACGAACCGCTCTCGTGCAGAAGCTTGGGGTCTGCACAAACGTTCTTCACCGCCACGTCCAGCGCCATGATCTCACCACGCCGGTCGAATATGCGACCGCGCCCCCCGCGCAGGCGGCGTTCCACCCGCCGCGTCTTCACGATCTTCCGCCGCAGCGCTTCGTTGGGGCCCAAGTGCAAAAAAACCAGGCGAACACTCAGCCCGGCCAACGCTGCTATTACCGCGGCGGACAGGAACCGCATCCGCCACCTGTAACGGAGATCATTCATTCATGGCCACCCTCATCTCCCGCGCTTTACGGCGGCCGCCGGCGCACCGTTCATCCTCCATCACCCGCTCGCATTCCCGTCTCGAAATGTATACAACCCGCTCCTCGTTCGGCCACGTCATCCTTATCCCGAAACGCCGCAGCGAACGCTCGATGTTCGCCGGCGATTTCATAACCGACCACTTGTACTCCTCCATCTCCCGCCGCCGCTGAGTCTCCGCCAGCTTCTTCTCCAGCACCACGATGCGCCCCGCCAGCGCATCACAACGCCCGCGCAGCCAAAGGTATCCCAGCGAAAGCAGCGCCGCCGTGCACAAGACCGTCGCCAGCGGCGTGGGGAAAATGAACCCATCGCGCCGCACTTTCTTGTTCCTGCTCCGCCTGCGCCTGCGTCGTGCCATCTTACGCCACCCTCTCCACCGCCCGCACCAGCGCCGAACGCGCCCGCGGGTTGCTGCGCACTTCGTCCGCACCCGGCCGCAACGGGCGCCGCGTAAGAATCCTCACCTCCGGCTCCTTCACGATCCGCCGCCGGCCGCCGCCCTGCAGCGACTCCCAGCGCCCGGCATGCGCCCGGAAACAATCCTTCACCATCCGATCCTCGAAACTCTGAAAACTGATCACCACCAGCCGCCCGCCGCCTGCCAGCACCTCAAGTGCCCCTTCCAGCCCCCGCTCGAGATTCGCCGCCTCGTCGTTGACCGCCATCCGCAAGGCACGGAAGACATTCGTCGCCGGATGCGTCCTGCCCCGCCGTCCGCCACGGGCCCGCACGACGATCTCCGCCAGCCGCGGCGTGTCCTCGATCGGTGCCCGCTCGCGCTCGCGCACGATCGCCCGCGCAATCCGCCGCGCGGCGCGTTCCTCACCGTATTCCCGCAACAACCTCACCAGTTCCTCCTCCGACGCCTCGTTCACGATCTGCGCCGCCGTGCGCCCGCTGCGCGCGTCCATCCGCATGTCCAGCGGTCCCTTGCGCATGAAACTGAAACCGCGCCGCGCATCATCCAACTGCATGCTGCTCGGACCCAGATCCAGCAAGACTCCGTCCACCGGCCGGAATCCCAGCCGCTGCGCCACCTGACCGATCTCTGCAAAATTCTCTCTCACCAGCGTCACCTGTCTGCGCCATTCCTCCAGCCGGCGGCCCGCCTCCGCCAAGGCCGCCGCGTCCACATCCAGCCCCAGCAGCCGCCCGGATGATCCCATCCCCGCGCATATCATCCGCGCATGTCCGCCCGCACCGACCGTTCCGTCCACGTAGCGACCGCCCTCGCGTACCGCCAGCAATTCCAGCACCTCCGCCGGCATCACCGGCGTATGAGCGTCTCCTCCCGCCGCCCTGCGCGAATCATCACCCACCGTTACGGACGAACTCCTTGCCCGCTCACACTGTCAACGAACGATGCGCCTCGGGCGCGGACCCCATGCCCGAACGCAACCCCACCCCCAGCAACCTGCCCAATGCCTCCTGCCTGATGATCAACGCCCCCGCATGGCCCGGCCGCCGCTCGCGCGGAAGGTCGAAGCGCCGCTCCTGCGTCCGCACTCCTTCCACCGACCCGTTGATCCCCAGGAATCTTGCAATTCCTATCACCTTCATCTGCGCGCCCTCCTGAATTTTACTCGCCTTCCGTCTCCGGCTGTCCAAGCGTCATCAAAAACCTACGTACAGCGCCGCCTCTTCCAGCGCCGGGTCATCAACCGCCCCGCTTTCCTCTTTCCAGCGGTCCGGGTTCCACAACTCGAAACGGTCAAAAGCCCCCACCAGCACCACCACGTTCTCCAGCCCCGCGTACTCCAGCAGCTCATCCTTGATCCTGATCCTCCCCTGTGAGTCCCAGGGCACGAAATCCGAGCGCGCGGCGAGCGTGCGGGCCAGCTGCCGGCCCTTGGCATCGGCGATGGAAAGCGAACGGAGCTTCTCCAACCGACGGGTAATCTCATGCGCGGGATACAGGCACAGGCATCGGACTTTTATCCCCGGCAATACCAGCAGCCGTCCCGGCACACCCACCAGCTCGCGCCACTCGGAAGGAATCGTCAGCCTCTTCTTGGAATCCAGCGTATGCGTGTAGGTGTTGACAAACACCCCCTCCCGCAACCCTTCACTCTGATTCTCACTGTGCTTATCTGCCACCATAATGACCTCTTGTCCCACTTTAAAACACTTTTCCCCACCTTGCGTCAAATATTTTTTTGAAAAATGTCGCCCCCAATACCCGGCTGAATGACCCCCACCACGTTCAATAACCCCCGCAACAACCCCCAAATGCCAAACTTCTCATTGACTCTCCGCCGCTTTGCCCCCATCGTATCCATCCAAAAAAAAGGAGCCGACCCATGGCCCGTAACCCGCATATACAGGAATTCATGGATTCGTTCCCCCACGAAGCCCTGACTTTCGACGACGTCTCCCTGGTCACCCGCTACGCCGATTTCCTCCCCTCGGAAACCGATCTCTCCAGCCGCTTCTCCCGTAACATCACCGTCAATATCCCCTTCGTCAGCGCCGCCATGGATACCGTCACCGAAACCCGCATGGCCATCGCCATGGCCATGCTCGGCGGCATCGGCGTCGTCCATAAGAATATCTCCGCCGAAGAACAGGCCGCCGTCGTGCGCACCGTCAAACATCACCTCAATGGACTCATCCAGAATCCGGTCACCTTCCGCGCCCGCCAGTCCCTCGCCGACGTCGAGCGCATCCGCGCGGAAAAAGGTTACTCCTTCAGCGGCTTCCCCATTCTCGACGACAACGACCGCCTCGTCGGCATTCTCACCGCCGCCGACATCAAGTTCGCCCCCGACCCCAACGCCCCCATCGCGGATATCATGACCAGCCAGGTTATCACCGCCCCACCGGACACCACCCTCGAAGACGCCTACCATATCATGCAGAAACACAAGATCGGCAAGTTGCCCCTCGTCAACGAAGGTAAACTCGTCGGTCTCTACAGCTATACCGACGTCTCAACCCTCATCCATAACGTCCGGCCGATGTACAACCGCGACGACCGTTACCGCCTGCGTGTCGCCGCCGCCGTCGGGCCGGGCGACTACGACCGCGTCGCCGTCCTCCGCCGGAACGAAGTCGACTGCCTCGTCATCGACACCGCCCACGGCCATACCCGCGGCGTGATCGAAATGACTTCATGGATCAAGAAACATCACCCGGACGTGGACGTTATCGCCGGAAACATCGCCACCGCCGAGGCCGCCGTCGCCCTCCACAAGGCCGGCGCCGACGCCGTCAAGGTCGGCATCGGACCCGGCTCGATCTGTACCACCCGCGTCATCGCCGGCGTCGGCATACCCCAGATCACCGCCATCTACGAGTGCGCCCGTGCCCTGCGCGGCGCCATTCCCGTCGTCGCCGACGGCGGCATCCGCAATTCCGGTGACGTCGCCAAGGCCCTTGCCGCCGGCGCTGATACGGTCATGATGGGATCCGTGCTCGCAGGCACCGAGGAAAGTCCCGGGGAAAAAATCCTCTTCCAGGGCCGCCAGTACGTCCTTTACCGCGGAATGGGAAGCCTCAGCGCCATGCAAACCCGCCTCGGCAGCCGCCAGCGCTATGCCCAGGCCGACATCCCCGAGGAAGAACTCGTCCCCCAGGGAATCGAAGGCATGGTCCCCTATTCCGGAACCGTCGAAAAAGTCATGAACCAATTCTCCGGCGGACTCAGGGCCGCAATGGGATATTGCGGGTGCCGCAATATAGACGAGCTGCATTCCTTCGCCCGCTTCGTCAGAATCACCCATGCCGGAGTCGTCGAGGCCCACCCCCACGACGTCAAGATCACCAAGGAAGCCCCCAACTACCGTACCTGATATCCCCCCCCGCGGCTCCCCCTTCCCGCTGAAGCCCGAACACCAAAAAAAATGGTGCGTCATCAAAATGAACACACATAACACATAAAGGCGGCCGACTACGTCGCGGCTGCGTCGGCCAGGGAGGTTGCGGTAAGACAGATGGGATTGATGGTTGCCGGTCGCTGGGTTGTAAATTGTTCCGGGATAAGAGATGTTTCTTTGCATCCATCCCCTTCCCCATCCCCAACACGATCAACCATCAACTCAACAACCATCAACCGTCTCTCCCTTCGCGCCCTTTGCGAGAGGCTCTTCTCTTCTTCCCTCTTCTTCCCTCTTCTTCCCTTCTTCCCTCTTCTTTCCGCCCTTTGCGCCCTTTGCGAGAGGTTTTTTCTTCTTACCTCTTCTTTGCGTGCTTTGCGATC
>JAOZMZ010000050.1:16011-17989 GCA_029934055.1 Kiritimatiellia bacterium
TCTTCCCTCTTCCTTTCTTCCCTCTCCTTTGCAACCTTTGCGCCCTTTGCGAGAGGCTCTTCTCTTCTTACCTCTTCCTTGCGCCCTTTGTGGGATCCCTCCAGGGAAAGAAAAGCCCAGCACAATTTTTCCAATCTTTGGAAGTTTTTCTATAAGCTTTTCCAATCTTCGGAAGTTTTAAGTCCTGAGATTTCCAATCCTTGGAAGTTTTTGATGAAAAGTTTCCAATGTTTGGAAGTTTTGCCATAAGTTTTTCCAATCTTTGGAAGTTTTGCCGTTCGAGCTTTCCAATGTCTGAAAGTTTTAGGAGCCGGGGTTTGCAATCCTTTCAAGATGTCGGCGGAGCATACCGGCAACAGACCGGTTGCTACAACGACGAGTGTGAAGCGTGGAAGCCAAACTGCAAAACCGGAAATTCCAACGAAAGGCGGACTTCGGACGAATACCGAAAACATGATTCTTAAGCGCTGGTTCCAATCCGAGAGTGCCATGGAGCGATGCCAGAGAGCCTGACCCGTACGCCCGCCGTTGAAAACCACCTCAACTTTACGGGATTTACAGCTTGGAAACAGGGCCGAAGAAGTGCTACAAGTGTCCCAGGCGATTTAGTCCTTATCTTTTCTTTCTTAACAGGTTGCATTACAGCCGCTTAAGGAAAAACCGCCTATCTTATTCGTGGCGAATTCGGGCTAATGCCCTTCAATTATCAAAAAACTCTTTTCAGCTAACATCTCGTCTTCATGCCACAACTGAATAATCCATTTCCCTGGAAGGATCTCTCCGGCCTCATCAAAGCCATAGCCCACACTGTACGTTTCTCCGATCGTGCGGGCAACAACGTATACGCTATTAGAAGCAACCTTGCCTGCAGCATTTGTAAGCCCTGGAGATGGGAATATCACTACAGTTCTCAGTGTAACAGGCGCCCCTATCGGTTCCCCTATTATAGTGTAATGAAATCCGAAATAAACGCCGACGCGTCCTTCGATAACATCTTTACCTTCGTTAATGATTCTCGGCAGAACAAGCGACCTTCTCTGCCAAGGCATCTCTCCGTCAGAAACGCTCTTCTTGGCTAGAAATTCATATGTTCCGAAACCTAGGATCTCAATGCGATAAATCTCGCCGTTCGCCGAACATGTAGCCACCAGGACTGCAAAGAAACAAAAGATCAAAGTAGCTGCTTTTTTCATGAGGACCTAACCATAGCAATCTACGGGCAGTTTATGTCGGTGTTGACCAAAACCCAGTCATACCATTCGATATGGCGTCTGTACTTTGGGTTGTAAGGATCGTGCCAATCAATCTCAAATTTCTTACACTCGAAATACTCGGTTTTGGACCCACGTTGTCCACAGGAGCAGGTAATTGTACTTGTTTCTATCTTTGTGTCCCCTGGAGAACAAGTCGACTTCGGAGAAGGAATTGTTGTAATGCCAGGCGTATTCCCTGGAGCTGGCCCACTCAAATCATATAGCCCCAAGACGTCAAAGGAGTGTTGAGGTCTATTATGGACGAAATCATATGAGTTCAGAGTAAAAGCCCGCCCCAACGGATCCCTTCTGGTCCACCTCCCCAGCTCAGGACTGTAGTACCGGTACCCGTAGTAATACCACCCCGTCTCCTCGTCCAAGTACTTGGTGCTGAAGCGGAAGGAATTGTTCGTGGAGGCGGGGCCAGATTGCGCAATGATGTTCCCATACGGATCGTACTCGTAATGCGCCACGGTTGTGCCATTGGTATCCACCAGCTCAGTCACATTCCCGTTGGCATCATAGCAGGGGAAATACACCTCCCCATCCTGAACCGCTGCAATTAGTCCACCTATACCTCCCGCGCCCTGCAGACTCCCGGAAAGATCCAGTCCCCACACATAATAGTTCGTGCGGACCTCCGACATCTCATCTCTGATCTCTGAAACCAGATTCCACCCGTCGTACAGGAACCTGTTCGTCACCCCATTCACCACCTTCCTCAC
>JAOZMZ010000096.1 GCA_029934055.1 Kiritimatiellia bacterium
GCAAGGAGTTACGTTTCTTCGGCATCCCGGCTATTTTATACCCAACTGTAAAATTGTCGTGACAATTTTACAGTTGGGTGCAAAATTGCCAACATGCTGGCTCGCGAAATATATAAAACTGCATGGGAAACCCTGGTCCGGGACAAGGGTCTGATTCTTATGGCGGGTCCTCGCCAGGTGGGCAAGACGACCTTTGCCCGCATGCTGCTTCGAAGGCATACCAATGGTCTCTATTTCAACTGGGATATTTCCAGTCATCGCAACCGGTTGGTTTCCGATCCTTTTTTCTTTGAAGAGGACGTCGTGCGGAAGGATGAGAGTGTGCCTCTAGTCGTGTTCGATGAGCTTCACAAGTACCGGGAGTGGAAGAACTATCTCAAAGGACTGAGCGACAGGTTCGGCCGGGAATATAGATTTTTGGTTACTGGGAGTGGACGCCTGGAGATGTTCCAGACTGCGGGAGATTCACTGGCGGGACGCTACGCCCTTTTTCATATGTGGCCGTTGACACTCACTGAACTTTCTCCCGGGCGCCGGGACATGGGAAGCTTTCTTTCAGACCCCTTACTGGTTGAGCGGATGGCACCGGAACTCCGTGAACGGTGGATGACAATAATGGAGTTCAGTGGATTCCCAGAGCCGTTCCTGGCGGGGGGCAAAGACCAGTGGCGGCGGTGGAGCAGGACTCATTCGCGACAGCTTGTGCGCGAGGATATTCGCGACCTGACGGCTATTCGTGACCTCGAATCGTTACAGTTGCTCTACGAGAGCCTGCTGCCTCCGCGGGTCGGCTCGCCGCTTTCGGTCAATGAGCTTTCCCGCATCATGCGGGTGGCGCATAACACGGTAAAACAGTGGTTGCTGGTACTGGAGAAGTTCTACCTGATTTTTCGAATCAGGCCATGGCATCGGCGCATTTCACGGGCGGTTGTCAAGGAGCCCAAGTTTTACTATTTCAACCTGCCGCTGGTGCGTGACGCGGCGGCACGCTTCGAGAACGCCGTTGCTCTTGAGCTGCTCCGGGCGGTGAACCTGTGGAATGACTTGGGATGGGGAGATTTCACTCTCCACTATTTGCGAGACCGTAACAAGCGCGAGGTGGATTTCCTGATTGCTCAAGAAGACGAACCGGTTCTTTTGGTGGAAGCCAAGCTGGCCGACCGGACTCCTGCCTCGGCGTTACGGCGGTTCCAGGAGCAGCTGGGGGTTCCTGCGGTTCAACTCGTTCATGAAGCCGACCCGGACGAAGGCTTCCGTCTGTTTTCCGGAGGGGAAAACAGGATTCTGGTCGTGCCCGCCTGGCAGTGGCTGGCGCAGTTACCGTGAGGCCGGCTTGCCGCCGGTCAGGTCTGCATGCCGAGGCGGCGGCGGAGGATGCGCGGGACCTGGCGGGCGATACGGATGTAACGCGGAAGGTGGTAGTTGAGAAAGCCCACACGGGGCATGGTATGCGGGAGGTTGCTGCGGCGCAGGTCTTCCAGGAGGGTGGTGCGGTCGAGCCAGTCCTGCTGGACGAAGAAAGAGTAGTGCTGCACGATGGTGTCGCGGATGATGAGGTTGTGTTTGCCGTGAGCGGGCACCCATTCACCCCAGCCGACCTCGTCCTGTTCGGGGACTCCGCCGATTTCCTTCCAGTGGCGGTAGTCGTAGAGGATGCAGTTGATGCTGAAGCGCCGGGCGAATTTCCGGTAGGGCTCGGTAACTACGCTGCGCAGGCGGCGGTTGGTCTGCTGCATGTCGATCGTGCGGCGCACAGCCCACTCGGCCACGCCGGGGTATTTCCAGACCGGTGCGTCGAAGGCGTCGGTGAGGGGGAAATCGAAGCGGCGATTGTAGTCGGCGGCGAGGTCGGGAAGCAGTTGCAGAAGGTGATACAGGCCCAGTCCGCTGTTGGGGATGAGGGGTGTAATGAGGGCCAGCTCGCTGTCATCGGAGAAGGCGCTGTAGGCCTGGAGGAGGCGTTCGATCCAGCCGCGGCAGACGAAGGTATCCTCGTCTATCTTGACATAGACCGCCTCGGGATAGCGGCGCACGCATGCGTTCTGGAGTCCGGAGATGAGCCGTCCGCGTCCGCGCGGTCCGGCGATGGTGTCCCAGTGGATTTCGGGATGCTCGTGGATGATGCGCTCGATGTATGCGCGGTGACGGCCGCGCACGCCGTTGAGGAGAAAAACGACCCGGTCGAATGTGTCCAGTCCGCCGGCGGCCAGAAGGCAGTCCATGCAAAGGCGCAGGCAGTCCAGCCGGTGACTGGTGAGGATCATCAATATTTTTCGTTCGCTGTTCATTTCGGTGTCGCTGCCCCTTGCCGGCGGCCGTGCGGCCGGGTGGGGTGAGGGGAATATTGAATGGAACGGGAGTGATGGCAAGAAACAAGATAACCTTTCTGGTTTCGGACGCGGCGGCGCAGATAGTCGGCGTGGCGGAGAATTTCGCCCGGCTGATAGCGGATCGTTTCGAGGTAGAGATCGTCGGCCCGGACATGGGTGCCGGCGGCGGGCGTATGCACGGGGCGTCGGAGTTCATGGTGAGAGTGGCGGCTCCGCGGATTTACCGTTACCCGGAATTTTTTGCGGGAGTCCGTCGGCTGGCGCGGGCGGCGACGGGCGAGGTCATCGTGGCCTTCAAGGCCTACTTGGACACCTTGCTGCCGGCCCTGCTGGAGAAGAGGCGGAGGGGCGCCCGGGTTTTGGTATACCTCGACGAGCTGGATTCGGCGGTGTGGCGGGGGCTTTCGTTCGTGGAGAAGGGGGCCTTGGCATTGAGACAGTTGCATCATCCACTCGACGACGTCTATTTCCCGCTTGCGGAATGGATGCTCAGATACGCAGACGGGGTGATGTGTTCCTCGTCGGCGCTGGCGCGGCGCTTCAACGGGGATGTGATTCATTTCGGCGTGGACACGGATCGGTTCCGGCCGCAGCCGGCGGCGGCGATGGAGGAGTTGCGGGTCCGCAGCGGGCTGGCGGGGATGAAGGTGGTCCTGTTCGGCGGTGCGGTGCGTCCCCACAAGGGTGTGGAAGATATTCTCGAAGCGGTCCGGCTGGCGGGCCGGGAGGACTTGCGGCTGGTGGTGGTCGGTCCGGAAACGGAATTTCTGCGGCAACTGAGGGCGTCCGAACGCTACGGGAGCCGGATAGTCTTCCTCGGCTCGCAACCGCGTGAGGCCATGCCGGAATACCTGGACCTGGCGGACCTGATCGTATTGCCGCTGCGGGACACGCCGCTGGCGCGGACGCAGGTGCCGTGCAAGGTTTTCGAGGCCATGGCCATGGCCAAGCCGGTGGTGGCCACGCGGGTTTCCGATCTGCCGGAGATTCTCGACGGGTGCGGGATGACCGTGCCGCCGGGGGATGAGCGGGCGCTGGCGGATGCGATCGGTTATCTTCTGGATCATCCCGGCGAGGCACAGGCCCTGGGCCGCGCGGCGCGCGAGAAATGCATCCGGGAGTACAGCCGGGAACGGACCCGCCGCCGGCTGGAAGAGATCATCGGGCGGGTGCTGGAGAGCGGGGCGTGAGAGTTTTGTTCGTCAACCGGATGCTGGGGATGGCGCGGGGCGGCGGGGAGACTTTTGATTTGGAGATGGGGCGCAACCTGGTGCGGCTGGGATGTCGGGTGGAGTACCTGGCCGCACGTCCGCTGGCGGGGCGGTTGCGGGCGGAGCCGTCCGACGCGGCCGGGCGGGTACATTGGATGCGAACACCGGATCTGACCTGGTTTCCTTGGGACAAGGTCCGTGGCGGGTGGCGGGTGCGCATGCTGGATTTCCGGCTCTTCGAGCAGCGGGCGGCGGGCTGGGTGCGTGGACGCGAGGATGACTTCGACGTGGTTCAGGTATGCGAGTTGCCGTGGTTCGCGGCGGGTTACAAGCGCGGCGGGGGGCGCCTGCCGGTGGTGATGCGGCTGACTGCACCGGATTTCTATGATAGTGCGGGCGGGATCGGAGCGGCCGACGCGGTCATTGCCGCGGGGGCGACCGTCGCCGCGGTGCGGCGCGCGGGTGGGAGGGCCTGCACGGCGATTCAGAACGGCGTTGACGTGGAACGGTTCCGGCCGGGGACGAGTGCCTTCCGGAGTGAGCGGGGCATCGGCGAAGGGGAATACGTGGTCTTGTACGTGGCACGTTTCCATGCCGTCAAGCGCCATGAAGTGCTCCTGCGGGCTTTTGGGGAACTTTGCAGTGACGGGGTTCCGGCGCGGCTGGTGCTGGCGGGCAGCGGGCCCCTCGAGCGGCGTGTACGGCGGCAGGCAGTCGAGGCCGGGCTGGAGGAGCGGGTCGTTTTCCTGGGCGAGACGCCGTATTCCGTTCTGCCGGAGGTCTACCGGGCGGCCGACGTGAAGGTCATCGCCAGCGAGTACGAATCGTTTTGTTTTGCGGCGCTGGAGGCCATGGCCAGCGGGCTGCCGGTTGTGACCACGGATACCGAATGGGTGCCGCGTCTGATCGGACGGAGTGAGGGGGGGCTGACAGTGCCCGTCAACGACAGCCGGGCGCTGGCGCAGGCTCTGCGGGTGCTGAGGGATGATCCGGAGCGGCGACGGGCCATGGGGGAATGGAACCGGCGGGAAGTCGAGCGGAAGTATACGTGGGAGAACAGCGCAAGGCAGCTCATGGGCCTTTATAAACGGCTGGGAGAGCACGCTGCGGCGTGGAATACCAACAGCGGCTGATAAACGACATAAGCCGCTTATGATATTGATGAAAAGCATGAAGAGCAGAATTTCAGCGGATACACGGCGATACCTGGCGGAGATAGGACGGCGCGGGGGGCGGCGAGGCAGGCGCCGGCTCAGTTCCGAGGAGGCCCGCCGGATGGTCATGGTGCGAGAGGCCCGGAGAGCGTTTCGTCGCATGCGGGCCCAGTGCTTCTGGAGCACGCCGCCCTCATTTGTGCCGGAGGCGGAGGATATCCGCTGGGTCGTGGAGCGTCTGGTGAGATACGGAGGAAAACGCGGCTGGGAACTGGCAGAGAGATTGCGTAGATATGCCACTGACCGAATTACAGCGTAGGGTTAGACTAAAAGAGATTAAACCACGAAGGACACGGAGAACA
>JAOZMZ010000051.1 GCA_029934055.1 Kiritimatiellia bacterium
CAAATCTCCGACACCCCAAATCAGCAGGAAAGAAAAACCGGCCACACCGATCGCTTCTTCCCGAGGCCCGAATCCCTTCTCGCCTGCATTATTCGAGAAACCATAGCTGGTCACACCCTAGACCTTTACCTTTCAACCCCATTTCTTCGTTGCGGTCAATAGTGATCTTTTTTCATTCACCCCCACACTTTGCCCGACCTCATAATCAGATTGCAGGCGGCCCGGCCCTGCGCTAGAGTCCAACACAGGGAAAGCGAGGGGTGATGCTGATGAGGCACCGGATTCTGGTGATAGACGACCTGCCCGACAATCTGAAGGTCTTCAGGGCAGTCCTGGAACGGCACCTTCCGGATACAGACATAATCACCGCTCTCGGCGGCGAAGAAGGCCTGAAGACCGTCAACGAAAAACCGCCGGATCTAGTCCTCCTTGACGCCAAGATGCCCGGCATTGATGGATTTGAAGTCTGCCGCAAAATCAAGTCTGATTCCACCACCGAACACATCCCCGTACTCATGGTTTCGGCGGTGATGGTCGGGGCTCGTGACCGTGTGGCGGGACTCGAAAGCGGCGCGGACGGCTATATTTGCAAGCCTTTTCAAACAGAGGAGCTTATTGCACAAGTCCGTGCACTGCTCCGCGTGAAGGAGGATGAGGATCAGCTTCGACAACACGAAGAACTCCTGGAAAAGGAGTTGCGCCGACGGACGGGAGCTTTGGTAGAAAGTGAGCGCCGTTTCCGCAGCCTCTTCGAAAACTCCCCCGAACCAATCCTCCTGCTGGACGAACAGAAACGGATTCTGGAAGCCAACCCTGCAGCGGCACGCTTATGGGGGCTCGATCTCTCCAAGATAATTGGCCGTAGTTTTCCCGAACTGTTTCCTTTGCGCGACGAAATCTCCGACTTCTCTCAGGCCATCAGCGACGATGTGCCGCGCATGATCGAATCGTCTCTCACCCACCGTGATGAGACCCTTCACCTGGAGTGTTTCATATCACGCATTCTGCTGCAGAATCGGCGGGTTTATCTGGCGCACGTACATGACGTCACCATGCGCAGGCAAATGGAAAATGCTCTTAGCGAAGTCGCCCGCGGGGTCTCGGCCGCCACCGGCTTTGCCTTCTTCTACGCCCTCGTCGAAAGCCTGGCAAGAGCGCTCGGTGTGGAACACGTCATTCTCTGCGAGCTTGCACCCGGTTCCAAGACGGAGACCTTGACCTTGGCGGTCTATGCAGACGGCGAAATCCAGGATAACTTTCGATGCCGCCTCAAAGGCTCACCATGCGAGGCTGTGGTGGCCGGTAAAAAATTGATCTGCCATCCAAACGATGTCACCGGCGCATACCCCACCGCGGCAAGAATCAGGGGGCGCAAGGCATCAGGATATATCGGTGCGCCACTGTTGGATTCGCGGGGAAATTGTCTCGGTGTCTTGGCCGTAATGAGCCGCAACCAACTAAAGAATGCGGAAATGGCGCGCAATCTGGTGCAGATCTTCGCTGTCCGCGCCGCCGCCGAATTGGAACGCAAACACGCCATCGAAGAACTGTGGACCAGCGAGGAGAAATACAGGTCACTCGCGGACGATGTCCTCAACGCTTCGCCGGTAGCGACGGCGATATTCGATGCAGACTCCTCGGCAGTATGGGTCAACGAAGCATTCGAGGATTTCTTCGGAATACCACGGCGCCAAATAATCGGCAGGCAACGCGAAGTCATCCTCGACCGCATCAAGGACGTTCTCGACGACCCCGGCGTTCTCCGCCGGGAGGTGTTCGCCTCTGAAGGAGGAGACTCTAAACGCGCGCACAGTGTCTGCCACGTTGTTCCCGCCAATGGGCGCAGCGAGCGATGGCTGGAGTACTGGGTCCAGCCGATTCAGTCGGGACTGTACATGGGCGGCCATATTGAACAGTTTGCCGACATCACCGATCAGAAGAGGGCCCAGCATATCCTCCAGCAATATGAAACGCGCTTGCGACGCCAAAATAGGGTACTGGTGGAACTGACCGGCAGCGACGCGCTCTATTCCGGCAACCTCCATCAAGCCTTACGGATCATTACCGAGGCCGCAGCCGATACGCTTGAAGTCGAACGCGTTGGAATCTGGTTTTTCAACGAGGACCGGAGTGAACTGCACTGCGAAGATATTTTTCTGCGCAGCTCCCGCTCTCACACACGCGGTGACACCGTGAAGGTGGCCGACTATCCTGCCTATTTCCACGAACTGGAACTCGCCCGCGCCATTCCCGCACATGACGCCCGTAATGATCCACGCACGCGGGAATTTACTCGAACGTATCTTGAACCCCTAAACATTGTCTCCATGCTCAACGCACCGATCCGGATGAACGGGCAGACTATCGGCGTGATCTGCCATGAGCAAGTCGGATCGCCCCGGGCTTGGGAACCTGAGGAGCAGAACTTCGCCGGAACAATGGCGGACTTGGCCGCCCTGGCACGGGAAGCCGCGGAACGCCTGCAGGCCGAGAAAGAACGCGAGCGCCTGGCGCGCGCTGTCGCTCAAGCGGCCGAAGCTGTTATGATAACCGACGTCCACGGCACACTCCAATATATCAACCCCGCCTTTGAACACATCACCGGCTACAGCCGCCATGAAGCAATTGGGCGGAATCTACGCATTCTCAAAAGTAACCGCCACGGCAGCGAATTCTACCGCAGCATGTGGTCACGGCTTTCCGCCGGAAAGGTCTGGTCGGGACGCATAGTGAACCGCCGCAAGAACGGAACACTCTATGAGGTTGATGAAGTTATTTCGCCGATCCGTGATGTTGACGGCAATATCGTCAACTACGTTGCCGTCATGCGCGACGTCACCCGCGAAGTGGAACTCGAACAGCAATTTCGGCAGTCACAGAAGCTGGAAAGTGTCGGGCGGCTCGCCGGAGGAATAGCCCACGACTTCAATAATCTCCTGACCTCGATCCTTGGCTTCAGCCGGATGATCCTCGACCGCATAGAACGCTCCGATCCGATCTACGACGATGTCCGCGAAATAGTACGGGCAGGCGAACGGGCTGCGAAACTCACCCACCAGCTCTTGGCGCTGGGACGCAAACAAGTCATGCGCATGAGTACGGTGAATGTAAACGCGGTGGTAATGGAAATGGATCAGCTGCTGAGGCGGACATTGGGAGAGGATATCGAACTGGTTACTGTCCTGGGTGAAGATGCCGGCGACACCGAGGCCGACCCGGGCCTCTTGGAACAAGTCATCATAAATCTGGCGGTGAACGCACGCGATGCCATGCCGAAAGGCGGCAAACTCACCATTGAAACCGAGCGGGTTGTCCTAGACGCCGATTTCTGCCGCGCACGAGTCGGCATCGAGCCGGGTGAATACCTCAAAATCTGCGTGCGCGACATTGGCACCGGCATGCCCCCGGACGTTCTAGAGCATGTATTCGAACCTTTCTTTACAACAAAGGAACAGGGCAAGGGAACCGGCCTCGGACTGGCAACAGTCTACGGTATCGTCAAGCAATTTCACGGCTACATAGAAATTCACAGCGAGGTCAATGTCGGCACCGAAGTGGTCATCTATTTGCCGCCAGCGAAACGCCCCGCACGCCCCGCCGAACATCCGGCGGTCCGGCCCCTTCCCCGTGGCACCGAAACCATTTTGGTTGTCGAAGACGAAGACACCGTGCGTCATCTCAGCGTCAGGATGCTGCGCTCTCTCGGCTACCACGTGCTTGAATCACGTCATGGAGGTGAGGCCCTCCTTATCTGCGAACGCTATGATAAACCAATCGACCTGGTTTTGACCGACGTGGTCATGCCGCATATCGGAGGACGTGAACTCGTCGAGCGCCTCCGGAAAATCCGCAGCGATTTCAAGGTTCTGTACATGTCTGGTTTCACCGACGAGCGGCTCGGGGCGGACACCGGTACACACGTCGCCCCCCTGCTCCCCAAACCATTCACCCGCGAGGGTATGGCATTCAAGGTACGTAGCGTCCTTGACAGCGGGCGGCCGACCGATCGGCGGCCGAAGAAGAAGACTCAAGGAAAACATAAACCGTCGGCCGACTCTCAGTCACCGGGTGAATAAAGTCCAGCAAGCCACCGTAGGTTATGTCGGGATCCGCGAACACCAGCAGGACCGGCAACCCCCCGGTTCCGGGTCCCAAGCGTTCAGCCAGAGCTGCGGGTCCGGGACAGGCAAATGCGGTACTTTTGAACTCCGGTTGCTCCTCGTCCCCGTGCCAAATTTCTTCGATATGAACCAGCCGTCCGGTGAGAGTCCCCGAAACCATGCGATCCAAATGCAACTCCCACGGCTGACCGGGACGCCGCTTGGGATCGCGTAAGGATTCCGGAGGCAGAAAAGCCCTGTAGTACAGATCACCCTCCACCGGCGGTTCTATCCGCAGGGAGGTCCCCTTCAACATACCGGAAAGAAAAATATAGAAATCTCGCACGCATATGAGCTTCAGAGCATGATCTGGACGTACAGTCAGAAAAATATCGTGCCCCTTCTCTTCCAGCCGCTCGAAAACCGCCAACATATCTTTCAATCGGTCCCCACGTCCTAAACGCTCTCCAGCAGGAGTCTCCAAAACAAAACGCATGCATTTCATTCCCCGCCCGCCACCGCCGCGCCGCGCCAGTACACGTAACGACAAATCCACGACGCGGTGCTGTCCGCCGGAGAATTCCGGCCGCAGGATTATCTCGACAAGCGATCCCGCCGGCAGACGACAACGCGGATTGACGCGTTGATACCCATATACTTCGCCCTGCACGACCTTGCGCGGAATATCCAATACCGTCAATGGTTCATTGTAATCCGAAGCGATGGACTCAGGGTCGTACACATCCGCCGCATATACCGGCTTTGCATCCCCCTCTCCGGCAACCCATTGTGAGCCGACAAAACAAAACCCCTCAACCGGCAAATGACGTCCGCTGCGCGAATCGATTATCAGCTTCTCAGCAGGCTCCTGCCGCGCAACGACGTTTCCGGAGGCGTCCTGCTCTTCCCATGAAAATGTCATCCATACACGTTCCCCTTTCGGCCACATAAACAGCTTCTCGTAATTCACAGGACGCCCCGCGGTCATACCAATGAACTCCAGTGCTTGATGGATGTCCGATGGACGCGCGAAGGAATATGCCAGGGCCTCATAGTCGTGGCCACTGTCCTCGGCGATCAGGAAAAATTCAACCGGATCAATCGTGTTCATGGCGATCGCTTCAGCCTGGATCCGCACCGAACGCTTCCGCCGATCGGCTATCAGCCCCCGTCTGATAAGAAAATTGCCGTCTGAACCGTAGCGCTTCAAGCGATCGCGGTAGACTTTGTCTACCATCGCACGGTTGGTAGCAACACTGGTCGGAGGATTTTCATCCAAGGATCGCGCTTCTTCGGCCCGGACGGCAGCCCCCGAAATCACATGCGGCAATCCGGCAAGGCCTATCACCACCATCAAGATCCATACTCCGCGGGTTGTCGGCGACCTTTTCATTGCTCTGCCGACGTATCTTTCTACACAACGCCCCGGATAGCAACTCCAACCGCCGGCCATACGATGGCGGTCGCCGCATCTATCAGGCAAATGAAATCCGCACGTGAACCTCGCGCACCTCGTGACAAGGCTCCAGCAATGGCTCATCAAGATATCCTTCAGTACCCTCAAGCACGACAGCCAGAAGATTTTCCCCCTTCAACAAGGGTTCCGGGACGTAGAACTCGTGTTGCGGCCCTACCGGCTCAAAGTGCCCGATAGCCACGTCGTTGACATACAGGAGACATCGTTCCCGGGCCTGCGGGAGCACTATCCGCAAGGGCGCCTCCCACCCCGCCCGAACCCGGTAACGGAAGCGTCGCCGCATCCACAGAATTATCCCCGTGTCAGCCGGTTTGACGTACCTCCGGGCTGCGGGCACATCCGTCCAGTGACGATCATCATACTCCCCGCGGTGATATCCGGCCCTCAGGCCCCCAAGACCCTCCTGCACGCGGAATGCACTCACTTTTCTGGTAAACCTCCGGCCCGCCTGTACACCCGTAATCCGGATTGGTTCCATTATCCCGCTGTACTTCATAATCGGGCCCTCGGAAGGATGGGCCTTATTATGAAAGAAGTTGCGGTAAAGCACCGCAATCACATTAGTGCCCGAACGTGCCGCGGAAGAAATGTCTATTTCCTCCATGCGGGTAATCCCGCTCCACACTTCCTTCCCGTTCACAAAAACCCGCTGATGATCAATATCGTTGCCGGGATAATGCAGGTGAACCTCTCGCGCCCCGCGCGGAAGATCAAATTTCATGCGATACCAGATATAGCCGTGCTGCAGCAAACCCGCCTCTTCCAACGATTGGGGGCGCCGCAATAGACTCCAGTCATCATCAGCATACTGCGGCGCGGCCTCGCGTGAGTCGCTCCGCGTCTTCCAGCCGCCCAACCATTCCACCTCGACCGGCCGCGTCCGCGCCTGCCGAAAAGTGAAGCTGGCCAGTCCCGTCGCGGACTTCCGCCGCAAGGGCACCGGCCGGCCGTCTACCCGCGCCGAAACAGCCTTTCGCCCTCCGATAAAATGGAAACTGCTGCTCGCCCCATTGCGCACCTGAGCAACAATATTCAGACCGTCGTCGTCCATCTGGGCATCGCGTACAAAATAGGCATCCGCCACAAGCAGCCCATGTTCGAATTCGTCAACTTTTCCCGCCAGGGCGTGTTCCAGCAACAGCAGGTTGTGCTGGCCGACCTGAATCAGCTGGATGCCCTCATGACGGTAGCGCAAAACCGCCTTGCCGTCTTCATCAGCAACTTGAATCCCGCGCGAAAGCGGCCGCACCTCGGAGGCCGGAACATCCAGGACCGTCTCCTGCCAGCACCCCTTACGTCCATACAATCCGAACACCACACGCCCATTCATTCTACGCACGAAGAGCGGCTCCGATGTCGAACGCACGATCCTCAGGCGCGTCCCTGGAATCTGCAGATTCACCGGCAGCAGGCGCGTCTCCCGCGGACCGATCTCGAGCCCCTCAAAAACCGCGCGCCGGGGACGCTTGCGGCCTATGGTGACCTTCTTGGTGGTCTCTCCCAGATTGCGTATGCACAACAGGTACTGCCCTGTCCGGCCGCGGGCGATGACCTTGAAATTCTCCGGAGCACTTTCAAGAGCACTGTCCGGCCGCGACCGCTCGCCATCAATGACCTGGACATCTTCACCCCCCCCAAGCACACCCCATCCCGAAACCAGTTCCGAACTCATCAAAAACTTCGAATAGTCTCGCGTAAAACGGGCGAAAGCCCGTAGCCAGTCGTATCGGCCCGGCATCAGTTCCCCCCATTCCCGTACCGGAGACCCTCCAAAATCGAATGTGGTCGTCGTTCCGATAGGGTGCGAGACACTTTCCAACTGTCCCTGTGGATGCGCCGAACGATCGCCGCGGCAACCCCAAAACGGAAAAGTTGTCCCGCCGACGAACATATAGTAGTTCAAGAAGCTCGCCCCCAGCATGGTAACGGTCTTGGACACACTCTCCGTAAGCTCCACTTCCGGAATGTAGTAAGGCTGACCGAACTGCGAGAACCATCCCGACTGCAATTCCAGAATCATGGTCGGACAGTTCGGCTGTCCCTTCCGCGCCTTGAGAATTTTTTCGTCGAAATAGTTGAATTCCCACATCCATATCCACGGTATGTTCGGATAATACGTTCGTGTATCTATTATCCCTCGGCCGTGCAGGAACTCCGCCTCATTGGCGAACTTGGGAACATTTATTCCGTACTTGTCCATGATGCGCGCCAGCCGCATGAAGTAGCGTACCGCATCCCGCACGGAAATCTTCTCCTCCCCAAGGCGCATGAGATGATCATATTCGTTTTCGACCTGTACGCAGATGACGTTGCCCCCGTTGGTGATGAGATATGGATTTATGACCTCGGCAACCTTCCGGTACCAGCGGTCCACGTACTTCATGTGCCGCTCATCCAACACGCGTAAAGGAATCTTCTTGCCCAGAATCCAATCCGGATACCCGCCGAAATCCCACTCCGCACAGATATACGGCCCCGGCTTGAGAACCATGTAGAGCCCATGCTCAGCGCTCAGTTCGATGAATCTCCGCAAGTCGTGATTTCCACTCCACAGTTCCTCGCCCTCTCGCGGCTCATGCCAGTTCCAAGGAATATACGTTGCCACGAAATTCGCGCCGGCACGCTTCATCTTGATAAGGCGGTCCTCCCAAAGCTCGTGCGGGGTGCGAAAGTAATGAAATTCCCCACCGATTAGAAACTCACGGCGGCCATTGATGATAAATCCGTGAGCGTCGTACCGAATAGCCGCTCGCGTGCCCGATTTCTTCATGACTCAATCTCCTTGCCTGATCCTTTTTCAATCCGATTCGTCCCGCAGTTCACCCCAGCTCTATATCGATGCGCTCCACTTCCCGGGCGCGGACCCGTCGCGCAAGAGGGCCGCTTATCTCCCCCCCCGCTACTGTGACATCCTCGCCGGAGACGGTTCTTATGGTCATCCTCTGCGGTCGAACAGCGTGTGCCCCGAATGTATCGGCACGGAGTCGGTTGTGATAGACAACCAGCACCGAACCGAGAAACATGAAGGCATACGTTCCCACCGGGAACTGTTCGATCGTCGTCCGGCCGTTTCTCCACAAAGAGACTTCGCCACGCTTCTGACTGAAAAGCCATCCCGGCAGTACCGGGCTGAAACGCAGGCGCAGTTCCCCTTTTTCGTCGAGAGAAAAGGGGTTGGGTCCGATCGACATCATCAAGAGAATATGAATGAATTCCGCCGTTGACCCACTTAACCGTGCGACAAAACCATTGCCGTGGATGGCCGGGTCCGGATTTGCGCTGCTGGCCAGAAAAGAAGAATTCTCCAGGATACTGCGACCATACACGCTCGCATCCATGAAAGGCACCAGCACTTTCCGCATATCCCGATAGAACTCACGATGACATCCGCTGCGCAGGAGTTCCAGCAGGTATTTGTACTCCATGTGCAACCAGATCGACTCGTTTTCGAGCCATCCGCGGGAAAAAGTCCGCGTCCGACCGATCTCCAACGGCTGCCCTGTAAGATTCTCATTGACCTTGTACATTCCGAGTTTGCGATCAAAAAGATCGCTGCGGCGTACCGCATGCGCCAGTTCGGCCGCCTTCCCTTGGTCGCGCTCGATCCTCAGATAGTGCACCGGCCCTTCGAGAAACAACGGCAGGGGTACCTGCCGAAATTTCTTGGCCCGGAAACATACCAGCCCGCGAGGGTTCCGCTTGGTCCGCGGGCCCGTCTCCCCATCCGAGCCGCCCTGAACGATCTCCTCATATTCCACTACCTGATTAATAAAGTACGTGTACGGCAACCCCCGCTTCTTATCCCACGCCCGCGTTATTCCCCTTTCCAATTTCCGCAACGCCCGATCAAGAAAACGCCTGATATCCCCGAAACAAACCTGTGTTTCCTCGCCACTGACACCGAGACGGGTTTGCTCGCGATAGTGCTCGCGTACCGTAGCGGCCCGGTCCCAAAACTCATAATCGGAAATCCCCTTGGCGCCCCGCGTCAAGTTGGCAGCCAGCAGGCTCTCAAGTTCGTTGATAAAGGTCTTCAATTCCACAAAAATCGAATGCTCTTCGCCGTCGTCCACGCCAATTTCATCCAAGGATTCACGCAGAAACAAGATGTGACGTTTCAATTCCAAGGTCTCCGACAAGGACGAACCAAGCAATCCGGGCAACCCGTTGAGAGCGTCGTACCAGTTGGGCTTGTCTGCCTCCATTTCCACCCCCACGCCAAGGGGGTCCAGTGTCGCCAACTTGTTGGCGATCAGGCATAGCAGCTTGTTCAACAAGGATGCCCTGTATATCTGACCGTCACCCCATTGAGTACGGACCTCATAGGGGCTTTCTGGATGCCGCTGCACAAGATTCGCCTTCTCTTCGTCCCAAACCACGGCCCCCAGCTGCATCGGCCGTCCCTCCCAAATCACATACTTGTCATGCCTGGGAAGCACCCTGTAAGGATTGTTGAAGAAGGTGAACGTCCGTTCATCCAGAAGTATCCTGCGAAGCTCCTCAGGATAAACCGCGAGATAATTCTCCAAGAGATCAAGATTGTAAGTCCAATGGTCGCTCCAGAAACCGTGGCCGTAATCAGTCTCTTGGCACTTCTTGCACAACCCCAGCACCGCCCCAAGGAACTCCTCCAGAGGCATACGTAAACGTACCCTTCGCGAACGGATGTATTCCACCAATTCCCCAGGCAGGAAGCGCTTTTCTACAAGAGATTGTATCCCCGGCAATTCCTTCTGAGGAATCGCTCTGCGCAGAAGATGACCCATCTGCTCCCGCTCGCTCACCCGGAACGCCGTCGGCTTGATTACCAGGGGATTATATCCATCGAGTTGAATCAGATCGTAGAAATGCCTGACGTTGTCCTCCCCGATATCTGGATTACAGAAAAGATCATTACGGCGGTTCTGATTTACATCACGGTAATTTCCGTTGCCCTGAGAATAGGGCGTCGGCGTCAGCCGAAAATCATTATAGTCACGCTCCAGGTCACCATGCTTACGCGAATAGAGATGTATCGTGGTCACATGCCTGCCCGAACGCAATGAAACCGGCAATCCGCCTCTCAAAACGTTGTCGAGAAAATTCTGCCGGCAGTAAAGATCAAATGCCCGGCTCGAACTGTGAACAAAATTGTTCTGTGACACTTGGTCGACTACGGCCGTATTCCTTCGACGTTGCCGTTCGATATACTCCGCGTCCACCACCCGCTCCACAATTCTCTCCAAATCCTTGATCCCGGACGCATGACCCATCACCGAGTAGTAAAGGCGCTCCTGTCCCGGCTTGAGCACCATTTTCACAAGGCCCATCGCGCACGGCAACCGGTTCTCCAGTACCTGACGTGAAGGCACCCTGTAGCTCGCACACCCGGCAAAGCGCTCAGGATAACTGTAGTCCTGCCGCGCCCCGAAAATCACTTCCGGATCCACGATCGGGTTGACCAAGCGACCCCTACAAAAGCCAAAGTAGAAATTACCCTCCGTAATCCGCGTGACTTCGGGACGATCTTCCTGCTTTACACGTGCCTTGAAAAACGGAACGCGCGTCTCCGGATAATGCACAACCTCCACGAAAGACTCCACGAGACGGCGCATGTTCTTCAAATTCTTGTTGTCCACGCCGTAAGGAATGATCAGGGGCAAGCCATCGAGTATTTCCAGCTCGAGCACCTTGCGTGATCGGTTGCGGATACGTAGAACCCTGATGAGACCGGCATAATCCTCCTCCGGAACATTGAAATATTCTACGGAGAAATCCATCCCCAGTGCCGGGCACTCTTCCTCAAGAACCAGCCCGGCCGGCCGAATGATCATACGTTGCCGCCCCTGTCGGACTCCACATGCGCCGGCTTGCTGAAAGGGCTCATGTATCACCGTACGATTGCCACGACGCAATTTTACGAATGTACGGAACCCCTGCGACGATACCAGCTGATAGGCCCTGTTGGCGGACAGGAACTCCATGATGGGATGCTCTTTATCCTCGATTCCCATGCTGCAGACGCATTGCGCCCGATTGACGTAAAAGGTCCACATGGGAATTCCTCCGGGCCCGGCGATTCCCGGGAAAAAACTGGCAAAGGGCTTCGCCCGGTTGTAATTCTCAATAACAAATGCACCGTCTGCGGCCAAAAAATATCGCGGCTTTGCCTCTTGCGCCATGGCTTCGCCTCCCTCCGGTTTGCTTCCTTTCGTCCTTGTCAGACCAATCTCCGACCGCCGCCGAGCTGCTGCCGACAGCTCCGGACACATCGAAAAGGCGGGTACAATACTGCCGTCCGATTCAATGTCAACCCCTTCGTGGACCGGTCCCGCAACTTTTTCCCGGCCCTTCCCTTCGCTCCTCTTATTGTTTTCTATCCTTTCCGCATTACCGCCCCACGCCGCAAGAAAAAAATCGCTTCGAAAGATAAAACCCGTTCCTGGCCTAATCCCCGCCAACGCGCCCCTCAACCCCACTTCGTTGTTTGAAAATTCCCCGGCAGTCACCACCGGGAGCCTTCCTCTTCCACCTATCCTCCGGAAAGGCGGCTCCCAGCCCCTGCCGGGTGGCTGCCCAGCAACTCTGCGCCCCCTCCACACGGCACCCCCCATTCACGCTTGCATTCATGGGGCCTACTGCTATATGGATTTACCCGTAATAGCAATGTCCTGCCCGCGAGGATACGGCAGTCCCGGAGCGGGAGTAATTCAGTGGCAGAATGTCAGCTTCCCAAGCTGAACGTCGCGGGTTCGAGTCCCGTCTCCCGCTCCAACCTCAAGCGTGCCCCTAACGAAAGGGCCCTGCAAAGCAAGACAACCCGCCCGCAGCAATACTTGCACCGCTATAAACAGACAACGAACTGCCAATCTCCATCGCCCCTCGCCGGGCCGGGCAATAACTTTTCGGTAGCTTCCGTAGCGGCTTCCCTCTCGGCGACCATATCCTCCACGTGTTATGATACCCTCCTATGAATCGCAGATACCATACAGTGCTCTTACCCCTGGCGGCCGGAATGGCGCTAATCTACGGATGCACTTGCATCGCGTCCCCCCATCCTGCCGGTCGCCTATACATGCATTCCGGAGGATGGATCACCGCCCGTGAAGGCGGCGGTAATGCCATAGTCGAACTCAACTACCAAGCTCCATCAACCTCTTCCGAAGCAGTCTGGCAACTGCCGCTCGGCATGAACCTGAGCACTTGCTCTGTGATGACACTCCGGCTGAAGGGATCCCCGCCCGGCGTCCATTTCACGCTCGCATTTGAAGACCACCTCTGCTTCAAGAGCGTCAAAGACCTGACCCTTCCGGACGGATGGACCAGTATGACCATTCCCCTCGATGATTTTCCGGAAGTGCGCGACTGGTATCACATCAAAGAACTTTCCTTCATCTTCCGCCATCAGGACGGCGCGCCCAACCGCGGCCGGGTGATGGTCGGCGATATTCATTTCGCGGGCCGTCGTGACAATCCACCGCCCCGCCCCAAGCGCCTGCAGCCCGAACGCCCGTCCGTCGCCGAGTTGGGCGATGAACAGTTCTTGGATATGGTCGAAAGGGCGGCTGTGCTCTACTTCTGGGCGGAGGCCTGTCCTTCAAACGGACTCGTCAAGGACCGCGCCATGGCCTTCTACGAAGATGACTGTCCCTCTGCCAGCATCGCCGCCGTGGGATTCGGCCTGCCATGTCTGTGCATCGCCGCCGAACGCGGATGGCTCTCAAGAAATGAAGTCTACCGCAGGATCCTCACAACCCTCGATTTCTTCGTAAGGCGCGCCGAATGCGTACATGGTTTCTATTATCACTTTCTCGATATGAATTCCGGGCGGCGTCGGGGCCGTTGTGAAATCTCGTCAATAGACACAGCGCTTCTCGCGGCGGGCTCCCTTTTTGCGGGTGAATATTTTGCCGACACGGAGGTAGAACGGCTCGCGCGCCTTCTCTACACTCGCATCGAGTGGGACTGGCTGCTCGATGGCGAAGAAAATCCTGTAATGGGATGGACGCCTGAACACGGTTTCCTGAAGGCCCGCTGGTCATCCTACTGCGAGAACCTCATCCTTCTGATCCTCGGCATCGGGTCTCCAACCCATCCCCTCCCGCCGTCGTGCTGGCGCAACTTTTCGCGCCCTCTCCATACTTACGGCCCCTTCACGTACATTGGCCCTCCCGTCCTGTTCGTGCATCAATACCCACACATGTTCATTGATTTCCGCCGTGTCGAAGACGGCATCATGGACTACTTCGAGAACTCACGGCAGGCAACCCTTGCAAACCGGCAATGGGTACTCGACAACCGCTCCCTCAGTAGATCATACGGTCGCCGATGCTGGGGGCTTACGGCTTGTGACGGACCGGATGGATACCGCGCATACGGGGCTCCCGGCGGGCTGGCGGACGGCACCATCGCTCCGACCGCAGCCGGGGGGGCGATAGTATTCACGCCGGAGCTTTCCATTGCCGCCCTGCGCTGGTTCTACGCCCATCTCGGCGAAAAAATCTGGGGACGCTATGGGTTCGTGGACGCATTCAATCTCGACCGCAAATGGTATTCCCGCTTTCACCTCGGCATCGACCAGGGAGCACTGGCGCTTATGATCGAAAACCACCGCACCGGGCTTGTCTGGAAACATTTCATGAATAATGAATATGTCCTGCGTGGCCTCCGCTGCTGTGGCTTCAAAGGACGTACTCATACTATCGGCACACTCGATCTTTCGGGAACCTGGCTCTTCGCCCGCGGCGATGACCCTCGTACAATCCATCCCGCCGCCGTCAGAACGATCAGGGTCCCCGCGGCATGGAACAGTCTGGATCTCGGCACATATGACGGCTATGCATGGTACCAACGGCGGTTCTTGATGCCTTCCAACATATGCCCCCGCTGGGAAAACTACGAAATCCTTCTCGAACTCGGCGGCATTGACGACGCGGATCAGACCTTCTTGAACGGGCGCTTGATTGGAACAAGCGGCTCTTTTCCCCCTCACTTTCATACCGCATGGGATCAAGCCCGAACATACCCGGTCCCTCACGACCTGATCCGCTGCGGCCGAACGAATGTCGTCGCTGTACGCGTATTCGACGCCGGCGGTGACGGTGGAATCTGGCGCGGACCGGTCCGCCTCCGCGCCGTGCGCCGTGATCCGTTCCCTTCAGGACGCCCACAACCCACCGGCTCCACCCCATCCCGAGAATAAATCCGCCGTATCAGCCCCCCTGCAATATACGTCACATGCCGCGTATTGTCTTCCTCGCCAACAGACACTGTGCCGAAGCTGCCCTTACACGGAAGGCAGGCGGTTCCGCGCCGGACTTTCTTGATATTTCGGGCTGACAGTGCTCTATTATTACGTAGGTAAGCGACGTTCGCTTTGTTATTTTTCTTTATCAGGGAGACAAAATCATGAAAACGCGCCTCTCTTTAATACCGCCGCTCTCCATTGTCCTTGCCATAGTCATACCAATAACCTCCGCGATGTCGGAATCCATGCTCAATTACCAAGGTAAGGTCACCGCCGGAGGAACAAACTTCAGCGGATCCGGCTATTTCAAGTTCCGACTGGTCGACGGAAACGGCAACGGCCTTTGGGGGAACGATGGCTCCAGCGGTACGAACGAGCCGGCCGCATCGCTCCAGGTCGAGGTCAACAACGGACTTTTCAACGTCGAACTGGGACTCCCCGGCCCGGGTATGTCTCCAATTCCTCCGACCGTATTTCACGCAGAAAACATCACGCTGCGCACATGGTTTTCCACCAACAATACAACTTTTGAACTTCTCAGCCCAGACGTCAGCGTACGCCCCACGGACTTAGCCGCCTTCGACAGCGGCGGCACCGTAGTGGTGGATGACGATCCCGGGGGCGACTTCACGAACATTCAGGAGGCAATAGACTTCGTCGCCACCAATAGTTACTTCGAAACCGTACTGCTCATGCCCGGATACTATGCCATCTCATCTCCACTGTTGTTTCCCGCAGGACGATCCGTGCGTCTCTGCGGAATCGGGAATCGTGAAGATGTCACCATCGAAAACACCAATATGGGCGTGGCCGTCAACTGCGGCAACACCGTCCTGCAAAACATAACCTTAATCGGATCGCCTTCACTCGATGACGGATTATCCCCCGCAGGATATTCACTCTCCGCAATCAACTGCGCATTCCGAGGGAATACAAATTCCTCCGTAGTCGCGCTCGCTACACTGGGAGGACAGGTGGAAATGTTCAACTGCAAAGTGGTCTCCGACTACGCCGGATCCACGGGCGTCTACATGACCGCGGACTCCACCCTCAAAATGAAACACTGTATTGTCGCCGCACAGTCCGGGGACAATATCGGCATCTACATGAATGCGGGCGGCGATCTTGACATGGAAAGCTGCGTGATCGCCGCCGGCTCGGGAACTTCTCTCATGACCCTCAACTCGCCAGCCGGCACGCTCCGCTTCAATTCCTGTGACTTCCAGAATATGATTTCCATCAACGGACCCAGTGCGTGGAACCTTCTCTTTCGCAACTGTTACCTCCAAGGCGACACCAACGATCCGGCGGCACTGATTCTCTCCCCGGGTGATGCCGTCATTGATCACTGTAATATCAGTATGACCGATCATCCCGCCCTATGGGTCGATGTCGGCAGCGGAGAATCGGCACGCGTCGCTGTGCGTCATTCTCACATCGAAACCTTGATGGGAGCATCTCCATTCGGCGAACCGGCTGTGTACCTCGCCAACCATGCCGCCAACAATCCGTCCGATGCTTCAATGGAGATCTCTTGGTCGCGAATTATGAACCAATTCGGCGCAGGAATAGATGCCTCTAACGGCGAGATAATCGTTTCCCACACGCTGCTAGACGCTGGCGGGGATGCCATCTCCATAGCCGCCGGAGAAGCGGAATGCTCATGGTCGAATATCGAAGGGGAAACCAACGGAATCACTGCCGCGGCACAGGCCGAGATTTCAGTTATCAATTCCGAGGTCGAAGGCGAAAACAATGGAATCACCATCGACGACTGCTCGGCTGAAATAATCGATTCAAGTGTCTTCGGCGAAACAAATTGCGGGATATATGCGTCCGGCACAAGTGAACTCTCCCTCACCCGCAGCAGTCTCGTCGGTAGCGACGACGACACCGGATCCGGGCGGGCACTCTACGCACTGCTGGACGGCGCCGATGAGCCGGTCGTTGTTTTCCACTCCGTGTTGGATGCATGCGGTGCCGGCCCCACCCTGGAGGTGGATGGCGGCACCTATTTCATGGTCAATACGACGATCCACTCCGAAAATGACCGCTGTGCGCTTCTGAAAAACGAGAACTCCACCGTCATGTTCAATAATTGCGAACTGGTAAATTCCTCCGAGGATAACACCAACCTAGTCATCGAGCTGTATCGCCCTTCTTACACCACCAATCCGCCCACGGTTTCCATCTACAATTCATGCCTGCAATCCTTCGCGACAAGCACCGTTTACAGCATTGGCCCTACCCTGTACGGCTCGACCAACCTCATCGCCGCGGGAAGCACTATCTTTTCCCATAACCCAATTGACACGTATTTCGCCACTATGACCAACATGGGTAACGGATGTTTCCTGATGCCGACACACTGAAACCGAGGAAGTCACAATGCACCGGAGTACATTTCTCGTCATCCCGGTACTTTTCGCCGTGACCGCGGCGCGGTCCGCCGTCGCCGCCGGACAGACAAGTACATCTTTCCGGGTCGAAGCGGATGTCTTTTGCGCAGCAGCGCCCGCCGCTTTGGCCGCCGGCTCCGCCCACAGCCAAGCGTCTCTTTCCGTGGCCCAGTACGCGCTTGTCGCCACACGTACAAGTACAACCTTCCGTACAGAGGAAGGATTCCAGGCGGCCTTCGATGGATTCGACAGCGATCATGACGGCATCCCCGACCAACTCGATCCGGATTGTGACGAAGACGGTATCCCGGACGGGACCGATTCGTTGCCTTACGACACTGACAACGACGGCGAAAACAATCTGGCAGACAGTGACGACGACGGCGACCGGCTCGCCGACACGGAAGAAAGCCAATACGGAACGTCCTGGGTTCGCGCGGACACAGACGGAGACAGCCAAAGCGATTATGAGGAGGTGCG
>JAOZMZ010000052.1 GCA_029934055.1 Kiritimatiellia bacterium
GCCGCATCAGGGAGCGCCCGCCCGGACAGCCTTCGTACGGTCAAGTTCAACCTTACATTTCCCGCCGGATCATGATAATTTTAAGCATATGAGACTTTCGAACCCGCAGTGCGGCCTGCCGATTGCCTTTGCAACCGTCGCCCTCCTGGTGATGCCGGTCCGCGCCGCGGAACTCTACAGCAACGTGCTCCTCAATTCCGATTTCGAAACCGCCGACGGCACCAATGCCGCCTTCTGGACGGCTTTCGGAAACTGTTACTGGTACCATTTCGATCATGCCCGCAGCGGTTCCCGCGCGATGTGCGCATGGGGCAACTGGTGGCCCACCAACGACTGGAACGCCTCGGGCGTATGGCAGGCCGCTCCGGCCGAGCCCGGCCAGATATGGGAAGGCGCCATATGGGCCTACGCACCCTCTTCCTTCCAGGGCCAGGCCCGCGCCCAACTGGAACTGCACTTCTACAACGCCGCCACCCAGTGGCTCGGCAAGGCCATATCAATCATCAAGTTGACTTCCACCTCGCCGACCCAGGAGTGGATCAAGATCACCGCCCGCGGGCGCGCGCCGCATCATGCGGCCTCTGTCCGGCCGGTACCGATGTTCATCCAATCGCCCGCATTCGAGGACGGCGCAGTCTGGTTCGACGACTGCGCCCTCTACCTCGTACCCACCACTTCGCTCCACTTCGCCGGACGCGAGTGGCGCGTGCTCGATATCTACTCCAATCCCGGAGAGAACTACTACTCCACCAATTGCGTGGAGCTCGACGGCAACGGCTGGCTTCACATGCACCTGTATCACGCCGACGACATCTGGTTTTGCCCGATGATCGAACTCCCCGAACAGCTCGGCTTCGGTGAATACCGCTGGTACCTCGTCGGGCGCCCGGACCTCCTCGACTCGAACCTCGTCGCCGGCCTTTTCATCTACGCCCCCGAAGAATCATACGAAACCAATCAGGTGGAAATTGATATCGAAATCAGCCACGGCCTTCCGGGAACCGAAACCAACTGCCTGCTCTACACCATCCAGCCCTATACCATTCCCGGCAACGGCTACCAGCATCCCATGGTCCTCACCGGCGAAATGACCACCCACTCCTTCTACTGGCGCCCCGACCGGGTCGATTTCCGCAGTTATTACGGCCACACCCCCGAACCGGTGGACACCAACTGCTACATCGCCGGCTGGCGTTTCGTCGGCCGCGGCATTCCGATAGAAACCAACGAAAAAACCATCTTCAACCTCTGGCTCTTCGAAACCAACGCCCCCACAGGCACCGACCACGTCGAGATCGTGATCCGCGATTTCGCCTTCACCCCCTTCACGGGTTTCATCACCAATGACGACTTCAACGACGGCGTCACGGCGGCTTTCTGGAAGGTCATCGGCGATACGGGCTCGACCGTGAGCGAAGCGGACGGGCGCCTCAGCACCGCACCGGCGGGAGACCTGCAGGCGGCCGGCTATTCCTCCGCAGAATGCATCCGCCGCAACGAGCGCGGTACGCGCTACGTGTTTTCGGGCATCCTGGAAGACGTCAGCGTGAGCACACCCCGCAACGGCGAAGACGTCCGGGCGATCCTCTCCTTCGCATCCACCAACGATCCCCTCGCCTCGCCGGCCGCCCTTTCCCTGGTCGGCGCATATGATTCCGCCGACGACTCCCTCACGGTCTCCTTCCATGCCAAAACCGACACAGTGAATTCATACGGGCCTTCCTTTTTTGAGGGACGCATCACCGATCTGCACGATCATCTCAACTCCGACGGCGGCGTGGAACTGCGCATGGAGATCGCCCCATCGAACTATCTGGTCCGAATCAGGACCCCGCAGGGGTCACCGCTGGCCTTCACAACCAACAGCGGTTCCTCGAGCGGACCGCTGGACGTCGGCGAACATATCAATTTCGGACACCTGGTGATCGGCGCCCAAAACAGCTACGTGCTTTCATCCGGCCGGGTGCAATGGGACGACGTTGCCCTGGGAATCTCATCCCAGGCCGACGCCGTAGCTCTTTCCGCAACGGTTGTCTCCGCCGACAGCATCATAATCCGGGCTCCGGCGGTCTTCGATTCCCGCACCTATCTCCAGAAGTCCACTAATCTGCGCGCCCCCTTCGGGACCGTCGCCACCTGCTCTCCCGTGCGCACATTCGAGGCGGCCTGGACCGACACGCTCGACGGTACTTGCGGCTTCTACCGCACCCGGACGGAATAGACCCGCCAACGCCCGCTTGCCTGCCGCCCCCTCTTGCCGCTATGCTGGCTTTTCGTTCTTGATACGGGAACCGTGGACGGCGTGTACGGCAAATGGCGAGAACCACACCGAGTATCAGTTTTCTGACGTTGCTGCTGTGCCTCTCCGGCACCGCCCCGCCCGCCCATGCACAAAATCCGCCCGAGACGGAAATGCAGGATCAGACCCCGGCCGCCCTCTCCATGGAAGACTGTCTCCGCATCGCCCTCCGGCGCAGTCCGCGCCTCCAAAAACTTCATTTTCAACTCCAGCGCGCACAGGAACGCGCCCTCGGAACCCGGGGTATCTATGACACCCGTTTTTCACTTACCGGCACCCATCTCGACCACGAAATCCCCACCCGCTACGATTTGTTCGATAGCCAGTCACGCTCCACCGAACTCGATGCCGCCCTGAAACACACCCTCCAAATCGGGACGCTCATACAAGGTTCATTCGCCGCCACCCGCTATCACCATGACACCGCTCTGCCATACCCCACCACCGGGGCGACCGCCCAAGGCTCCTCCCAGACCGAGCCGCCCAACGACGGACGCCGCCTGCGCCTCGCACTCGAAATATCACAACCTATCTGGCGCAACGCCTTCGGACAGGCCGACCGCGCCCGCATCGCCGCTGCGGATCTGGCCATCCTGGCCGCCCGCATGCGCCTCGACGATTACCGCGATACGCTCCTGAACGACGTCCACTCCATCTGGTGGGACACCTTCGCCGCCCGTGAATACGCCCGCGTCATTCGACGGTCGGTCGGACGCGCCGTCCACTTGCTGGAAATCAACCGCCGCAAGGTCGCCGACGGTTTCATGGAGGAAACCGATCTGGTCGCCGCCGAAGCCGCCCTGGCCACCCGCCGGGTCGCCCTCCTGGAAAGTGAGGACGCCGCCCAGTCGGCCGCCGACCGCCTCCGCGAACTTCTCTACGTCTCCAACCGGGATTGGGAACGGACCACTTTCGCTTTCCCTGCCCCCACTGAAATCACCCTACCAACCGGTGACTTTTCCGCCGAACAGGCTTACCAGGCAGCCCTCAGGCAACGCGCCGATATCGCCGCCCTGCGCTACCTGCACCGCCAGGCCCTCAAGCAGGTCGCGGTCGCCCGCCAAAATCTTCGTCCCCGCCTCGACCTCACCGCCTCGATCGCCCGCGGTGACGATGGAAAGGACTGGGGCGAGGCGCGTTCACTGGACAAGACCGACTGGTCCGTCGGTTTCGTGTTGGAAACATCCCTGCACCGTACGGTCGAAAAAAGCGCACTGCGCGACGCCGTTCTTGCAGCCCGGCAAATCGACGCCGATATGGCCCTGCTCAAGGAAACCGTCGCCCGCCAGTGCCGCGAGGCGGCCCGGCGCCTGCGGATCGCAATCGAACGCGTGCGCGCCACCCGCCACGCGCGCGATCTCCAGGCGCGCAAACTCGCCCTCGAAGAGGAAAAACTGCGCCAGGGCCGATCATCCACCCGCACGATCCTTGATTATCAGGACGACCTCGAATACGCCGAATGGTCCTGGATCCGCGCCCTCGGCCTGCTCGAAAAATCCCTCGCCAATTGGCGGCGCGTCCAGGGACTGACCCCCGTCAGCCTGTCCGATGCAGACAGTGAGGCGCCCCTGGAGGAAATTCCGTGAATCTGCCCTCGTTCTCAGTCAAGCATTCCGTGTTCGGCAACATGCTTACCATCCTTGTGCTCGTCGGCGGGACCATGCTGGCACTCTCGATCCGCCGCGAAACCTTCCCGGAAGTCGAACTCGATATGGTCTCCGTCACCACGATCTATCCGAACGCTTCACCCGAAGAGGTCGAGGACCTGGTCACCATTCCCATCGAAGACAAAATCCGCGACGTCGAGGACGTCGAGGAATTTACCTCGGTATCCGCCGAAGGCCGCTCGATCATCATAGTGAAAATTGATCCCGACGCACGCTACAAGGACAGGGTGCTGGCCGACGTCCAGCACCAGGTCGATCTCGTCAACGACCTGCCCGAAGAGGCCGAGGATCCGGTTGTAAAGTCGGTCACCACCCGCCGCCGGGTACTCGCCGTCTCGGTCTCCGGCAATGTCCCCGAGAAAACCCTCCGCGACTACGCCGACTACCTCAAGACGCGACTCCAGGAGATCGAAGGTGTGGGCGAAGTCACCATCACCGGCTGGCGCGACGAGGAATTCTGGGTCGAGGTGGACCCGGAACGCGCCCGCCGCATGGAACTCTCCCTGCTCGGTATCGCCCGCGTCCTCCGGCAACGCAATGTAACCCTGCCCGGCGGAAAAATACCCCAGGGTACCCGTGAGATCATCCTGCGCAGCGCCGGCCGCTTCCACACTCCCGATGACGTCAGCCGCGTCGTGATCCGTTCCGACCCGGATGGGCATTATGTCCGCCTGAGCGACCTCGCCGGCGTGCGCCGTGCCTTCGAGGAGAACAGCGCCTACGCCCGTGCCGACGGACTGCCGACACTGATGATCAACGTCACCAAGCGCCGCTCCGGCGACACCCTGCACATCGCCGACGCGGTCCGCTCACTGGTTGCAGATGAAAGTGTGCGCCTTCCCAAGGGCGTGCGCCTCAAGATTGTGGACGATATTTCCTATTACGTGCGCCGCCGCCTCAAGGTGCTCGGCAGCAACGGCCTGTTCGGGATGATCCTGGTCCTCGGCACGCTCCTGGTATTCCTCAACGCCCGCGTGGCGGTCATCACCGCCCTGGGAATCCCCTTCTCACTGCTGGTGGCCATCCTGCTGATGGCCGTCTCCGGGGTGACAGTCAACCTCGTCACGATGTTCGGTCTCATCATCGTCCTGGGCATGTTGGTGGATGACTCGATCATCGTCGGCGAAAACATATTCCGCTACATGGAAGAAGGACTCGAACCGCGGGCGGCTGCGGTCAAGGGTACCACCGAAGTCATGTTCCCGGTCATCTCCACGGTGCTGACCACCCTGGCGGCGTTCGGGCCACTGGCCCTGATACCGGATATCATCGGCAAGTTCATCCGCTGGATGCCCCTGGTAATCGCCATGGCTCTGTGTGCATCCCTCTTCGAAGCACTGGTGATCCTACCGTGTCATGCCGCCGATTTCGTCCGGCCGCTTCCGGAAGAGGTCCGCCGCCGGAACGCCCGCCGCCTCGGACAAAGAATCATGAAGGCCATCGATGCCCGCTACACGACGGCCATCCGCACCATCCTGCGCCTGCGCTACCTGTTTCTGGCAGTGGTCCTGCTGGCATTCCTCGCCATGCTCATCCTCGGCCGCGCCCGCCTGCGTATAGACCTGTTCCCGTCCAATTTCATAGACGTCTTCACCGTCCGCATAACCACGCCGCGCGGCACCAGCCTGGACGGAACCGAAAAAGTCGCCGGCCGCATCGAAAAGAACATCCTCGCCCTGCCGACCAACGAGCTCCAAAACGCCCTGACCGTGATCGGCGCCCATCTGGACGCCAACCCCGACGCCGAAACCGGCGAAATGGCCACGCGCTATGCCACCATCACCGCCTTCCTCACCCCGCAGAATAAACGCGCCCGTAAAACCCAGGCGATCATCAACCAACTGCGCCGCGAATGTGCCGGCATCAAGGGCATTGACCATCTCGAGTTCGCATCAATAAAACCCGGGCCGCCGGTCGGCGCAGCTGTGGATATCAAGGTACGCGGCAGAGACTACGCCGTACTTCAGTCCATCGCTTGGAATATCTGCGACTTTCTCAAAAAGCAGCCCGGCGTCTACGACGTCCGCGACAACTACGAAGCCGGCAAGGACGAAATCCACGTCAAGATCAACGAAACCGAGGCCGCCCGCCTGGGGGTGAACATGTCGGATATCGCCCGCACGGTCTACGCCGCGTTCCAGGGCCTCGAGGCAACCTCGATCTACGAGGGCAAGAACGAAATAAAGATACGCGTCAAGCTCGCCCGCCCCTGGCGCGATCGTCTAAGCAGTCTCGAAAATCTCGTCGTGCCCAACTACGCCGGGCGCCTGATCCCCCTCACCAAGGTCGCCCGTCTCGAACGCATGCGCGGTCGCCCGAACCTCCATCATCACGACGGTGACCGCATCATCGAAGTGACCGCATCCATTGACGAACGCCTGACATCATCGGCGTCGGTGAGCATGGCTGTAATGAAAGAATTCCGCGGGATCCCCAAACAGCATCCGGGTTACTCCCTGATTTCCGCCGGCGAATGGAAGGAAACCCGCAAACTGCTCCGTTCTATCGTCCGTTCACTCCTGATCGCCATGCTCCTGATCTATGCCATCCTGGTCGTTCAGTTCGACTCGTTCCTGCAGCCGCTCGTGGTAATGGGCTCGATACCCCTCGGCGCCATAGGGGTGATCATCGCCCTCATCCTCCATCATCAGCCGCTGAGCCTTATGGCCCTCTTCGGTATGGTCGGGTTGACGGGCGTCGTCGTCAACGACGCCATCGTCCTGGTCAGTTTCATCAACGACCTGCGCCGTAATCGCGGCGTGCTCGACCGTGAAGCCATCGTCGCCGCCGGCCGACGCCGCGTGCGCCCCATCTTGTTGACCACGATAACCACCGTGGCCGGACTTCTGCCGGTCATCTACGGAATCGGCGGTTACGAACCCTTCGTCGCCCCGGCGGCGATCGCCCTCGCCTACGGACTGATCTTCGCCACCATCCTGACCCTTTTCGTGATCCCGTCGGTCTACATGGTCGCCCTCGATGTCAGGGCGATCCCCCGTCGTATACGTTCATGGTGGCGGCGCTGAACACTACCGACCCCTCCGCCCATTTCAATTTTCCGCCGGACCGCCCTCGTCGTAGCCGCGCCGCCCCTCAAGCGCACGCGCCAGGGTCACCGGATCGGAATAGGCGATGCCGCTGCCGGCCGGTAATCCGAACGCAATCCGCGAAACGCGTACCCGCAGCGGCCGCAGCAAGTCCGCCAGGTACGCCGCCGTTGCGTCCCCTTCGACGTCGGTATCCAGCGCCAGAACGACCTCGCGGATATGCTCACGTTGAATTCGAGCTGCCAGCTCCGGTACCCCGATTTCCTTCGCGCCTTTGGCATGCATCGGCGAAATCCGACCCGCAAGCACGTGATAACGCCCCTTCCAGCCCCCGGATGATTCGATGCGTATGACATCACCGGGATCTTCGACAATACACAGCAGCGCGCCGTCGCGCGCCGGATCGGTACACAAACGGCACGGATCCTCCTCCTTCGTCGTCAGCGCGCCGCACCGCGAACAGCAACGCACGTTCGCCTGAATGTCGCCCAGTGCCGAAAGTAGTTCCCCCAGCAGCCGGCGCTCACCCCGCACAAGCTCGATGGCGATCCTCTCGGCCGAACGGCGGCCGATGGCCGGCAGGCGACCCAACACCTTCACAAGGCGTTCGAATGGTTCCGGAAGATTCACCGCTTCTCAACCCCGCCCGCCGTCATCACTTCCCATCTGGTTGAGTATTCCGCCGGCGTCCAGCCCCATTCCGGCGGCAACGGCCTCCATCCCGCGGGCGGCCTCGTTCCGCGCCGCCCGCAAGGCGCCGTTGACCGCCTCCAGCAGGGACCGCTCGAGGCGCTCCCCGCCGTTCTCCGCCAGCGACGGCGCAACCTCAATCCGGCGCACGGTCAGGTCGCATGCCGCTTCCACGCGCACCGCACCGTCAGCCGAAACGAACTCCACCGTACGCCGCCCCAGCTCTTTCTGTACCCGTGCGACTTCCCGCTGAAGCGCGCCTGCATTCCTGAGCATCTTCAGAATATTAGCCATACCTTCCTCCTCAACGAACTCTCCCCCTGCAGTCAGCCCGCCCTCGTCATTCGCGGATATCTACCACATCGCCTTCAAAAGATTCCAGCACCCTTTGGACCGTCTCGTTCTTCATCCAGCGTTCCTTCTCGCGCTGCGACATACGGCGGCGCCCTGTCAAAGGATTCTCACCGCTACCACTGCTACCACTCGTCGGCGGAGTCAATTTGATGTCCCCCGGCAGGGTATCCTTGGCGTCGAGCACGACGAATTCCACCCCCACCTGACGGCCGAGAACTTCGCCGAGCACTTTCTGCAACGCCTTCCGATTGCGCGGAAAATCTATCTTGTCCTTGTTGGCGGCGAATTCCGGATCGAAACCGATCACCACCAGCTCATCGGTCACCTTCACCGGCTTGGCATCCAACAGGTACGAACGCGCCAGGGGCGAAATCCGGCCGGTCTGTTCGGCCACCTTGTGCCATTCCTCCAACAGGTGCCGCCGCTCACTCTCATGATCGCCGGTGCCGCCGCCCGACCCCGACGGAGCCGCCGCGCCTTTGCGTGCGCGCCTGCCGGGACGCGCCCGCCCGCCGCCGGCCTCCGCATCCCCGCCGGCGTCGTAGCCGCCTTCATCCTCCCGCACCACCGGATCCTTACCGGAACCCGTCTCCTCCGCGGCTGCCCCCTGCCGCTCCAACATCGCGCGCAACTTGTCGATCCGCTCCAGCAATTCATCAATACTCACCACCGTGGCCGCACGCGTGCAACGTATCAACGCTATCTCCAGAAGTGTTTTCCGGTCCAGGGCATGCCGCAGGCGCTGCTCGGTCTCCGTCAGTATCCCCACGACACGCAGCAGACGCTCGATATCCGTCCCTTCGGCCTGCTTCTTCAGCACCTCGACCTGGGCCGGAAGAACGTCCAGACCGACGATCTCATCACCACCGACATTCAAAAACACCAGCAGGTTGCGGAAATGCTCCAGCAACTCCAGCAAGACCCGCTGTAAATCCTTGCCGGCCCGCTCGAACTCCGCCACGGAAGCGATGGCGGCGCCTACATCTCCCGCGAGGACCGCCCCCGCCAGGTTCTCGAGTTCGCGCCGCGATACCAGCCCGAAGACCTCCATGACGTCGTTCTCCCGGATCTTGGTACCCCGGAATGAGACCAGCTGGTCGAGCGCCGACTCGGCATCGCGCAACCCGCCCTGCGCCCCGCGCGCGATCGCCAGCAGCGTGTCCTGGTCAACATCGAACCCCTCGGCATCCGCTATGTCGCGCAGCCGCCCGACGATATCTTTCACCGAAATCGGGCGCAGGTCGAAGCGCTGGCAGCGCGAAAGAATCGTCGCCGGCACCTTCTGGGGCTCCGTCGTCGCAAAAATGAATTTCACGTGCGGAGGCGGCTCTTCCAGCGTTTTCAGCAGGGCGTTGAAAGCCGCCGTCGTCAGCATGTGGACTTCGTCAATTATGTAAATCTTGTAGGGACCCCGCGCCGGGGCGTAGCGTACGTTATCGCGCAGGTCGCGTACCTGCTCGACGCCGTTGTTCGAAGCCCCGTCTATCTCCAGCACGTCCAGGCTCGTCCCGCGCATGATCTCGCGGCACGAATCACATTTGTCGCAGGGCGTCTCAGTCGGTCCCTTCACGCAGTTGAGCGCCTTGGCTAGTATACGCGCCGTCGTCGTCTTGCCGATCCCCCGCGGCCCGACGAAAAGGTACGCATGCGCCACGCGCCCGCTCCTGATGGCGTTTTTCAACGTGGTGGTGACATGCTCCTGGCCGACCACCTCGTCGAACTGTTGCGGGCGCCACTTGCGCGCCAGGACTTCATAGCCTTGATTCTCAGCCATCCGGCCTCCCGTGCGTTTCATCCGGCCGCTTACATACCGACCCTTCATTCTCACCTTACCCGCGTACAGCGTCAACACTATGTTCGCCGACGCGATTTCGCACTTGAGAACCGCGCCGCTCTCGTGTCACATTTTTCGAGGTGAACATACTGCTTTCCAACGACGATGGCATCTTCGCTCCCGGTATCAAGGCGCTGCATGAGGCCGTCGCCGACCTCGGGCACGTTCATATCGTCGCCCCCGACGCCGAACGCAGCGCCGTCGGTCACGCCATAACTCTTTCCGATCCGATCAAAACCCGGCCGATCCACCACAACGGACAATTCTTCGGCTACGCCGTCGGCGGGACCCCCGCCGACTGCGTCAAGCTGGCCGTCTGCGCCCTGCTCGACGAACGCCCCCGCCTCGTGATCAGCGGAATAAATCTCGGTCCCAACGCCGGCATCAGCGTGATCTATTCCGGCACGGTCTCGGCAGCCACGGAAGGTACCATTCTCGGCATTCCCAGCATGGCCGTCTCGATCAACACCTTCTCGGATCCGATCTGGGAAACCGCCGTCGGCGTCACCCGCCGCCTGACACGCGAAATCATCGCCCGCGGCATTCCGAAAGGCGTCCTCCTCAACGTCAACGTCCCCAATCTGCCCCCCTCAGAACTGCGCGGATTCGCCTGGACCCGCATGGGCCGTTCCCGCTTCGTGGAGACCTTCGACAAGCGCAGCGACCCGCGCGGTAACATATATTATTGGATGGACGGTGAACTCGAGGAAATCGGCGACGTCGCCGGCACCGACCTCGAAGCACTGCGCGCCGGTTACGTTTCTATCACCCCAATATGGTTCGATCTGACCCACTACCCCTCCCTGGAAAAACTCAAGCACTGGAACCTGCCGTAATCATCCCTTCCGGCCGGAATCTTCCGCACCGGAAACTTCACCCCCGGCCGGCTGATAGAACCAATACCCAAAGCTGGCATGGCTGCCCACCACCGTCACCTCCGCATCGGGATCGCTGAACAGATCCGCTGGTAGCTCCACCGCAACTTCGTGGAAGTCTCCCTCGCCATCGAGATTCAACTCGATCCGCCCGGCCGTGCGCCCGTCAACCATCACATCCAGCACCAACGGACTCCCGAATACGAACCTGCGCCGCAGCAGACTGCGCCTGCCGCCCAGCATTTCCGCCTCCACAATCCGTGCCGTGCGCAGAACCATCCGCACCGGAAGCTCGGGGTCAATCCGGATGTGAAAACGCTCCGCACCCATCACCACCTCGCCGATCTCGTAAATCATCGCCGACCCGATACGCCCCTCCTTGACCAGCGGCTGCAGGGTTACCCCCGGCAGCCGCCCCGCCTTGACGTACAATCCCCGGCGTTCATCCGGCACGTATCCCACATCCAGGCGTGCGACCGCTTTCCAGCCCTCCAGACTTTCCTTCACCGACCCGTCAACCGGCTGCTTGGCCGACTCCATCTCATCCCATTTCGCGGCGTACAGCCCGAGCTCGTCGGTACACCCCGGACAGTTGCCCTCCCGCATCACCCGCTCACCCAGCAGTCCCCGCAGCCAGGGCGCCGACTCATAGCCGACCGGAATCATCCAGTAGGCGAAACGCCGCTCAGGATGATGCTTGAGCCACTCCAAGTGACACAGGAAATGCCGCTGCCCGGTGAGGAAAGGCGTCACTATGCCCCCGACATTCCGCAGCACCCGCCCCGGCATGCACCAGGCCGCACCGCTGCCGTTGATAACCCCTATGGCGTAACCCTCCGCCAGCCCCGTATCCACCCGGCGGACGAAATCCATCTGCGCTTCGGTCTCCATGCATCCGCGCGCATAGGTCCCCGTATAATAACCATAGCCGACCAACTGCCACCCAGCCAGCAGACCCCACACCAGGAAACGCGCCCGCGCAAAACGCAGCCGCCGCGCCACCCACACCACTCCGCAGGCCAGGTATGCCAGCCAAGGGGCCGCCATCCATCCGAGGTACCGGTCGTGGGCAATGCCCTGCCATTCGCCGGCGGCGATCAGCAGCAAAGACCCGACCATGGCAATCAGAATCCAGGCCTCCGCCAGGCGCGTCCTCCCCCCGCGCCAGTCACGACTGATTATTCCGCCCAACGCCAGCAAACCGCCGACCACCGGCAACGCAAAGAAACGCCGGCCGCCCACCCCCAGTCCAAGGAAAACGTCGCGCACCAGCGTGCCGAAATCCTCGGCCGTAAACCGTAGGGCCGCATAAAAGGGATACTCGTTAAAATACGACTTGCCCGCCAGCGACTGGAAAAAAGGCGTCCCGGTCAGGTGATAGTTCAACAGAAAAACCCCCGCCGCCCCGGCCAGACCCGCCACCCCCACGTAGGCGGCCTTCCATCCCTCCCGCACCCGCCTGCCCGCGGCCGCCGCCAGTATCACCAGCACACCCGCCAGCAACATGCCCTCCGGACGCGCCCAGGCAGCCAGAAACATGAGCACGGCCGCCGTAAAAAAATGCCCGTACAAAAGCGCAGTCCATGTTCCCGCCGCCAGGAACATGAAAAGCCCCGCATCCGACAGGCCGAAAAAGGTATAGGCCACCTGCCCGGAAACCACCGCCAACACCGCCGCCGGAATCCCGGCGGTTCCCCTCATCCGCCGGGCGGCCGCATATATCAGCATCACGAAACCGATGTAAAACAGCGCATTCAACGCGAACGCCGCATCAACCAGCCCCCGGCCCCGGGCCCCGCAGGCGTATAGCAGGGCAAGCAGCGCCGGATAAAGATGACTCGTACTCCCCGTGGACGGCGGGTCCCCCTTGATGAATATGTAAGGATGGCCCTCGGCCATCGCCCGCGCATACTGGAAATACATCAGCGTATCCGCCTGCGGAACAGCTGCATGCCCCCCACGCCCTTCGAGCAACGACGTCCCCAGAAATACCGAGGCGGACAATACCGCCAGGGCCGCCGTCAGCAACACGGCCCGCCTGCCGCCAGTTTCCCGGTGCTCAGACATGGCCCTATCATAGACACCGATCCGTCCCACTGTCCACTCATTGCCATATTGACATCCCTTCCGGCTCCGTGTACATCAAGCCCGGATCGTCGAAGCCAACGTAGCTCAGCTGGCAGAGCAGCGCACTCGTAATGCGCAGGTCGTCGGTTCGAATCCGACCGTTGGCTCCATTGATCCTCCCATGCCACCAGGCGGTCTAGCGCCCGCCCAGTTGCCGCCGCACCCGCTCCTCCAGGGTGTCCCCTTCCATCCTGCCGCGCGCCTCACCGCTTCTGCGGGCCCAGTCCCCGCGCATGCCGAGCACGATCCGATGCCCGCCGGTCAACAAAAGCTCGCCCGCCACGCGCCGGAGACGGCGCTGCGGGCGAACAAACACGGACTCGGCATCCACACACACGTATTCCATCTTGCGCTCTCCAGCCGTCAAGGGAATGCATTCCAGATCCAATCCCCTTACCCGTGCCAGAATACCGCCGCCGTTCATCCACACGAGTTCACCGTCCCTGATGACCAGATGTACACCCGGCACCTCGGCGCCCTGCGCCTCCCGTCCCTCTCCGTCCTGAGCCGCCTTCACGTCCGTCGCCCCGGTTGGGTCCTTCGCCTCGCCGGAGGGCATGTCCAACTCCAGAAGCCGGGCCAGCCTCCAGGCGGGACGCGCCAGAGGAAGAGAACCCCATCCACCCCCGGCGCCACGCCGCAATTCCAAATACAGGCCTTCCAGGACCGCCCCGCGCAGGAACCCGCCTCCAGGCCCATGCCACGGGCGCCAGTCCAAAAGCACCCGCCGTATGCGGCAATACGTGCGCGTCCCACCCGAAGAAGATCCGATCCTCACCTCCTCAATAATCAGCTCCATCTTCCACGTTGCCCGTACGGCGGCTACCTGCGCCGGCAACCCGGTGCGTTCCCCCAGCTTTTCTTCGACCACGGCCCGAAACCCGGGAGTTCGCGTCAACACTTGGAAAGCCCCGTATAGAATCAAAACCAGCCCCGCCGCCGTCAGCAGAAAACGCCGCACGGGATGTCCCGGCACTTCAGGATCGAAATCCCTCGCGCGGCGGGAGGTCCGCCGGGCGGCCTTCCATCGTCGTTTCCTCGCCGCCATCGCCTCGCATCACCCCCGATCAGGACACTGCCAGTTCGGCCGAACGCTTCCGGGCTGCCTCGATCGCTTCCACGAATGCCGCCGCAACTCCGCGCCGCTCGAGCACCTCCATCGCCGCGGCGGTAGTACCGCCCTTAGATGTCACCCGCCCGCGCAAGTCACCGGGATCATCCCCACTCCCCAGACACACATCCGCCGCACCCCGCACGGTCTGCAGTACCAGCACCCGCGCCGTCCCCGCATCCAGCCCCATCCTGCCCGCGGCTTGCAGCATGTTCTCCATCAGGAAAAAAACGTATGCCGGCCCGCTTCCACTCAGTGCCGTCACCGCGTCCATGTCCTCTTCCGCGACCCGCACGACAATCCCGACCGCTCCCAGCAAGGCCTCGGCCCGCTCCATGTCCCGGCCGTCGGCCAGCCGGCCCCCGCAGATCGCCGCCGCCCCCGCACCCGCCAGCGCTCCCAGGTTGGGCATCGCCCGCACCACCCGCACCCCCTCGCCCAGCCCCCGCTCGATCCGCGCCGTCTTCACACCCGCGGCGATACTGACAACCGTGCAACGCCCGGCATCAACCGCGCCGGCGATCCGCGGCAACAGCTCGCCGAAATCCTGCGGCTTGACGGCCAAGACAAGCACGTCGGCCGCCGGCGCAGCAGCCCCGGCGTCCGTCTCCGTGGCCACGCCGTAGCGCTCGCCCATGTAGCGGTTGCGTTCCGGACGCACATCGCAGACAACCACGTCGCCCAGGGCGCACACGCCTTTCTCCAGAATCCCCGCCACCAGGGCCTCTCCCATGTTGCCGCCGCCGATGACCACAACCTTCAGTCCCGCCAACGAGCTCTCAGCGCTCATGTCGTCCTCCTTCCGAAAATAGCCGTCCCGATCCGTACCATCGTCGCCCCCTCCTCGATCGCCGTCTCGAAATCGTTCGACATGCCCATGGAAAGTTGCGGCAGGCTGTATCCGCCGCTCCGCGAAACTTCATCGCGCAACTCGCGCAGCCGGCTGAAAAACACCCGCGTCCGTTCGGGCTCCTCGCTCCACGGCGGCACCGTCATCAGCCCGATCACGTCCACGTGCGTGCATTCCCGGCTGAAATCCAGCAGCGGCTCAAGTTCCCCGGGCGCAATCCCGTACTTGCTGGCCTCGCCGGAAACATTCACCTCCACCAGCACCTCCAGCGTGCGGCCTTTCTGCGTACACGCCTTCTCCAGCGCTTCCAGCAGCCTGGTCGAGTCAACCGAGTGAATCACGTCGAACAAGTCAACCGCCACGCGCACCTTGTTGGTCTGCAAGTGACCCACCAGATGCCATGAAAGCCCACCGGGACACAGCGGGATCTTCGCGCGCGCCTCCTGAACCCGGCTTTCTCCGAAAACACGCAGCCCGCAGTCCACCGCTTCACGCACTCTCTCCGGACCGTGCGTCTTCGATACCGCCACCAGCTCCACTTCACCCGGCTCACGCCCGCAACGCGCGCAGGCCTCGGCCATCCGCCGCCGTACTCCGGCCAACCTCTCCGCCAGCCCGGAATCTCCTTCCAAACCGTTCATCGTTCTCCGCCCCTCCTCCCTCCCCGGTCCTTACCTCAACCGAATTTCTCCCGCCATGGCGGGATTTGAATGCTTTTACCAGAAAACTTCCAATGTTTGGAAGTTTTTACCGGAAAACTTCTCCCGCCACGGCGGGACTTGGAAGTTTTCCCGCCACAGCCCACAGCGGTGCACACCGTCCGGCGAAAGCAGCATAGAGTGCAACATATCATGGTGAGAGGATGTGGGTCTGCCACGAGGCGACCTACATTACCAAAAATAGGCGAGCGCCCCGCAGGTGTTAAGGACCGGAAGAACTACGGACATAGGCTACGCGATCCCCTCAGAGGGCCACGCTGAAAACAGGTCGGGATTGCCACGCATCTCGGGCGGAACACCAGATTCAAAGATTTTCGAAGAAGCCCTGATGACCGAAGTCTGCTTTTGCTCCGGCCCTATCATCCATGGAAACGGGGCAGCAATAGCGATGGAGGCCTGCTTCTGTTGCGCCACGTGGACCGCCGCCTTGGACTGCCCGCAGGCTGAGCAATCTGTTGGATGATCCCGTCGCCCCAAGACAGCCGGTGTATCCGTGTCCACCTGACCAGTGGCTGCCCCGATCAAGACCTCTTCCTGCTGCTGCGCCAACGTCTCGTACCTGGATGATCCCCGGCGGCGCTGTCCCCGGCGCCCGAAAGAAGTGGGGGTAAGGGGGTGGTCTGTCCGGAGAACGTAAACTTCCCCCTCTGACCGTCCGAAAGCGTCTTTACTCCCTATCCGCGTCCATCCAGAGGACCTTCTACCCTCTCATGGGAAATGCGGGCTAGCGCCCTCATTCTATGTTTCCGGTTTTTGCTTTTCGGCGGCCGGACCGTCTTTATTCAGCCCTCTCGGACACTTACGTAAACCACATTGTGATTCCGTCCTGGGGTGCGACATGGGGGGCACGCGCCTGAATTCCATGCCCGCCCGGCCCAGATCACTTCGTTGCACAGGAACTCACAGAGGAATTCACACCCAGATGAGTCTATTGACTTCGAGAAGCGGGAGGCACTATAGTGGCTTTAGCAGCAGTGCGCTGGGTCTAGTAAGCAATTTCAAATGAAACGCAATGCTACCCTTCTTGCAGTGATACTCCTCTCCTGTGTGATTTCGTACGCAGTACCGCCAGATCGTGTTGATGAAAAGACAGCAAGATCTCTATTTATCGAGTATCTGAAGAATAACGAAATGCCCCGATGGGACTATACACTGAAGTTGAGGCCGTTCGGAGAATCGGCCTGGGTTATCCTCTGTTTTCCTGATCCTGATTTGATATCGCCAGCCCTTCCATTGCGATATGTGATGAACTCCCGCGGCGAAGTCAGAAAACTGACGCTGGATAGCCTGAATGCCATTTTCCGGGATGAGTATCCAGGACCCTCGGAAAGCAAGAAAAGGGAACAGCTGATCCGTGATTTTATCGAGCTGCATGATGGTGACGGTCCCGTTGTCATCAAGAACGTCTCTGATATTCCCGGTTACGACAGGGTGCCTCTCGACCCGGATATAGCCGAAGCTGTCCGTGCGCCATTCAGTTTTGGAAACCTCGTATCGGTGGTCTATACGTATACACGAGTGGGCGGTGTCATCCGCAGGTATAGATTTGAGTTCGAAAGAGGTAACATGTTCAGAGGAGCCGAGTGCACGGTGATAGGCAGAGGTATCGGGAATGCGGTCTACTATGAGTAGGAATACCCTGAAAATGTCACACAACGTTATATGAAAGCAGAGGGGGTCAAGCACAAGCAGAGGGGGTCAGGCCTTGATTAGTGATTATGGACGATTTGGGCGCGC
>JAOZMZ010000097.1 GCA_029934055.1 Kiritimatiellia bacterium
TCGCCGGCGGAAGTCTCGGGCGCCAGTGGTTCACGGGACCTTCCACCAATCCGGCCGGGACCGGAACGCTCGCCGGAGTAGTCACGAACTTCAGCCGTCCCCGCCGCCATCCCAGCGGCGACGCGGAAATCTGCCTCTGGGACGGCGGTGAAATACGCAGGATAACCCAGGACACCCGTAATGACCTCGCACCCAGCGCCTGGGGACATCTCGTCGCCTGGCAAAAAGCCAAGGGCTGGCCTTTCGGCTGGGAAATAATGTTCTGGGACGACGGCTTCCGCAATCAGCTCACGACCAACTACTATTACGACATGTCTCCCGTCGTCCAGGGACGCCGCATCGCCTGGTACGGCTGGGACGGTCACGACTTCGAAATCTACCTCTACGACCGCGACAAAGACACCACCATACAGGTCACATCCAACCGTTATGACGACGTATCGCCGGTGCTCTGGGGCGACCTGCTCGCCTGGGAGGCCTATCCCACCGTCGAAGCCGATATCCTTGCTTGGAAGAACGGCGAAATCCTGAAAATCGGTGAAAACCCGGAGGACGATATCAATCCCGCCGTCTGGAACGGCAAGGTTGTCTGGCAGGGATTCGACGGCAACGACTTTGAAATCTACCTCTACGACGGCGACCATACGGTCAAACTCACCGACAACGATTACGACGACATCAAGCCCGATATCCGCGACGGATTGGTCTGCTGGATGGGATACTTCGAAAACTGGGACGCCGAAATTTTCGTCTGGGACGGTACAAACATCACCCGCCTGACGGACAACGACTACGAGGACCGCGATCCCCATACCGCCGCCGGCCGGCTGGTCTGGCAGGCCGTCGACACCGACGGCCACAACCTCATACTGCTCGCCGAGCCGTCAACCACCCCTTAGCCCGGCACCCCGCGCCCTTCAGTCGCCACGCCCGGCCAGTTGGTGATATATCGAGTAGTACTCGCTCACCGTCCGTTCCCACGAGTAGCCCTCCGCCCGCCGGCGACCGAGCTCCACGAGGCGCCCGCGCAGGGCTTCATCCCGCAGCAGCCGCCCGACCGCCTCGGCCAACGCCGCGGCGTCCGTCGGATCAACCAGCAGGGCGGCCTCCCCCGCCACCTCCGGCATGGCCGTGCAATTTGAAGTCACCACGGGAGTCCCCACCTTCATGGCCTCCAGAATCGGAATACCGAAACCCTCATACAAAGACGGGTAAACAAAAACATCCGCGCCACGCAGAAGATGATCGAGTTCCTCCTCGCTGATGAAGCCCGTGAAAACAACCGCATCCCCAATCCCCAGCTCGGCGATCAGCGCGTCGCAGATCCGTTTCATCCTCTCCTGATAAGGCGCGCCGGAGACGCTCCCGGTTATCACCAGGCGCCCCCTGTACCCCTGCCCTTCGCGCAGGAGCGCAAAGGCCCGCAGCAAGACCGCCATGTTCTTGCGCTCGTGAATCCCGCCCACGTTCAGCAAGTATCCCTCCTGCAAACCGAAACGCTCCGTCAATTCGCGCCGCATGTCTGGATCCTCGCGCGCCGGTTCACGCAACCCGTTGGGAATTACTCTTATCTTCTCCAGGGGGACCCCCACCTTGCGGGCTATGTCGCTACGTGAAAACTCGGAGACAGTGACGATCAAGTCGTTCAGGCGACACGCCGCCCGCAGACTCGGACGGTACAGAAAATGATTCCGCCACCACCCCATCGCCTCCCGGAAGGTGAAAGGTATGACGTCATGTACCGTCAACAGGCAGGGAACCTTCCGGCGGAAGGGGAAACTCCAGTTGTAATAGAAGTGGATCAGGTCGGCGCCTTCCCTGACGGCCAGATCCTGAATGACGACGCTGTCCATCCACGCGTTGCGCGGGCCCATCAAATGCGTCTCAACCGGAAGCGGATGAACGGCGACCCCATCCGCGTCTGCAAACAGCCCGCGCACTTCGTCCGTCCGCGAAGACCGGCAAAGCATAATCACCCGGTCACCCCGCGCAGCGGCATGCCGCGCAATCTGAAGCGCCCCCTGCTCGACGCCGCCGACTACACGATCGTATTTGCGGAAATCAATAATCAGCTTCATAAACCGCCCGCCGCGCCTCTAAAAACCCGCCAGCAACGAGGCGATATCGGTCACCGCCACGCAACAACGCTCGTCCGCCGCCCCGTAGTAGACCAGCAGGCGTCCCCCCATTTCGACTATGCCGTTGGAGAAAACCACGTTGCCGAAAAAGCCTTCCTTCTCATACGGCTCGCTCGGGATCAGGAGCGGCTCCCGCGCCCGCTTGACGACCTTCCACGGCTCCTCGAGATCAAGCAGCAGACAGAAAAGGGAATAGACGCTCCCCTCGCCCTTGCCGTGATAAATCACCAGCCAGCCTTCATCGGTCTTGATCGGCGGTGCGCCGCCGCCGATCTTCCCGGCTTCCCAGGACGTGTCACGCGGACGCACAATACAGCGATGTCCGCCCCAGTGCAACAGGTCCGGACTCTCCGCATACCAGATCGCCGCCCGACCGAACCCGGAATTGTTGGGACGGTGCAAAGCCACGTACTTACCCCCCACCTTCTCCGGGAATATGGCGACGTCCTTGTCCTCCGGATGAAATATCAGGCCCAGGCGTTCAACGTGCACGAAGTCGTCCGTCACCGCCAGCGCCGTCGCCCACGAGTCCGGAGAAACCGCCGTGTAGTTTATGTAGTAACGCCCTTCGATACGCGTTACGCGCGCATCCTCCAGCCCGTAGATCTCCGCCTCGTTGGCGGGATACAGGAACGGCTTTTCATCCACCTCGAAATTGAAGCCGTCCCGGCTGCGCGCCAAACGGATGTGACTCATCGTCGAAAGATAGTCGTGGCCGCGATAGTAGACGCCCCGCGTATCCTTGAGTTGCACCTCCGGGTCATCCGCACGAAATTCCATTATCTCCGGAGTCCCCTTGCCTCCATGCAGCCGGCACACCGGCGTGCGGATGAAACCCTCCCGCGGCTCACAGCCCTCCGCCACGCGTATCAGCAGCAAAACCTCCTCCCCGAACAACGTCGCCCCCGGGTTGAAAGCCCCCAAGACACGATAGCCTTCCCGCGAAGGCTTGACGTCCGGTGGGCTCACAACCGGGTTCCCGGCGTGCTTTTCGATCAATTCCTGCACTCCTCTCCGCCGCCCTCCTCAATAATGCAGGCCCGCAAGCAGTTCCTCATTGCGCGGGCTGCTGACGACTCTCCTGTTCATCGGCGGCACTGCCCATCAGGGCACCACCCGCCGCACCGGCGGCCGCTCCGATCGCCGCGCCTTCCAGGGCACGACCCGATTGATGCCCGATCACCGCCCCCGCCGCCGCTCCGAGCAGGCCTCCGGCCACCGCACCCTGCTTGGTTTTGACCGTGCTGCCTTGATTCGCACAGCCGGTGATCACGCCGAACATCGCCACTGTAACAATTAGTGCCGTAAAGGTCTTCATCTCAAACTCCCTTCTCCACACGCTGCGGCCCACTTTCACCGATAACTTAAGATTACCGCCCGCCCCCCTAAAATCAAGTCGCCATAATCGCACCTTGATCGCCGTCTCGGTCTGAGCTATTCAGTTCTTTGAACCATCATATCCTGGAGGATCCCGAATGATGAGTCCCGGCCGCAGCCTCGACAGTGTAACGGACGTCGAAATCACAATCATCTGTGACAACTTCGTGCACCGGCAGGAAATCCCCGCCGGGTGGTGTTTCTCCTGCCTGGTGCGCAGCCCGTCTCAGACGGTGCTTTTCGATACCGGGTCCGACGGACAAATGCTCCTGGAGAACATGAGACTGCTGGATATCAACCCGCGCGATATTCACACCGTTTTCATCTCGCATCACCACTGGGACCATACCGGCGGCCTGGCCGCCTTCCTGAACGCCGCCGGCGGGGCGGACGTGTGGATGCCCGCCTCCTCACAGCAGCTTGTCGAACGCACCGCCGGACAGTCGGCATTTACCCCCCGGCCCGTGAGCAAGGCTTTGGACGTGGTACCCGGCATCTCCTCCACCGGAGAAATCCCGGGACCCGTTCCGGAACACGCCATGATAGTCTCGTTGCCCACCGGCCAAATCGTAGTCACCGGCTGCGCCCACCCCGGAATCGTGAAGATCGTCGAATACGCCCGCCGCCTGAGGAGCGGCCCGATCCTGCTCGCGATCGGCGGGTTTCACCTGGGAGGACACTCCGTCCAGTCCATCACCGCCGCGGCTGATCGTCTCCTGGCCATGGACGTGGTGTATGCCGCCCCCACCCATTGTTCCGGAGAAACCGCCCGCAGGATTTTCGCCGAGCGCTTCGGGCGGCGCTTCATCGCGGCCGGAACCGGAATGATTATCCGCGCCTCACAACTCACCGCCACCGACGATCAATCCGACGGCGACGTTTCCGCACGGTAGGAAGCCAGCAGGTTGGTCATCACCGGCAGGTAGCGCTCGAACAGCTCGGTGGGAGCGCTGAAAAGAAGGTGATGCTCGACCCGGTGGGCCACGAAATCAATGCTCAGGACACGTGAATCCGTCAGCCGCACCATGCGTTGCACGGCTGGATACCCAGCAAAACTCACCGGCTTCTTGTCGACATACATCCCGAACCGCGATTCCGTGCGATTTATCCTGCGCAGGAGCGAATTGAAATCATCATAGTCCACCGGGACAGCCATGATACTCAATTCGGTGGCATGCGGGCCGAAGAAACTCAGATTGTAGGGCCGGCTGTCTGGAAACTTCACCACCCGCCAGCCCGCCGGCGGCACGAGCGAAAAGTATCCCCGCGGATCACTCATCCGGAGGCCTTC
>JAOZMZ010000053.1 GCA_029934055.1 Kiritimatiellia bacterium
GCGGTTTCCCTCGGGATGGCGGGGCTATCCACCGGGCTGGGAGCGATTTTCATGGATTTGCGCGAGCGCAATCCGGCGGCGATCGTTTCCGGATTCGGGGGGACGCTGAATCTCGTGCTGAGTCTGACGTTCATTATTCTCGGCATGGGACCGTTCGGCTTCATATTTCACCTGCATCAGCGCGGCCTTATCAGCGACGCGGGGTTGGGGGGATGGCTGGCTGCGGCGGGCTTGTGGCTGGTGCTTTTGACGGCGGCGGCGACGGTGATACCGCTGTTGGTGGGTCGGCGGAGTCTTGAGCACCGGGAATACTGATGTGCGCTGGTCAATGGCCCGCGTGGTGCCGGTGGGAATGTTCCGTGGCCGGCCGTGCCGTTCCGGATATCACCAGGCGGCCGTCCTTGACGCCCCTTTGAGTGATAAGTTCATCGGCCATCTTACGGACCTTGGCGGATCGTCCGCGCACGATGACGACTTCGAGACAGTCATCGTAGTCGAGATGCACGTGGGTCGAGGCTATCACGAGGTCGTGGAAGCGGTGCTGAATTTCGGTCAGCCGGTCCTGGAGGGTCCGCTGGTGATGGTTGTAGACGAGACTGAGGACACCGATCACGTTGCGGCCGGAGTGCCATTCTTCTTCGATCAAGGCACGACGGATGAGATCGCGTACCGCCTCGGAGCGATTGCGATAGCCGTGTTTTTCGAGGTATTGGCCGAAGGCCTCGAAAAGTTCGGGTTCGAGCGACACGCTGAAACGTTCGGTCATGGCGAATCCAGGGGTTTTTATCAGCTTCCGTTGCGGCTAATGTAGGGTCGGAGTGCGTGTTGCGTCAAGGCAGAGAGGCGGGGCGAGGGCACCCGGGGCGCTTATTGCCGGGGACTGTTTCTGTTGAAGGCCCGGCATGGTCCGGATCGGCTCGCATCCTCCTCGGTTACCCGTCAATCCGCTGCATCCGGCGGGGCCGTGGATACGCGGCGTGCAGATTACGGTTGCATTTTCGGACAGATTGTATACAGGAAGCGTTTTCGCAGGTAGATTTTCCGGGGCGGAAGAGCCGCTTGCCGAGGACAGCGGGACAATCTGATGATGAAGAAGACAGGCCGCAAAGCGGGGATATTGTTGCATCCGACGTCTCTGCCGGGGAAGTACGGAATAGGAGAGATAGGGCCGCAGGCGCGCCGTTTCGTGAAGACGCTGGAAGAGATGGCGCAGGGGGTCTGGCAGATATTGCCGCTTTGTCCCACGGGTTACGGTGACTCTCCGTACCAGGGATTGTCCACCTTCGCCGGGAATCATTTGCTGATAAGCTTCCAGGACTTGCGGGAGGCGGGGCTGATTTCGGCCGCTGTGCTGGCTGATTTTCCGGAATTTTCATCCGATGCGGTTGACTACGGGTCCGTCATTCCGGAACGTCTCAGGCTATTGCGGAGGGTTTGCCGGCTTTTTCCGCGCTCAGCCTCTGCCCGCATGAAGCGGAGGTTCGAGGTCTTTTGCGAACGCAATGCTCATTGGCTGGATGATTATGCGCTTTTCATGGCGTTGAAAGACGCCCAGGGCGGGCGTCCGTGGATCCGCTGGCCGAAGCCTTTGCGCAACCGGGAGGAAGCGGCCCTGCGGGAGGCCCGCAGGAAGTACCGGACGGCGATCCGCGAGGTAAAGCTCATGCAGTTCCTTTTCGATGAACAATGGCGGCGGCTGCACCGGTACGCGGGTCGTTACGGCGTGAAGATCGTGGGAGACCTGCCCATTTTCGTGGCGCATGACAGTGCGGACGTATGGGCCCATCCGGAACTTTTCTACATGGACGGGCGGGGCAGGTTGACCGTGCAGGCGGGTGTGCCTCCGGACTATTTCAGTGAGACCGGCCAATTGTGGGGCAATCCTCTTTATCGCTGGGAGGAACATCGCAGGACCGGATACGAGTGGTGGGTCGGCCGGATGCGCCGCATGCTGGAAATGGTTGATATCGTGCGGATTGATCATTTCCGCGGGTTTGAGAAGTACTGGGAAGTACCGGGTGACGCAGTGACGGCGGAGAAGGGGCGCTGGGTGGAAGGGCCCGGCGGGGAAATGTTTGACGTACTGTTGGAGAAGGTCGGTCCGCTGCCGATCATCGCCGAAGACTTGGGAGTGATAACGCCGGAGGTCGAGGAACTGCGGGATCGCTATGGTTTCCCCGGCATGCGGATCCTGCAATTCGCCTTCAGTGATGAGCCGGAGGCGGAGAACTACTTGCCGGAGAAGTATCCTTCCAACTGCGTGGTTTATACCGGCACCCATGATAACGACACCACTTGGGGATGGTTTCACGGTAGTCCGGGACGGTCGAACACACATTCCAGAGAGGAAATCGAACGCGAGCGGCGGGCGGTGTTGCGTTACCTGGGAACCGACGGCAGCCAGATCCATTGGGACCTGATTGCTGTCGCCCTGCGTTCGCGCGCGGAGCTGGCGATCGTTCCGTTGCAGGACGTGCTCGGCCTGGGATCGGAGGCGCGCATGAACCGTCCCGGCACCGCTGCGGGAAACTGGCGCTGGCGCTTCACGTGGAAGATGCTTACTCCCGCAGTACGCATGCGGCTGAAGAAGTTGACCGAGGAATCCGGTCGCGGGGTCTGAGTGGGGGGGTGAGGTGTCGGCTTGCGGGTTTGGGGGAGAGTTGTTATCATTGCTGTGGATAGTTGCAGGAGGGAGCCGGGCCAAGGTCCGGCAGTTCATACGGTGGAGGATAACAGAGGGGAACAGCAATGAGCGGCGAGCCATCCATACCGGACCCGATTTTTCTCTCGGCTCCCAAGGCGGCCACCTTGTGCGGGGTTTCACGGAACACCTTGTGCAACTGGATAAGGGCCGGCAAGCTGGGGGCCTACCGCACGCCCGGCGGAAAGAATCTGATTCGCCCCGAAGACCTGGTGGATTTCATGCACAAGAACGGTATGTTTGTTCCGGAATCCTTGAAGGATCTCGCTGAACAGGATACCGGGATCAGTCCGAGCGACCGCAAGGAGCGCCGCGCGGCGGCAGAACCGGCGGTGCTGATAGTGGACGACGACCAGCGCGCACGGCGCTTGGCGCGGCTGGCATTGCGGAGCCTGAAGGTGCCGATCATCGAGGCGGATACCGGATATAAGGCGCTGCATATTCTCGTGAAGCATCCGGAGATCGCTCTGGTGATCCTCGACCTGGTCATGCCGGGCCAGCACGGTGTCGAGACGCTGGCGGAAATCAGACGCCAGCAGATGAGCGTCCCGGTGATAGTGGTCACCGGTCATCCTCCCGGGAAGGAGGGTGCCCGGGAGTTCGGCGAATACAAGCCCGACATTGTAATCGCCAAGCCGTATTCACAGGCCTACCTGCTCGAGGTGGTGAAGGTTTTTCTTGCAGACCTGGGTTTGTAGCCCGGGGGCTCATTCCCAGTGGTGGTAGAGTTCGTCGAAAAGATCGTGCTGGGCGCGTAGCGGACGTACGAAGATATGTGAGGCGCCTCCGCGGTGGTAGGGGGGCGGACTGACGTAGACTTCGTTATCACTGATTTCCCAGGGTTGGCTGGTGACGGGCCAGTGGTCATATCCCGGGCGGCGGAGCATCTCCTTGATGCGCACCGTGCGGTATTCGGCGCCGGCGGCCATGTAGATGAACACGGCTATGGCTACCAGGACGATATTTCCGGCCAGCAGGCCGAGGATACCGAAAATCACCGCCATGATTCGTCCGATACGTGCGGCGCGGCGGGTGGCTTCGAGCCGGCCGAGACGGGGGGTCATCCAGGCGCGGTATATGCGGCCTCCGTCCATGGGGAATGACGGGAGCAGGTTGAAAAGCGCCAGCATGAAATTGATGCCTGCCAGTCCGGCGAGGACCACGGCCAGCCGGTAGAGTCCGAGCATATTGGAAATCAGTCCGGCCAGTCCGAGCAGCAGTGCCAGAACAATGCTGGTGACCGGCCCGGCGAGGGCCACCAGAAATTCCCCGCGGGGCCCGGCGGGCATGTTCTCCAACTGGGCGACTCCGCCGATGGGCAGGAGCATGATTTCGCGGACGCGGCAGCCCAGGCTCATGGCGACCACCGAATGTCCCAGTTCATGAACGGCGACGCTGGCGAAGAGCCCCACGGCCCCCAGCAGCCCCCAGAAGAGCGAGATACTGCCGAAGCTGTAGGCCAGGTTGAGGGCGATCAGCGGCAGGAGGATCCAAAGGGTGATATGAACCCGGATGGGTATGCCGAAAACCCGTGCTATGACCGTTGAACTTTTCAATTTTATGTTTCCGTCTTTCTATGCCGAAACCATGTAACGTCAGGCGGAACAATCGTACGGTTTCAGGCACATTTCAAGTATTCATGGCTCGATTTTCAACTGCGTGGTGTCGTCGAGGGTGCCGGCGGTCATTTCATCGAGCGGCAACCGCCGCTCCAGATGCAGAACGGTCTGCAGGCGGGGACGCGTCAGCGGGTGGCGGCTGACCAGGGAACAGCAATCCTTATAGGCTTCGATCGAGGATTCATAGGTGCCGATCGCAACGGCCCGGGAGATTATCTCATCCTTGTTGAATGCCAGGAGAGGGCGCCAGACGGGCAGGGTGGCGGCCTGATCGCAGGCGATCAGATTAGCGGTTGTTTGCGAAGCGACCTGGGCCAGATTATCACCGGTGACCAGGGCGACGGCATCATGTTCGGAAGCGATCCGCGCGGCGATCCGCATCATGAAGCGGCGGAAAAGAATCAGCTCGTAATTTTGTGGAACATGTTGCTGCATGAGGGCGGCCTGGAAATGGTGATAGGGCGTCAGGAAGAGGCGTGCCGGTAGTCCCTGGGGCTGGACGAGTGACTTCACCATTTGGGGGATTTTCGATGTTTGGGCGGCCTCCCCTGTGGGGTAGGTGTGGAAGTGGATGAAGTCCGCGCGGCATCCGCGCCGCATGATGAGCCAGGCGGCCACGGGAGAATCAATTCCTCCGGAAAAGAGGCTCAATACGCGGCCGGTGGCGCCGAGCGGGAGTCCGCCCGGACCGGGCGTGTGGGGGCCTTCCAGGTAGGCGGCTTCCGGAAAGATGCGCAGGATGATGGGGAGCGCGGGGTTATTGAGGTCCACTGTACCGCCCGCGCGGCAGACGGCGGCCCCGGCCAGTTCGGCGATTTCGCGTGATGAATGCGGGAATTTCTTGTCCGAGCGGTGCGCCCGGATGGCGAAAGTCGTACCGGGAGAGGCTGATGCGCGGAAGTAATCCACCGCCGCACGGATGAGTTCCTGGATATCGCGGCGGAGAGTTCGCACGGGTGCGGCGTAGGCGACTCCGAATACGGCGGCGGCGGCCTTGAGGATGCGGGGGACTTCGTCGCGCGGACAGTCTATCAGGAGTTTTTCATGGTAGGCCCTGACAGCGGCGTCGTAACGGGTGAGGGCCGCGGAGATGTTATTACGCAGGCGCTGGGTGAAAGAACGGCGGTTACCGCCCTTGAGTGCGATTTCGGAAAAATGCACAGCTACCGCGTCCCAGTAGTAGGATGGCGGCCCTTCGGGTGATGATTGCCGGTTGTCGGATTCCATGGAGTTCACAAACCTTTGCCTGCCTTTTCCAAACTCAGTTTAAACGGGGATCATTTGTTTTCAAAGCATGCCTCGATGCTGATCAGGCGCCGCGAACGGCGATCATTCCCGAGGTGGCTCCGAGGAAAGGTTGAGCTTGGCCTCGAACTCGCGGCGCGCGAGTCCGCGGAGCGAATGTGGTTCTCCACGGATCAGGTGCCGGACAGCGTCCACTTCCGCCGCGGAGAGGCGGCATCCTCCGAGGACATGTTTTTCGAAAGCACGGTAGGCCATGGGGGCCACCGCCCGGGCGAAGGAGGCGATGGCGTTGGCGTACTGGCGGATTTCCCATTGGGCGTGGGCGTCCATGCGCAGTTCGAGAAAGTGGAAAAGATTGTGCAGGTCCATTTGCCAGTACCACTGGGTATAGAGCGAGAGGGGCAGGTTGATGCGGGCCAGTTCCCGGGCGATGCCGTCGCTGATCAGTTCCTCGTAGGAGGCATAGACATTGCCCTGGTCGCGCTGCAGGATCTCGAGCACCTTCTGCTGAAGTTCGCGGGGGACTTCATCGGGGGCCCGGCCCTGCTTGTTATCACGGTTCTGATAGAGGATTTGTTCTTCTGGCGGCAGGTAAAACTCGTTTTCCATCACACTGTAACGCCCGGATATTTCGTTGATGCGTGCGGTGCGGTGGCGGACCCACTGGCGGGCGACGAAGATGGGCATCTTGCAGTGAATTTCCAGCACCACATGTTCGAAGGGGGAGGTGTGCTGGTGAGCCATCAGGTAATCGATCAGGAGTTCGTCTTCACGGACGGTACGGGTGCCCTTGCCGTAAGAGACACGCGCGGCCTGGACGATGCGTTGGTCACCGCCCATGTAATCCACGAGGCGGACGAAACCATGGTCCAGGACCGGTATTTCCTTGTCCAAAAGGTTTTCGGCTTCCGGGCTGACGATATGGGCCATTTTTCACATCCGCGGGATACTGTTCGTTTCCGAGATTTTCATGGGATTGGAGGATACATGTCCGACGGGCGGTTGGCCATGAAAATCATGCCTGCGCGGCGAAGCGGACGCATCCGGCGTCATGTCAGGCTCCGGCGGTTTGGTTTCCTGCGGCGGCGTTTTGACGGGAAGCGGGTTGGCGGAAGGGGCGTTGGTCCGGCAGCCGGGAAAGTCGCTGTCGCGCAGGGTGGAGGCTTTCCAGCGGCCGAGGGCGTGTCCGGGTATGACGGCGGCGAAATAGACCCACCAGTAGGGAAAGACATAGGTGGACATGCTGCCGCCCGCATAGGTTGCGTAGGCCGGGTAGAGGATCTGGTAGGCCTGGCGTCCATCCGCGAGACAGTTTTCGGCGCGGATGTAGCCGAGCGCGTCGCGAGTGGCCCGGGCTTCGGGATAGAGTGCGAAAAACGGCAGGACGTACAGGACCGCGTAGGTACCCTTGAATCTTCGCGGTGCGAAATCCTTGGCATGCCCGCCCTCGTGAAGGGCGATGCACGCGAGGTCCGAATAGATATTGATGGTATTGGTGAAAGGATTGTAGTTGTCCCCGCCGAAGAGGCGGCCGGGAAGAATGGTATAGCGCAGCATGCTGAGCAATCCGATCGTAAAGCGCCAGCCGAAGGCGACCGCCTTGTTGCGCATCAGACGGGACCATTCCGCCCGCGGCTCATACTGGTTGATGCGGACCTTGACGTTGTGCAGGTCGTTTTTCCTGAGGTAAGTGATCAGTGCGGCGATCGTCTGGGTGGAGATAGCGTGGTTGTCCACGTGGGAATTGAGGAGGATTATTTTGGAAGGAATCCCGAGTATCCAGCCGATGGTATCGACGATGCGGTTGGGTTTTCCGACTTCGACCTGTGGTTCGCCGGGTTTGAGGGGGAGCGTGCGCGCCGACTCGATGTCATGGCCGTAGCGATAGGGGATCGTTGCGCATCCGCTGGAGATCACGGCAACGCAGAGGACGGCCGTCACAGCGGCCCGGCGGCGGGATCCGCGTTTTCCTGCAACTGGCATGCTCACGATTTCAAGTGTAGACGATTTCTCGGTCTGCGGTTGATAAAGGCATTTTATCGGCTGCAAGCATGACCGGAAGGCCGGGCGCGTGGCAAGGGTTTCTTGACGGGGCGGCATGGCCCGAGCGTATTCGAGGGGCATTCACGATCGTATGGCTGGCGGGCCTGCTCGGTCAACCGGGTCAAGCCGAAGAGGATCAGTCGGACGAAGGCAGCAGGGAACGGAAGACGAACGGCAGGATGCCCCCGTGGCGGTAGTATTCGACTTCGGAGGGAGTATCGAGGCGTGCCCGGACACGGAAAGAACTCCGCCGGGAGGCGGTGGCGACATGAACTTCGAGGATTGCGCCGGGCTGCATGTCTTTGGATATACCGGTGATGGAATAGGATTCCGTTCCATCCAGGCCGAGTGCGGCGGCGGATTCCCCGGGCATGAATTCGAGCGGCAGCACGCCCATCTGGATGAGGTTGCTGCGATGGATGCGTTCGAAGCTTTCGGCGATGACGGCGCGCACCCCCAGAAGCGCGGTTCCCTTGGCCGCCCAGTCGCGGGATGAACCGGCCCCGTACATACGCCCGGCGACTATCAGCAGGGGAGTATCATCCCGGCGGTAGCGCATGGCGGCATCGTAGATTGTCATTTCCTCTCCGCCGGGGAAGAAGCGTGTCCAGCCGCCTTCGCGCGTTACGATCCTGTTGCGTATACGGATATTGGCGAAGGTGCCGCGTATCATGACTTCGTGATTCCCGCGGCGGGATCCGAAGGTATTGAAGGCGTCAGGAGCTATTCCGAGAGAAACGAGGTAGCGTCCGGCCGGGCTGTCTTCGGGGATGGTTCCGGCGGGAGAGATATGATCCGTGGTGATGAAGTCACCCAGGAGAGCCAGACAGCGGGCGTTGCGGATATCGCCGGGGTCCGTCGGTCGGCGGGAAAGACCGTCGAAGAAGGGCGGGCGGCGTATATAGGAGGAAGAGTCGTCCCAGGCATAGGTAGCGCCAGCTGCGGCGGGGAGCTTTTCCCAGAGTTCCGGGCCGCGGTTGGATTGTGTGTACACGCGGCTGAATATCTGCGGATCATCGGCGGCCGCGGCGAGATCGGCGATCTGCTGTTTCGCAGGCCAGATGTCGCGCAGAAATACCGGACGACCGGTATTGTCGTAGCCGAGCGGGTCGCTGTAGATATCGCCGCGGAGCGTACCGCGGAGAGCCAGGGCGACGACCATGGGCGGCGAACACAGGAAATTGGCCTTCACGGCTGGATGAATGCGTCCTTCGAAGTTGCGATTGCCACTGAGCACCGCAGCTACGACCAGCTGTTTCTCACGGATGATCTTCTCGATGTCTTCCGGAAGCGGCCCGCTGTTGCCGATGCATGTGGCGCAACCGTAGGCGGCGATGTCGAATCCGAGCAGGCCGAGATCCTTGAGCAGCCCCATTCTTGAAAGGTACTCGGCGACCGCCCGCGATCCGGGAGCGAAACTGGTGCGCACGTGGGGCGGCGGCTTGAGTCCGCGCTTGGCGGCATTGCGCGCCAGAAGTCCGGCGGCCACGAGCAGGAAGGGGTTGGCGGTATTCGTGCAACTGGTGATCGAGGCTATGACGACTGAGCCGTGCTCGACAGCGGCGGAGGGTTGCGTCCCGGCGGTCGGGGTGATTTCGGCGGCGGGCAGGTCATAGCCGTTCTTTTCCGGTGGGAGTCGCAGGAGTTCATCGAAGCGCCGTCCGAGATGAGCGGCGGGAACCCATTCATGCGGGCGGCGTGGTCCCGCAAGGCACGGCTCGACCTTAGAGATGTCCACGCTGATGACCTGACTGTATTCCGGCGGGGGGTTTCCCGGCTCCAGGAAAAGACCCTGGGCGCGCGCGTATGCTTCCACCAGTGCAAGGCGTTTCGGAGAGCGGCCGGTCACCCGCAGGTAATGCAGCGTTGCGGAATCGATTGGGAAGTAGGCGATGGTGGCGCCGTATTCGGGGGCCATATTGGCCAGCGGTGCGCGGTCGACGACCGGCAGGGAAGCGAGGCCCGGCCCGAAGAATTCCAGGAAGCAGCCGACGACGTCTTTCTCGCGAAGGAGACGAGTCAGTGTGAGTGCCAGATCGGTGGCGTTTGCATTTTCCGGCAGTGAACCGGTGAGTTCCACTCCGATCACGCGCGGGACGGTGATTCGGATGGGTTCACCCAGCATTGCGGCCTCGGCCTCGATTCCACCGACACCCCATCCGAGCACGCCCAGGGCGTTGACCGTGGTGGTGTGCGAATCCGTGCCGACGAGTGTATCCGGGAAAGCCAACAGCCGGCCGCCTGCCTCGACGTGACTCACGCAGGTGGCAAGGTATTCGATATTGACCTGGTGGCAGATTCCCGTGGAGGGCGGCATGACGCGCAGATTGTGAAAGGCGTTACGTCCCCAACGCAAAAAGGTGTAACGCTCCGAATTACGCGCGAATTCGCGTTGCAGGTTGCATTCAAGAGCATCGGCACGAGCGGTGCAGTCGAGCTGGATGGAATGATCTATGACCAGGTCCACCGGGATCGAGGGTTCCGCGACTGCCGGATCGGCGCCCTCATCGGCCAGGGAACTGCGAAGTGCCGCCAGGTCCACCAGGCAAGGCACACCGGTGAAGTCCTGGAGGAGGATTCGGGCGGGCATGAATGGTATTTCGTGTTGGTGCTCAGCCGAGTCCTGCCAGTTGAGCAGCCGTTCCAGGTGTTCAGGATCGAATCCACGGCGGCCTTGGTTGCGCAGGACTCCTTCAAGGAGGATACGGATCGAGTAGGGCATGCGCGCGATGGGTACCGCGGCGTGCCCGGCGAGCTCCGGCAGGCTGTAGAAGACGTACTCCTCTCCTGCGGCTTTCAGGATGCGTCGGGCCGTACTGGTTTCTTTGCGACTCATTATTACATGACTCCGGGCATGCCGGCGATGCGTTGTGTGCGGCCGAACATGACCCGCCGAAGTTAGAGACTGGGGCATACCTTGTCAATAACAGCCGCGCGCCGCGAGCGGAATAGAACTTTTTTGCTGGCTCGGTGGTGACCGCGGCGATAAAGTCACCTGCGTATTGGCGGACTGGAGTGTGTTCCAGATAGGAGGCGATTCAACGATGAAGAAGCTGTTTCTGGTAATGGGCTGGCTGGCTGTCGTTTCGGTTGCGCGCGGCGAGAGCATGCGTCCTCTGCTGACGCGGGAGAATCGTTTCCCCGAGGCCGGCCGCGCGGAAGTCGGCATGCTGGTGCAATACATCGAGTACGGCGACGAGGGTGAGGCCGGGCGTTTGGGGGACAGCGATGAATGGGCCCTGACCCCGTACGTGCGCTTTGCCCCGGTCGAGGGATTGGCACTCTACGGCAGGTTGCCTTACCGGAACATAAACCCCGACAACGCCTCTGACGAGAACGGCATCGGGGACGTGAGCGTGGGTTTTGAATTCCGGGCTTTTGAGGATGTTTTCGGTTATCCTTACATTATTCCTCACGCCGAGTACCAGTTTGATACCGGCGACGACGAGAAAGGTTTGGGGGTCGGGTATTCCTCCGCGTTGCTGGGCATGAGCATCGGCACGGTCGTTCAGGATGCTTTTCATTTCATCGTGGACGGTTCCTATCGGGTGCGTGAGCAGGAGGACAATGTGGCCTCGATTTCCGGTACGATCATATGGGATGTCAGCGAAGAATTGTCGCTGCTGGCCGAAGCCACGGCGAGTGACGATGAAATCGGCCCCAAGAAGGAGCACCCCTCATTTTTCCAGGGCGGACTTTGTTACCGGGCCGGTGACAATTTGGAGATCAACATCTACGGCGGCGGCGGCAAGAATGATCCGCGCGACGTCGTTACCGGGGTAAAGGTGGCGTACAGCTTCTGAAGACAGGGGGCGCTACGCGAGGAGTCATGAAGAGGACGGCCCGCAGAGCCGCGGTACTGTTGGTGTCGGCGGCGGTGGCCGGGGGTGTCTACGCGGGTGAGTTGGGGGACGCGTTTCGGGAGGCCGGCCGACTGGCGGCGGCTGGAAATGTCGGGCGGGCGATAGAGTTGTACACGACGCTGATTGAGGGGGCCGCGCTTGATGCGCGCCGGCTGTCGGCGGCTTACGGGGAGCGGGGTGAACTTTACCTGCAAAAGGGCGACCTGCGCGCGGCTGAGTCGGACCTCGATCGAGCCATACGCCTCGACAGGCACAATACCGCCGCGTTATGCCAACACGGGTTGCTGATGACCCGCCTGGGGAGGCTGTCAGCCGCGGAAAGAGATTACGGGGCGGCTCTGAAAGTCGAGTCCGCGGCGGCTGGTCTTTACGCCGCCCGCGGGAACGTGCGGCGGATGGAAGGACGCTGGGCTGCGGCCGAGAAGGATTTCCGGAAGGCGATCGAACTCGACCAGGGATGTGCCGAGGCGCTTTGCGGGCTGGGCATGATATTGGAGGGGCGTGGTGAATTCCGGGAAGCGGCGGCGAAATATGAGGCGGCCGTGAAAGCGGCACCGGAGATGGCCCTGGCGCACGCCCTTTATGGGCGGGCCTTGTGGCGCCGCAAGGATTTCGGCGCCGCGGTTCGCGAACTGGGAGAGGCGCTCCGCTTGCAGCCCGTACGGCCGGACGCATGGCAGGCACGGGGAGTGGCCTGGCTGTCTTCCGGCGAAGCCGACAAGGCTTTGCACGACTTGCAGCGGGCAGTTGATCTCGGCGGCAGCCGTCCGGAGCTGCTCATGCAGATCGGCCTGGCCTGGAAGCTCAAGGGCGATTTGCAACAGGCACTCGATTTCATGGACAGGGCGCAGCGCATGGCGCCGGATGATGTCAGGATCATTCTGAACCGGGGCCTCCTGTTACGGCGGATGGGAAGGAGCCGGGAAGCCCTTGAGGCTTTCGATCTGGCGGTGGAGAAGGCTCCCGGATGGGCGGAGACCTGGTTTCAGCGGGGGGTGGAGCATGAGCGCCGCCGTCAGTCCGGCAAGGCGCTGGAAGATTACGAACAAGCGCTCGAACGGGACCCTCATCATGCAGCGGCCCTGAACAATCGTGGGGCGATTTTTTTGCGGGCCGGCAGGGTGAAGGAGGCCATGGCTGATTTCAACGCGGCCCTGCGGGAGGATCCGCGACTTGTGGAAGCCTGGCTCAATCATGGACGGGTATGCCTGCAGAGAGGTGTGGCGCGCGTTGCCGAGGGGGACTTCGCCCAAGCCCTTGCCATAAAGTCGGATGATGCCGAAGCCTATCTGTTACGTGCGCGGGCCCGTCTCTCCGCCGGAGATTATGCCGGGGCCGGAGAGGATTGTACCGCGGCGCTCAAGCTCCAGCCACAGATGGTGGAAGCTCTGCTCGTGCGTGCGGATGCCGAGGAGGCAGAAGGGAACGTCGCTGCTGCGCGGACCGACCGTGCGGAGGCCCGCCGGCTGATACACTGAGGGTCGCCGGCGTGGTTTCAATTTCCGAAGGGATAGCGGCGAGGCAATGAACTTCGATCACCATGATTACCATGAATGTCGCTTGTGCCCGCGGCAGTGCGCGGTAGACCGCGCGGACGGCGAGCGGGGAGTGTGCGGGGAATCCGCCGAGTTACGGGTGGCGGCGGTATTGGCCCATCACGGCGAAGAACCGTGTTTTTCGGGAAGTGGCGGGTCCGGAACGATTTTCTTCAGCGGATGCGCGAGCCGCTGTTTTTTCTGCCAGAACCACCAGATTTCATTGGATCACGTCGGCCGGGTGATGAGTATCCGGGAACTCGTTGATGATGTGCGTGATCTTGTGGCGGCCGGCGTGCACAACATCAATTTCGTGACGCCGGATCATTTCTGGCCGCACATCGAATTCATTTGTCGCCGGCTGCGGGATGAGGGGGTCGGGTTGCCGTTTATTTTCAACTGTTCCGGGTATGAACGGGTGGAAATGGTGCGGCGCTATGCAGAGGTGATGGATATTTTTCTGCCCGACTTCAAGTTTATGGATGGGAAGTTGGCACGTGGCTGCATGGGCGACGCCGAATATGGATCCTACGCCTTGGAGGCGATTCGGGAGATGGTGGCCTGTAAAGGATTCCTGGAGCCGTGGGCGCCGGACACGGGAAAGACGGCGGAGCGCGGCGTGCTGGTGCGCCACCTCGTATTGCCGGGTCATTCCGAAGACAGTATTCGGATACTGGAAATCCTGCACAGAGAATTCGGACCGATGCTGCCGCTTTCGGTAATGAGCCAATATCGTCCGACAAGCCGCATTTCCACTGGGCGACCGGCGGAATTCAGACGGCGGGTAAGCGAATCGGAATACTCCATGGTTGTCGAGGCCGTTTTGGATCTGGGGTTTCGGCGGGTGTATTTGCAGGAAATGGAGACGGGCACGGAGTACGTGCCCGACTTCGCCAAGAAGAATCCGTTTCCGGGGAACCGTTCCTGAGCCCTTCCGGCGAGCGGTCGGGTTCGACATGAGACGGACGCACCGCTCCAGCAACACGATAACCGAACGGGTTCAGCGGGACCGGGGGTGGTTAGGCGGCCCGGCTGTATTTAGGGGATCAGCTCTCCGATTCGCTGTTGATGATTTCCACGGCGCGCTGATTGTCGTTGGTGGCCAGAATGCATCGTACCAGCGAACCGTCACCGGTGGTCGCGTAGTTGAACTCGATATCCACGGCGCCCTCCGCGAGGCGGCGGGCCACCGGATCGAGAGCGGCGGGGGTGTTTTCCAGATCAAGCTCGACCACCTCGGCTTCGGTTACATCGTACTCGGCTTGCTCGAGAGCGCGCTTGGCCGCGACGTGCTTGTCAACGGCGAGCATGAAACGCGCCTCGCGGTCGAGAGCCGATGCGCACAGGTGACGGATATCCGCGCCGCTCTGATGGACCACGGCGCATATCTTGCTCAAGGTTCCGACTTCGTTGGGAGTAACAATGACCAGTTGCTTGATTATTCGGGCTGCAGGCATTGCAGGGCTCCTTTCGCACAATGCAATTCAGCATCAACTTTCAATCAACAAGGTTTCTCCTATGATCTTACACCGGATGCTGGAGTCGCGCGGAGCATTTTTCGGGCTTTTTTGAGGCAAGCCCCGGAAGATTATCAGGGGGGTGATCGGTATGCCGGGAATGCAGGACACGAGCAGGTGTTGTTGCGGAGCGGTCCTACACCTCACACGAAGGCATACGAAATCAGACCGATACCGCAAAAGGTATGTGCGAGGATGGTCAAGCCTTGTGCCGCGATGAGGCGGCGCGGCTGGATGGCGCGATGGTGAAGAATGACGGCGGCGGCTGCCAGGGGAAGAATCGCAGGCGCGGCCCTCAGGGCGATGCCGGTTGCAGGACGGTAGATCGGGAGAATGAGACTCAAGGCGGCGGCGGCGGTGAGGGCGTGGAACACCCAGCGGGCGCGGCGAGGGCCGAGCCGGACGATGAGGGTGGCCTTACCGGCGGCGCGGTCCGCGGGGTAGTCCGGGAATTCATTGATCGTGATCACTGCGGTAATCATGAGCGCCAGAGGGAGCGAAGCGGCGAAGATACGCGGCGTGAGATGAGCGGTCTGGACGTAGTATGCGCCGGCGACGGTCAAGGGGCCGAAGACCGTAAAGATGGTCAGCTCTCCCAGGCCGCGATAGGCGAGTTGCAATGGGGGAGCGGTGTAGGCGAAGGCTGCGAGAGCCCCTGCAAGAGACAGAATCCACACGGGTCCCGGGCCGCCGTCAATGAGGATCCCAAGAATCAGCGCAGAGCCGGCCGCGACGCAGGCGCAGGCGAGGCCGCTCAGGAGGAACGTACGGGGAGCAACGATTCCTTCGGCGATGTGAGGTGAGCCGCCGCTGAAGCGATTGCGGTAGGGGTTATGACGGTCGGCTCCGGAGCGGTAGTCGAAGTAATCGTTGAGGAGGTTGGCGGCGGCATGGGCGGCGATCAGGCCGGTGAGCATCAGGACGATGCGCGGCCAGGAGACCGCGTAGTTCGAGCAGTAGGCGAGAGTAAGGCCCCATCCGGCGGAAAGCAGAACTGCTCCAAAGAATGGGGCCCGGCAAATTTGAAAAAACAGTTTCATCGGCGCATGCGTTTAATTGTTCCCGGCGAAGGACCGGCTACGATATCGGCTCTGGGGCGGCCGGCGGCGATTTCGAGCGTGAGGAGTGAATAGGAAGTGACCAGGACGGGATCGGCCTCCCACCAGCGGCCCTGGTCGTTCACCCAGTAGCCATTGCCGGTTTCAGGGTTGATTTTCTGAAGCGCGAGAAGGCGGCGGATCATCGCGGAGCGCCAGTCGAGCCGGCTGCCGTTTTCGAGGGTGATCGGGTTGCGGCCGTAGGCGGCCAGTGCTTTTGCAAGGACATTATAGAAGTAATAGAGCCCGGCTTTTCCCATGCCGGGATTTTCTTCGAGGGTCCAGTGACGGATACTCCAGTCGAAAGCCGAACGCACGCGCGGATCGTCGCGGTCCACGCCGGCGTATATCAGGCTCAGTAGTCCGGCGTAGGTCATGCTTCCGTATGAGCGGAAACGGACCACGCCGTTTGTATCGGTATAGGAGCCGGCCTGGCTCTTGTCGGGCCGATACACGAATCCGCCTCGTTGTTCCGGATCGTCCGTCGCCCAGGGTTGGTCGTTTACCGACGGAAGGTTTTGGACGCGGGCGAGAAAGCGGCGGGCGGCCTGCCAGTCGAGATCGGCGTGGGGGCTGCCGTCCCTGCGCCGGTCTTCGATTTCCTGGGTGAGGCGCATGGCTTCGAATGCGATGTATGAATTGGAGAGATCGGTGTAATCCCGGCCGTTGGAGGGGTCATAGCCCATGCCGCCGTAATACATGTCCTTTTTCAGGTGCTGCGATTGAGCCAGGTAGCGGCGGGCGGCGAGGATCACGGGAGTGAGCTTGGGGTCGCCGACGGAATGGAGGGCCACCAGACAGATGGCCGTATTGTAGTTCGGCAGTCCGCCGCCGTGTCTCTTTTCGGTCGGCTGGCGGTAGATCGCGCCGTTTGGATGTGCACATGAGAGGATGAAGCCCACGGCGCGCTGGACCACATCGGTATACTGGCCGGCATCGCCGGAACGTTCGATGGCCCAGAGAGGCAATGCCGTCAGCGCCGGAAAATCGCTGTTCGACCAGTGGCCGTCGGGATGCTGGCGGGCAACGAGCCATTTCACGGCACGCTGGACCGCCGCCTTGGTTTCTGCGGCAAGAGATGGATCGAGAGCATCGTACGAGGCCTCGGAAGGGAGTTGCGTCAGAGCGGCGAGAATAATCAACGCGGCTGCGAGGGCGCAGCGGGTGAGGCTGGGTCTTGGTCCGGTCGGAGTGCGGTGCAGATTCATGATCATCTCCTGTCTGTTTCAGGCGGGAATGGCGTACCCGGCAGGAGTCGAACCTGCAACCTTCTGATCCGTAGTCAGATGCTCTGTCCAATTGAGCTACGG
>JAOZMZ010000098.1 GCA_029934055.1 Kiritimatiellia bacterium
TCCGGCGGCGACGGCGTCGTTGAGCATCGGGGCCGGAATTGCGGACCGCGTGGTGCGGAGAATGGGTCTGGAGGTCCGCTAGGGGATGCAACAGGGCGGGGGGATCGAGGAGGATACGGGCGAGAGATCGGTGTTTCCGGGATACGGGTAATGCAAGTGGCGGTTGATAATTTTCGGCGGTCGTATTTTCCGGGGGTGCCGGACGGGGATTGGAGAGACTGGCGCTGGCAGCTGCGGAATCGTCTGGCGGCGCCGGAGGATTTCGAGAGGGTTCTGGGGTTGACCGATGATGAGCGCGAGGCATTCAGGAGGGGGCCGCGGCTTCCTGTGGGGGTCACGCCCTATTATGCGGCGCTGGTGGCGGGCAGCGGGTCGCGAGCCGCGCTGCGGAGGACGATACTGCCGAGTACGGCGGAATGGGTGATCCGCACGGGGGAAGTCGAAGATCCACTCGGCGAGCGGGAGCACGAGGCGGTTCCGGGCCTGATTCACACCTATCCCGATCGTGTCCTGGTTTTCGTGAGCGGCCAATGCGGGACGTATTGCCGTTACTGCACGCGCGGACGGATGGTGGGAAGGCCGGGAAGCGAGTTGGGATCGGAGCGGTGGGCGGCGATACTGGAATATATCCGCGAACAATCGGGTGTTCGGGAGGTGATCCTCTCGGGAGGTGATCCTCTGGTGCTTTCGAGTGGACGTTTGGAGAGATTATTGAATGATCTGCGGGCGATAGGGCATGTGGAAGTGATCCGCGTGAGTACGCGCATGCCGGTGGTGTTGCCGCAGAGGGTGACGGATGAGCTGGTGGAGGTTTTGGGGCGCCATCAGCCGTTGTGGTTGAGCCTGCATTGCGTGCATCCGGATGAGTTGACTGTGGAGGTCGGGCAGGCTTGTGAGCGGCTGGTGCGGGCGGGGATTCCGTTGTTGGCGCAGATGGTGCTTTTGGCGGGGGTGAATGACGGGGCGGATATCATCAAGAGGCTGGTTCATGGGCTGGTGAAGATGCGGGTGCATCCTTACTACCTGCATCAGTGCGACCAGATGGCGGGCACGGGGCATTTCCGGACGCCGTTGCAGCGCAGTGTGGAGATCATGGGTTCCCTTTACGGGCATACGAGCGGGTATTGTGTGCCGCTGTTGATGATCGATCCGCCGGGGGGTGGGGGCAAGGTGCCGCTGGCGGCGGACTATCTGGAAGGGCGCGAGGGGGAGGATTGGCTGGTGCGGGACTATTTGGGGCGGACGCGGCGTTACCGGGAAAACGTGGAGGGTTGAGAGCGGGCTCACTTGTCAAAGATGGGAGCGGGGCGTATTGTTTCGCAAAACGCCCGTTGAATGTGCCGGGGGTCGGGGTCGGGCGCGTATTTTTTGGGAGAAGGCCGGATGCAGTGGATATTGAAGAAAATCATCGGGACCAAGAACGAACGCGAGCTCAAACGGCTGCGTCCGCTGGTTGAGCGGATCAATTCGCTCGAGGAAGAGTTGCACGGGTTGAGCGAAGATGAGTTGCGGGGCAAGACCGAGGAATTCCGGCAGCGGCTGCGCGAGGGGGCGACGACCGATGATATAATGTGCGAGGCGTTTGCGGTGGTCAAGAACGCCTGCCGCCGGCTGGTGGGCCGGGAAATCGAGGTCAGCGGCCATGTGATGCAGTGGGACATGGTGCCGTTCGACGTACAGTTGGTGGGAGCGATCGTTCTGCATCAGGGCAAGATCGCGGAGATGGCCACCGGCGAAGGCAAAACCCTGGTGGCGACGATGCCGGCATATCTCAACGCCTTGACGGGCAAAAACGTTCACATCGTGACGGTGAACGACTACCTGGCACGGCGCGACGCGCAGTGGATGGGTACGGTCTACCGCTATCTGGGGCTGACGGTGGGGTGCATTCAGAACGAGATGGGTCCGGCGGAGCGCCGCGAGCAGTACGCCTGTGACATAACTTACGGCACGAACAGTGAATTCGGTTTCGATTATCTACGGGACATGGGTATGGCGTTCCGGCCGGAGGAGCAGGTTCAGAGGGGGTACTACTATGCGATCATTGACGAGGTCGACAGTATTCTTATAGACGAGGCCCGCACGCCGCTGATCATTTCCGGGCCGGCGCCGGTCTCGACGCATCAATTTGTCGAGCTCCGGCCGAAAGTGGAACGGATCGTGCGGCGGCAGCGCGAGTTGTGCAATCGTCTGCTGCAGGAGGCGCGCAAGCTTTTGGAGGAGGGTAAGACCGAGGAGGCCCAGCTGCGGCTGTATCAGGTCCATCAGGGCATGCCGAAGAACAAGCAGTTGCTGCACATGCTGGAGGACCCCGCGGTGCGCAAGATGCTTGAGCGGGTGGAAGGCATGATGCTGACCGACATGTACAAGGAGCAGGCCCGCGAATTGCGCGAGGAACTGTATTTCACGATAGACGAAAAAGGGCACGACGCCAATCTGACGGAGAAGGGCTGCGAGGAACTTAACCCGGACGATCCGAATGCATATGTGCTGCCGGACCTGGTGAGTCACCTCGCGGAACTGGACGGCGACAATGGGCTCGCGCCGGAAGAAAAGATGCGCCGGCGCCAGGAGTTGCAGGAGGAATTCGCCGAGAAAAGCGAGCGCATCCACAACGTGGATCAGCTCATCCGGGCGTATACCGTCTACGAGCGCGACGTGGACTACGTCGTACAGAACAACCAGGTGGTCATCGTGGACGAATTCACCGGCCGGCTGATGCCGGGACGGCGCTGGAGCGAGGGGCTGCATCAGGCGATCGAGGCCAAGGAAGGCGTGGAAATCGAGCGGGAAACGCAGACGCTGGCGACGATTACCATCCAGAATTATTTCCGGATGTACGAAAAGCTGGCTGGAATGACCGGTACGGCCGAGACCGAGGCGGACGAATTCATGCAGATATACGGTCTGGACGTGGTGGTGATTCCGACCAACCGTCCCGTCAGGCGAATAGACTACAATGACATGATCTACAAGACGCAGAGGGAAAAGTATGCGGCGATTATAGAGGAAATCGAGCGTTGCCACGCGCGCGGGCAGCCGGTGCTGGTGGGGACGATATCGGTCGAGAAGTCGGAGGTTCTAAGCCGGATGCTGCGCCGCCGGAACATCCCCCACAACGTCCTCAACGCGAAGAATCATGAGCGCGAGGCGGAGATCGTGGCCAGGGCGGGGCAGAAGGGAGCGGTGACGATCGCCACGAACATGGCCGGGCGCGGGACGGACATCAAGCTCGGCGAGGGCGTGGTGCATTTGGACCGCAAGCTGATTGAATCGGACGTTTCGCTGGGAGACCGCATCAACGGCAGGACCTTGCGCCAGGAATTGCTGGAGAATCCCTGCGGGCTTTACGTCATCGGCACCGAACGGCACGAAGCGCGACGGATCGACCGGCAGTTGCGGGGACGCTGTGCCCGCCAGGGTGATCCCGGGTTTTCGCGCTTCTACGTCTCGCTGGAGGATGATCTGATGCGCCTGTTCGGGTCCGACCGGGTGGCGGGGATCATGGAGCGGCTGGGGCTCGAGGAGGGGCAGGTTCTGGAGCATCCCTGGCTGAACAAGTCCATCGAGAACGCGCAGCGGCGGGTGGAGCAGCAGAATTTTTCGATCCGCAAGAGGACCCTGGAATATGACGACGTAATGAACAAGCAACGGGAGGTGATTTATTCCTTCCGCAGTGAGGTGGTCTCCTCGGAGGATGTGCGCGCTTTTCTGTATGATATTGTCGAGGACGTGGTGTCCGAGCGGGTGCAGGCGGTGACACCCGGGGATGAGGAATCGCTGGAGGCGTTCATCGCCTGGGTGAATTCCGTTTTCCCGATAGGTCTGGGCAAAGAGGCGCTTGCCGGGGAATCGGCGGAGGCGGAGAAGATCATCGCGACGGTGACCGAGCGCGTGCGGCAGGCATACGAGCTGAAAGCGCGCGGCGAGGACGAAGAGCGGCTGCGCGAAATGGAGCGGATGATCGTTCTGCATGCGATCGATTCGCATTGGCAGGAATTCCTGCGGAGCATGGACACCCTGCGGCAGGGGGTCGGACTGAGAGCCTATGGGCAGCGGGACCCGTTGGTGGAATACAAGCGTGAGGCCTACGACATGTTCTCGGACCTCATGGACCGGATCAAGGAGGAGATCGTTCACGACATGTTCCGTTCGGCGACTTCCCTCGAGGCCATGGAGACGTTTCTGGCGAGCATTCCTCAGGCGTACGTGCATGATGAGTTTTCCGGCATGGATGCCGCGCTGGCAGCGGCGGCGGGGGGGGCGGCTTCCGGGGCGGCGGGGGCCGCGTCCGGCGGGGCGGAGAGCGGTGCGGTCCCGGTGCGGCGGAAGGTGCCCAAGGTGGGGCGTAATGATCCATGTCCGTGTGGCAGCGGGAAGAAGTACAAGAAGTGTTGCGGTGCCGGGCTCTAGCCTGCGTGTTGAGGGATGCGAGTGTGTCCGGGGAGGATTGCGGTTTGCAGGGGGCGCGGGCGGATGATTTGGCAGAGGACGTCGTTGATACCTTAGAGGCGCTGCGGCCGGCGCGGGAGGTTGGGGGGGTGCCTGCGGGGAGGGGCGGCGCTGTTCGTTGAGTGGTGATGATGGAAGTTTCCAGAGGATGGCCGGGAGCGGGCGGCTGCTTCCAATGGTTGGAAGTCTGTGTTCGGAAAACTTCCAAACAGGCAGACTCAAGGTACAAGCCGAACACCCTGGAGGGCCGAGG
>JAOZMZ010000099.1 GCA_029934055.1 Kiritimatiellia bacterium
TCAATTTTACAGTTGGGTATAAAATAGCCGGGATGCCAAAAAAACGTAACTCCTTGCCCCATCACGGGTTACGGCGCGAATTGACCCAGTCGGGGCGATGAAGCGTCGGCTCCTGCTCGGCACCGCCGCCGCCCGCGATCCGCTCCACGCACTCGTAACCCTGGGCCATGCTGTGATCCATGTTGGCCACCTCGTATTTCCACGCCCCGAATCGCCCGCGGCTGTAGATATCCTCCTGCTCCAGCTCCCGCAAAAGCGGATCCACCACCCCGTCCCGCCCGCGGAAAGGCGTCGGGTACGCATACTCGGCAAACCGCCGGGCGACACCGACTACCTTCCCCCTGTCCGGAATCAAGCCTTCGCCGGCGAGCGCTTCGACCACGCGTGCGGCCACCGCCTCCCCGTCCGGACGCGACCCACCGGGGAAAGCCACCTCGGTCATCAGTGACCAGTAATCCCGTCCCCCCGGCACGTTCTCAGGACTGTAATTGCTGAAAACCGTCACCCGGTAACACGGCACCTGCTCCTCCGGAAAATACATCCAGCACTTGCTCGCCAGCTCCTCGGGGACCCCCCCGCTCAGCCCGATCCCCACCACCAGTACGGACGAATGACGCAGCCGCCTTCCGGCTTGCGCCCATTCCGTCCGCCCGCTCATCTCCGCCAGACGATCCAGCGGAATGGTTGATATCAACACACCGTAACGCATGACCTCCCCCCCGGCCGTCTCCAGCTCGTGACGTGCCGGATCCAGCCTGACCACCTCCTCGCCCATGTGCACCCGCCCGGCGGCGAGCTGCCCGCCCAACGCCTGCCAAATCGCACCCGTGCCCCCACGCCGCGGAAACCGGAAGCGGTTGTTCGGCCCCCACGAAACGTCATCCTGCCCGGTACACACCGCCCGCAGCACCCGGAACACGTCCGGCACCGAAACCCGCTCGCCGATCCAGCCGTAGTCCATCTCCCGCGGATGCACCGCCCAGACCTTGCGATTGTACGGCAGCATGAAATGCCGTGTTATCCCCGGACCGAAGGTGGCCTGCATCCATTCGTAGAAATCCTCCGGCGCCGGCGCCTCCGCGCCGTCCCGCCGCGCCTGCCATGCCCGCAGCAATCCCTCCACGCATTCCCAGCGCGCCGCGGAATCCAGACGATGCAGGTTGTTTTGGAATGGATAAGGCACGAAACGCCCGCGCAACCGGATCCAGCTCTCCCGTTCATGGCAAAGCCAGCCGGCGGCGCCCAGCGCGGCCTCCATGAACCCGTCGAAGGCGGCATAATGCGAGAACAGCACGTGCCCGCCTATGTCCCACGTGAATCCCCGCCCGTCACGCCACGACGAGGCCAGGCCGCCGAAATGATCGGACGCCTCCAGCAGGGTCCAATCCAGCCCCTTCTCCTGCGCGCGCAGGGCCGCACCCAGCCCGCACGGTCCACCACCCACTATCACCAGCTCATGCGATCTCATCCGTTACCGAACCTGTCTTCCGCCCGCCTGCATGCCATTACCGCCCATTCTCCGCGCGGGCACCCGCGCCCAACGGCTTGGTATAATGACGGTACCATAACTCCAGCATCATGAGACCCCACAGAAAGGCACCATGGTGCACGGTAAGGGCCTCCGAGCCGAGCACCGCTTCCAGCGGCGCTCCCTCTATCAGCCCCTCCTCGGCCAGCCGTCCACGCGGCAGCGACCGCATCAGTTCCTGTATCCGCCCATCCAGAATCCAGCGGCGCACGGGAACACCGAAACCCAGCTTGCGCCGCTCCAGGACCTCGCTCGGCAACAGCCGCCGCGCAACCTCCTTGAGCACCAGCTTGCCCTCCCCGGGTCGCACTTTCATCCTTCCGGGCAGCCCGCTCATGAATTCCACCAGCCGCCGGTCAAGCAACGGCACGCGCACTTCGAGCGAGACCGCCATGCTCGCCCGGTCGGTCATCGCCAGGATCTGGTCGGGCAGGTAGTTGGTGGCATCGTAGTACAGGCGGCTGTTGACCCAGTCGCCGCGCCTGGTCTCCGCCATGACGCTCTCGATCCATTCCGGAACATCGAACAGTTCCGGCGCCCACGGCGCCACCCGCTCGAGCAGGGCCGCATCCGCCTGGTCCACCCAGTAGGCCAGCCCGATGACGTTGTTGTCGTATCCCAGCCGCGAGAAACGCCGTGCCCGCCCGCTCCGGCGGCGACCGAAGGCCGCGGCCACGAACCTCTTCAGCGGTCCCGGCATGACCGCCCGCAACCAGCAGGCCGCCGTGTCCAGCGGCGGCGGATCCAGGTGCCGGTGGTAACCGCCGAAAATTTCGTCGCCCCCGATGCCGGAAAGGGCCACCTTCACCGAGCGGCGCGCCTCCCGGCAGATAATGTAGCTCGGCAGCATCGCCGGGTCCCAGTTGGGCTCGTCCAGGTGCCACGCCAGCCGGTCCAGATGCTCCAGCAGCTCGTCCGCCTCGATGGTAATCTGGCGGTGCTGCGAACCGACGTGCGCGGCCACCGCCTCCGCATACGGTGTCTCGTCGACAAAATGCCCGCGGAAAGTGATGCCGAACGAACTGATCCGCGGAAGGTGCCGCGCGGCCAGTGCCGTCACCGTGCTCGAATCCAGTCCCCCGGAAAGAAACGTCCCCACCGGTACGTCGCTGCGCAACCGTATCCGCACCGCGTCATCGAGCAGCTCCCCCGCCCGCTCCACCGCATCGCGGCCGTCCAGCGGCTCCCCAGCTCCGACGTGCTCCTCCAGCGACCAGTAGCGCCGCACGCGCGGTTCGCTCCCGTCGAAACGCAGCACCCGCCCCGGAAGCAGCCGCTCTATCCCTTCCACCGGCTGCGCGGCACGCGGCACGTACCCCAGATGCAGGTAGGCCGCCAGAGCCGCCTTGCCCGGCCGCAGCCCCGTCCCCAGGGCCGGAAGGAAACATTTCAGTTCCGATGCGAAAAACAATACTCCCTCCCGCCGGCACCAATACAGCGGTTTAATCCCCAACGGATCACGCGCCAGCACCAGTTCTCCCCGCCGCGTGTCCCACAGCCCGATCGCAAACATTCCGTTGAGCCTGCCGACGAAATCCGCGCCGAGCTCCTCGTAGAGATGTACTATGACTTCCGTATCCGAATTCGTGGCGAAGACATGCCCGCGTGACCGCAGCTCCTCACGCAGCTCGATGTAATTGTATATCTCCCCGTTGAGTACCACCTGCAGGCTGCCGTCCTCGTTGCCGATCGGCTGGTGCCCGCCCCCCAGGTCAATGATGCTCAACCGGCGCATCCCCAGGCTGCAATGCTCGTCGTCATAACGCCCGGCATCGTCCGGCCCGCGGTGCACGATCAATTCCAGCATGGAATCCAACCGCTCCCGCGGCACCGGGCTGGTAAACGACACCATTCCGGCAATACCGCACATCTCAAGTACCTCTCGATCCCCGGCCGCCACGCAACGGCCCGGCGGCGGCCTTCAGAAACGTCACCAACAGCCTGCCGTCGCAGGGTCCGTGCGCCAGCCCCTTCAGGGCGAAATACAACGCCCGCCCCCACGCCCCGCGTCCGCGCTGAAACTCGGCATTCTCCCAGGCCGCCTCCCGAATGACGGCCCGCATCCGCGCCCGCGGAATCACTCCCTTCCAAAGCCCCTTGCGGTAAATCCGCTCCTTGGCGCGCACGTCACGCGGCACGCGCCGCCAATCCGCACTGCTGACGCTGCCTCCATGCCGGCGGTAGAGCGTCAGCGCCTCAGGAATGAAACCCACCGGCGCCTTCCGGGCGATGCTCAGGAAAAAATCCCATTCGGTCCCGTACCCGCCCAGCTCCTCCGGGCGCTGCGCCTCCAGCCATGCCTCCCGCCGCACCATCACCGTACTCGTACAGATGAAACAATGCCGCAGGAGCGCCGCGGCGATCATGCCCGTCGGGGGTACCGCACCCTCGTGACGTATTCCGTCCCGCCGGCCGTGCTCGTCAATGATCCGCGCGTAGGTATGGGAAAGCGGAATCTCCGGGTGGGCCTGCATGAATTCCACCTGTCGCTCCAGCTTGTCCGGTTCCCAAAGATCGTCCGCATCGAGCAGGGCGCACCAGCGCCCCCGTGCCGCCGTCACCCCCTCGTAGCGCGGCACGTCCGCCGTGCCCGAGTTCCGCGCGCGCCGGATCAACCGCACGCGCCCGCCGTAACCGGCCACGATCTCCGCAGTGCCGTCGCGCGAGGCGTCGTCCACCACGATGACTTCATAGTCGCCGAAACTTTGGGCAAACACGCTCTCCAGCGTCTCGCGGATATACCGCGCGCTGTTGTACGTCCCGATCACCACGCTTACCAACGGCCCGCTGCTTCCCGTCCGCCCGCTGGAATCACCCTTCATCCCCGGCCGCACTCCATACCGAAAAGCCGAACCGTTCGCTCCGCCCCGCTTCCAACAACAAGAACTTTTCCAATGCCTGGAAAGTCATTCCGCCGAACTTTCTCCCGCCGCGGTGGGATTCGGAAAACTTGCATACGAAATTTCCAATGATTGGAAGTTTTCGCACAAGTTTTTCCAATCATTGGAAGTTTTCCCACACAAAGTTTCCAATGTTTGGAAGTTTTTCTATAAGTTTTTCCAATGATTGGAAGTTTTGCAGCTTGAGATTTCCAATGATTGGAAGTTTCGGGAATAAAATTTCCAATGTCATGAATTCAATTAATAAGTGCAACAGTTCATCCCTACGGG
>JAOZMZ010000054.1 GCA_029934055.1 Kiritimatiellia bacterium
CCCGCGTGGGACAGTCTCCCACTCGACTTCGGCTCATTGCCGGGTTACCCCAATGGTTGGAAGCACTGCTAATAAAACTTCCAAGGATTGGAAAAACTTATGGCAAAACTTCCAAACATTGGAAACTTCCACCCCGAAAACTTCCAATCATTGGAAGATCCTGTTGCCACCGCGCAGCACGGCCACGAGGTTGACGGCGCTTCCTCCGGCCAAAGCCACCCGCTCACAACAGGCGCCGGTAGTGGATTACACAGTCCGTCCGTCCGTTGGGAATAATTCGTATGAAGCGCAGCGTGCTTTCATCCGCCGCAAATGGCTCGATCCGCACCGGATCCTCAACCGACAGCCGCGCATCCCAATTGTACTTGATCACCGCCGGACTGTGCGCATCGTCCAGATGCACGGTAATCTTGTTTATACCCGCCTGGATGCTCCCGGAACCGACCAGAAACATGCCCGGGTTGCGCTGCACCTCGTAGATTACTTTCCGCCGGCGCTGACCGAACTCGTGCACACGACGGAAAAATTCCGGATGCCGGTCCAGACGGCGCATCCAGTACTTGTGATAGGTGACGATGTGCGTGACGTTGTAAAGTTCGCAGAAATGGAAGATCTTGGCCGCCGATCCCCGAAAGCCCCGTGGCGGATACTCGTACTCCACCCGCTTGGGAGAAAAGTGATAGTAGTCACACGCCATCATCTCGTGTCCTGTCAGAACCGGCAGGATCGCAATGTGTCCGCCGCCGTACCCGTGGACGTTCTTGCCCGCAAACATCACGCGCCCGCCCGCAGGCACGCTCGTGCGTATCCACTGAACCATGTCACGCACCTCGTCATTCATCACGCAGTAATGCGCCACCCCGCGGTTGCGGTAGAGATCGCCCACGTTCATTCCCGTCATGACCAGCAATACCACCAGCCCCGCCCGCACAGGGGCCAGCCGCGCCATCCTCGTCTCCAAGATGCGCGCGATCCATATCGCCGCCGGAATAGTTGCGATATACAGGAGGGGAAGTCCCGCCCGCGTAAATTCGAGATGCGGCTTCCAGGAATGCCCCCAGCCGGCGAACAACGCCAACACCACGAGCACCGGAGCAAAGAAGGTCCGCAACCTGCGGTCCGGTACGAACCACACCCCCAACAGCCCCATGAATACCAGCAGCGGGTGTGCGCGGCGCAGGTGCGTAAGGAAACGCGTCCATCCGTCCCTGAAAAACCAGTCCATCTCGATATGCTTCTGCCCCATGCCCACATAGGCGCCCACATCAATGTGGGTCAGGATTCCCACCAGGTACGGCAGGCACAACAGTGCCAGCAGCAATCCCCATCCGAGCAGAAACTTCCATTTCGACAATGACCAGGCCCGCACACTGAAAAGCATCCCGGCGGCCAAAGACGCCGCCCCTACCAAAACCGCCGGCGGCCAGGCGGCGTAAAGCAGGCCGGCAACCACCAGCAGCGCCCCCAGCCACCAGCCGCGCAGGTCACGCCACAAGACCGCATACACTATCGCCGCCAACAACGCCAGGAGCGGCAGGGCGAAACATGCCCCGACCGTACCGAAATGCAGCAACCACAGGAAAAAAACCCGGCTGACCCCCAGTGCCAGCGTGCCCGCGGCGAATGCCGCCGCTGCCGTCCCGCCGCTGAGCCGCACCGCCGCCACAACCGAAAAAGGAATCAAAATGATGTACATTATCCCCACAGCCGGGGTGTACGTATTCAGGATCCAGCCCCATTTCCAAACCGGCCACAATGCCAGCCCCGGAGCCGCCGTCCCTGAAGATATGAGATACGACACCGCCTTTCCGCCGTTCCAGAAAGGATCGTAGTAGATAAGCTGCGGAAACGTACGTGGAAACGTCCACAGGCGGTACATGAAAGAAGGGTGATCGTCGCGGTAGAGCGGCAATCCCTTGGTGGTGTTCAACAGGTCGTGCAGGCAATGCGCCTGGCTGTACAGCAGGATCCCCAACATCAACACCCACATCCACCCGCTCCAGCGTCGGATCAGAAAGAGCGGGGTAAGCAACGCCGTGTAGAAAAAGAAGCGGAATACCCACGCCTTGCGCACTGCATGCGCGCTGAGATCAGTGATCGGCCAGTGGAAAAAAAAGAACCACGGGGAACGCACAACCGTCGAAAACGAAAAAAGCAACATCCCCCCGAAAAGCACCACCGCCGGGAGCAGTCTCGGCTCTATTACTTCGCCCGCCCTTCCCTCCAGGCGCACGATCCGCCGATGACGCCACTCGGCCAGACCATAGGCAGCCAAACCCAGACCCAACAGGACCCACCCACCCCGCCACACAAACCACCCCCCTGATGCGTGTAATCCGGCCGCCGTCCAGCCGGCAAGTACCGCCGCGGCGATTACAGGGACAGGGACTTTCTTGAACTTCTCCGATACTGACATGCTTTGCTCCGAATTCCCGGTCCGGGGGAAGGGGCACCCGTCCGTGAAGCGCGCTTATATCACGGGGGCATATGGCGGACAAGCCATATCGCCTTTCGGTGGAAGAACACAGATATTCCCGGCAGGCTTGCTTTTTGCGCCGTCGGTGCCGCATAAATTGTCCCATCATGCAGAAACGTTCCGAGCTGCAAGACTATTATCGCAACGCCGCGGGAATCGAACGTATCGTGCGCGACGGCCTCTGCCTTCGCTGCGGCGCATGCGCGGGCGTCTGTCCCGCTGCGACTTTCACGCTGGATCCGGAAGGCTATCCCCACCAGACCAATCCATGCCTTGAATGCAACCTCTGCGTGGAAGTCTGTCCCGGCCTCGGGGTGGATTACCAGTCTCTCGGAGAAATGGTTTTCGGCGAAGACTACCGCTACGGCCCACCCATGGGGAACCTGCGCTGGGCGGCGGTCGGTTGTGCCCGCGATCCCATCGTCAGGCGCGCCGGAGCCAGCGGAGGAGTCGTCACTCAAATCCTCCTCCACCTGTTGGAAACCGGCCGCATACGTGCCGCCGTCGTGACCATTCCCCACCCCTCGGATCCGGCGCGTTCCATGGGCACCGTCGCCCGGACGCGCGAAGAAATCATCCGTGCCGCCCAGTCCCAGTACACGTCTTCGCCGACACTCGCCGTCCTCGACCAAATTGCGCCCGATGAGGGCCCCATCGCGGTCGTCGGCCTGCCCTGTCATATCCATGCCCTGCGCCGTGCACAGCAGTTGAATCCCGCGCGCTGGAACAAGTTTACACCCCTGATCGGTCTCTTCTGCCACTTCAACCTGCCGCGCGCCGCCACCGAAGAACTCGCCTCGGTGGTCACCCCGCCGGGAGCTTCCCTCAAGAAAATCACATACCGCGCCAAGGACGACAAGGGCTGGCCCTTCAACACCCACCTGATAACCTTCACCGATGGATCCCGCTGGAAAGCGCCGCTATACGCCGGCGAAATGGTCACCCTGCTCGGCGCCGTCCACCCGATCCAACGCTGCAGTCTCTGCCTGGATGCACTGGCGGAATTCGCCGATATCGCCGTCGGCGATCCCTGGATCCGCGACGCCGACGGTAACTTGAAATATTCGGCACCGGAGGGCTTCTCCAGCATCATCGTCCGCACCGCCCTCGGCGAGGAAATCCTCCGGCGTGCAGGCGAGGACGGCTGGCTCTCATATCAGGAAATAGACCCCGCGGAAATCGAAGACGGCCAACGCAGCATGATATACGAAAAAAAACTCAGCGTGCCGGCACGCCTCGCCGTCCTAGGAGCACTGCACCGCCCGCTTCCGACCTACAACGCGCCCCTCCCGCGACCGGGGTTCACCCGTATCGCCGGCGCCTGTCTGTTCCTCGCGTCTCAAATCATAGTACGCTGGAAACCCATCCGAATCGTCATGTTCAGGATCGCATTCTCGCGCGTAGGACGGTTCCTCATCAGGCACCACCGCCGGAGGAAACTGAAGCGTGTGCGCCGCCGGGCGGCGGCGTCCCGTCGCGCATCTTGACGACCCGCGCCGGTATTCCCACCGCAACCGCGAAATCCGGCAGATTCCGAGTCACCACCGCATGCGCCCCGACAATCGTCTCCTTCCCGATCTGCACGCCGTCCATCACCGTCACCCGCGCTCCCAGCCAGCAGCCGTCCCCGACCTGCGCCCCGCCGCGCGTGGTGTTCGGCTGATCAATGATGGCGACGTCCGTGCGCGAACTCTCGTGTCCGCCGCCGAGCACATAGCAATACGCCGCCAGGAGTACCTTGCGGCCGATCCGCGTATGACCGAGCGTTCCTATCCTGCAATAACTCCCGATGTTGGCCTGTTCCGCGATCTCGATCGTCCCGTCGGCCATGGTCACGATCGTTCCCTGCCCGATAAAGACCCCGTCGCCGATAATGATACCGTCTCCCTCGCGGCCCTTGGCGTCCAGCGTACACCCGTCGCTCAACACGACGTTGCGCCCCAAACTGATCCGCCCCGGACTACGCAAGGTTACGTTCACGCCGACGATCAGCCCCGAACCGCATTCCCGCAACAGATATCGATAAAACTGGCGGCGCAGCCAAAGGCCCAAGGCGCCCGGCCAGTACCCGAAGCAACCCGTGATCAACTCATACTTCAGCAAATCCACGCGCCGCCGACTGCCCACGACCAGATCCATGTATTTCCCCGCCGCGCCGCCTGAAGACGACGTCAGCACGGCCTGCGTGCCCTCGACCTTCAGATCACTCATGGCCTCTCTCCGCCGGTACTTTCGCCTTCGCGTTTCATTTCCTCCGCCAACCGTACCGGGCTCTCATGCCGATAGGTCAAGTATGATACCAACCCCGTTGACCCGACAACAAGCAGCTTGAACCGCAGCAACAGCCCCATCGCCAGCGATGCCGCCGGACTCACCCCCACCAGGCGGAAAAAACCGACGTACACCCCCTCGGTAAACCCGAGATTACCCATGAAAGTCACTGGAATCATCGCCACCAGCATCGCCGTCGGCAACAATACAACCACGTCGCGAAAGGCCACCTCGACCCGGAAGGCCCGGAAAGAAACGTATACGTTCACCCATGTCAGGAAATAGAAGAGCACCGTCAACCCCACCAGCCAGGCCAGCGGCCCTCGGTTCGCACCCAGATACCTCACCGCCGCCACCAGCTTGCTGTGAAACGACTCCAGGCCGCGCCGCACACGACCGTACCCCTTCTCCAGCCAAGCCGCTGCACGCCCTCCCATCCCGCCGCCGCCCCCGCCCCGTAACGCAACGCCAACCACGCGCACCAACCCGTCCGGAAGACGGAAGGGATTCTCCATTTTCCATAGCCATATCACCATGACCAGCAGACCCGCCGCGCCGAACCCCGGAATCCAGATCAGCGGCGAACGGTACAGCTCCGGACGCAGCAGAGGCCCTACCACTGCCATGATAAGCAGGAATATTATCCCCGAGAAGCGTTCGATGAATACACTTACCGCCGCATGCGACTGACTGCCGATACGCCGTCCGATGAAATATGATCTGACTACGTCACCACCGACGTTCGAGGGTAGCAGGCTCGTAAAAAAATACCCGATGAAATATATCCGCAGCAACGATAGATAGGGCACATCATGGCCCTGTTGCCGCAACAGCAAGCGCCACTTCAAACAGCTCGAGCCGATCATGGCCCCCGCCGCCGCAAACGAAAGCGCGAAGTACCGCCAGTCCACGTTCGCAAGACGATTGAAAAAATCGCCGCGCCGGACATTCGAAAACAGGATCACGAAAAAGGCGGCGCTTACAACCGCCTTGATCAACAACGCTTTCTTCCTCATTTCCACCCTTCTTCAGTTTCCGCGTCCCCTTATAGACCATACCCATCGCCACCAGAAGAAAAAACCTTGTCCCCACCGCGGTACACGTAGAGATCCGCCCTCTCGCAGCCCCCTGAATGAGTCAACCGAAATGCCCCGTCGGCCGATACCTTGTACAAGTAGACGTCGCCTTCCGGGGCGTCGCTCACCGCCGCGAGCCAGTCGGCATCGTTACTCCAGAACTGGTTGTCGAAACCAAACCGTCCCCCCGAATGTATACAACCCTTCCGTTTGCCCGAGCCCACGTCGTAGAACCACAAGCGCCGGTGATGACGGCCGTTGACCGTCACCAGCCGGGCATCCGGCGATAACGACGCTGAACATCCCCGGGCTATCCGCCGGCGTATCCCACGCACAAGATCGAAGACATACACGTGGTATCCCCGCCTTTTCAAGGTCACCGCCAGCAACCCCCGTCGCCGCCCGTCCAGTTCCCTCACCAGATACCCACTTATCACCGGCCTTACTCCCCCGCTCACGAGGTCGGCGATCTTCACCTCCTCACCGTCGGTAAAATAGATCTTGTCCCCGCTTGCATCCCAACTTACCGCCCGCGCCGCGCGCGCCGTTGCAACACAAGAAGCATCTCCCCCCTCAAGGCTGATCACCATGATCCGCTCCCCGTCGACGTAGGCGATCCTCCGCCCGCACGGCGACCAGCGCGGATACGTGCCGCGGGCGAAACGAACCGGAGTTCCCCCGCCGTCCGCCACCGTGACGAAAACCGCACCGCTACGCTCGAAAACCACCACGCCTTCCGGCGGGGCCACGGATGCGGGCGGCTTCTTTTTCTGCCCGCATCCCGCCGACAACAGCGCCGCGGCAATCAACACGAAACACCAGCCGCCTTGTTCACGCATCGCCCTACACCCGTCACAGTCACGGCCCCACCTCCGCCCCACTCATCCTCACACACTTCTCCCCCGTCAGAAAGCACGATTCACCCCGCGCCGCCATGACACTCAAATTACGGCCCCGTGTTGCCGTAGAAAATCCGTATTTCCCGCGCTGTCAACGGTACATTAAGCGCCTCGCCCGGCGGAACCTTCCAGTCCTCTCCGTTCACTTCCACCCTCGCGACAGCCCGCCGGTCCGGAAGATACAACACGTACCCTTCCGGCGGGGGACGCTCGCAGCTCACGCGTACTATTATCTCACCGCGCGCGCGTCGGCTTTCGACATGCAGGTCCATCTTGCCGAAAAACGTCGGCGCCCCCGAAATGCTGATGACCTTGCCGTCGGCGAACCACTCGTCGGGAACACACGGCAGAAGATACAGGGCACCTCCCCGCTCGCGCAGAAGCATCTCCCTCAAGAGAAGCACGTAATGCGCCGCCACCCAGCCGTGAGGCACATCGCCGACGATACCCGGCCCGATCCGCAAAAGCCCGTTGCTGATGGTGCGGCTGTTCATGGCTTCCGACCACCCGCAAGGACAAGATTGATTCTCGAGACTCCAGCGAATATTACGCAGGGCCACCTCCTTGAGCCCCGCCGCGGCGACGGCGCGTGCCAAGGTAAGGTTGTACCCCCAGAAAAGTCTTTCATATTCAACATACCAGCCCCCGTCGTATCCGGAAAAGCCTCCCGCGCGCCGCCAGTATCGCCGATATGACTCTCTGAAAAGATCAAGGGGCACCCGTAACCCCAACTCCATTCCCGGCACGAGAACCGGCCGATGGGCCCAAGCCATCTGGGTGTCCCCGAGAATGCGATGCTCAGCATCAACCCTCCTCTCCCCGGGAGGCCAGTAATCCGCGAATCCCGGCATGTAGTCGAGCCGCTCGCGTCGCATACTCTGTTTCACGCTCGCCAGCGTGCACGCCACGAGATCCTCGAGCTCCGCGCCGAGCCATTCGGCGTCGTTGGTCATCCCCAACTCACGGGCGGCAAGGAGCCCCGCCTTGAGCCCCACTGCGGCCCACCAGTCGTCAACGTAAAGATGGGCCGGCCGCGAAAAGTTGTCCTGGCTCACGGATGCCGGCAACAACCCGTACGCCGGGTCGTCCGGCAGGGAATGGCGGGTCATCTCCTCGCGTCGCAGCCTGTGGATCAACCGGCCGGCGGAAAGGATGCGCGGCCAGACCTCCCGCAGGTATTTTCGGTCACCGCCGACCAAGTAGTGAAGACAAAGCGCGTACATGCTTCCGCCGAGACCATCGAGGTAGCCGTCACCCTCGCGATACGTGAAGTGGCGCAGTGCCTTTCGGGCTGTAGCAGACAAGCCGCCCTTTTCCAGAGCATCCAGCATGTCCACGGCGTCATGCAGATAAAAACTGGCGTAATTCAGCGGTCCCGGCCGCAACTCGTCGCCCGTCATCAGGATAAGCAGGTAATGCAACGAGGCGTAGAAGCAATCCACGAAACGACGCTCAGGAAGTTCCAGGCGCACCGGTACCCGCCGCCGCCAGAAATCCGCGACCGCCTCCAAATTGTCGTCGAAATCAAGGGCGGCTGCCTTTTCGACCACGCCGGATCCCACGGTGGATGGTACAACCACTCGATAGCGGAACGTTTCTCCGGCTTTCAGTACCCGATGATATCTGACCGCCGCGGCCGTACCATAGGGATCATCCAGTACGACGGCACCCTCCGAAAGCAGATGAATATCCGGCGGAAGATCAGGCGCCGGCACCTCGGCAGGAATCTCTCCAACGGGCGGCTCAAGAAAGATCGCCTTGTGCCCTTCCACCGCCACGGCTTTCGGCTCCTCCAAAGAAACCCGCAACCCTCGCCCCGGTTCCGGCCGCCCTAGTTCCGATGGTCTTATCAAGAGCATGAAATCGATGGAACGCGCCCGCCCACACCCATTGCTGATACTGGTCTCCCAAAAGGTGACCAGATCGTTGAAATCATCAATCCAGCGGCAAAAGGTCGTCGTTCTCACCGCCAACCCGTCGGCATCCCAGTCTACCAGCGACACCGGTAGACCTCCCTGCGCCAGATGCCAGTCGGCCGCCGCCGTCTCCGGACGGAAAATCCGCCGGCCGCCGGCATCGTACAGCCAACACCCTATCCGAAAATGATGCGGTTGCGGCGCAAATGATCCGTCACACCCGGTGAAAACCTTGTAGGGACACCCTTCGGCCCCCACCAGCCCGCGTACACGTCCCAACCCCACCTGTTCGGCCGCCTCGCGCCAGCTAATGGGTATGATCTCGCGCACGGAAAATCCCGTCTCCGAATGACTCTTCAGGCACTCGATCCGAAGATAGCGCACGGCCGCCCTGTCGACGAGCCCGGTCTCGCGCCCGCCGCACCCGTCCGTTACCGTGTAAAGGACGCTCCACCGCTTGCCGTCACGCGACCCTGAGACACGATATTCTTCGGCATACGGATCTCCCCAATCGACGACCAGCCGGACCGGAGACGGAGCACCACCCAGATCAACGGTCAACTCGGCGCTTACTGCCCCGGGATCACTTTTCCAGCTCGTTCCCACATCCCCGTCCACGCACTGTTGCGCATCGTATCCCTGCTGTGTCGAAGACGCCCGCGCATGCATCCCTTGCCCGGCCGGAACAGGCTCTATCTCCCAAAGCGAGTAGCCCCAGGGCGTAGCCCGCCGCTCACAGACGATCTTGACGTAACGTAGTTCCCGGGGCCGGAAATGAACAAAATCGGTCCCGCCGTCCCCCTCCCCGGTCCGAAATACGCGCGCCCAGTTCCTGGCGTCCTTTGAAACCAGAATCTCATATGCCCGCGCATAGGCCGCCTCCCAAAAAAGGCGCACCCCCCCTATCCTCCGGATGCGGCGCAGATCAAGCAGGATCCACTGGGGGTCGGAATGAGAACTGCTCCAGCGCGTCCGCAGATTGCCGTCGGCCGCATTCTGCGGGCGGAACTGGCTGCGTCCCCCTTCTACGGACGACGCCTTCACCCGCACGGCTCCCTCGTCGGCATGGGCGCATGTCATCGCGCTGCTCAGCGCGAGCACTACGGCAGCCGCCGGAAAAACCAGCCGTCCCGCCGTGACGCAGTGTTGTTTGCCATACATACAATGCCATTCCGGGTGCGCTCTTCAGCGCACCCGGAAAGCCTCGACTGTCACCCCGCCGCTCGCTGCTGCGGGGCAACCCGAACCATACGACGCAACCTGTCTTACGTCAATATACGCCGCTGCGAACTCGTAGTCCGCGCCAGTTCCCGCCCCACATGACATCTCTCCGGTCGAAGATTCTCCCCACAATCAAAGACTGCGCCCGCACTCAGAGTATGATATGCATTTCCACGGATGAGCCGCCCACCGGACGGCCTGCAAAGAACACAACCAATCAACATGTGCAATGAGAACCGGCACCGCAGATCTTCCTCTCCACAACGGCCGGGCACCGCGCTGGCTGACCGCACGCATGGAACGACTGGCCCGTTGCATCGTCGAAATGATGGTGGTCGAATTCGGAACACGCCACGTGCTCGCACGACTCGCCGACCCGTACTGGTTCCAGTCTTTCGGGTGTCTGCTCGGCTTCGACTGGCATTCCAGCGGACTCACCACCACCGTGTGCGCGGCACTCAAGGTCGCCTTGACGCCGGCGGCGCGGGACCTCGGAATCCATGTCTGCGGGGGAAAAGGACGCCACAGCCGTTCGACACCCCAGGAAATCGAGAGCGCCTGTGAATCCATCGGCCGTAACCCGCAACCTCTGGTGCGCGCCAGCCGCCTCTCCGCCAAAATAGATAATGCGGCCCTGCAGGACGGTTTTCAGCTCTATCACCATTCCTTCTTCTTCAACGACGAGGGCGACTGGTCGGTCGTCCAGCAAGGGATGGCGGACGAGAAAGACCCTCTGGGCGCGCCCAACCGGGGATATGCGCGGCGCTATCACTGGTTCAGCGGCGCTATGGCAACCTGGCTGAGTCGTCCCGAATCGGCTATCTGCTGTGAAAGGCGCGCCCCCCTGGTGATCGACATGGTCGCTCCTCAGGCGGAAAAAATGCGCCGCACCGCTACCCTGATCGTCAAGGAACACAGCGCCGCCGAAACCATGCGCATGATCGAACGCCTTCCGCATCTGGTAATGACGCGGCGCCATGACATCGTCATGCGCGATATCAATCCACATAACATCAACCGAATTCTCCTGAAAACCTATCGTGATCCACCCGAGCATTTTCTCGCGCTGCTGGCCACGCCCGGCATCGGCCCGCGGACCTTGCGTGCCCTGGCATTGGTCAGCGAAATTGTCTACGGCGCTCCCCCTTCGTGGCATGATCCGGCCCGATTCAGTTTCGCCCACGGCGGTAAAGACGGGACACCCTTCCCTGTCGACCGTGCCACCTACGACCATACCATTGACTCCCTGCGCGAAATCCTGTCCCACGCGCGGGGTATCAGTCATTCGGAGAAAAAACACGCCTTCTCCCGCCTGCGCCGCCTCGCCGACATTCAGAAGTAAATCCCACGCCGGCAGGAAGGCTGCCGTTGCTTGTCTTGCCGGCGATTCTTTGATACTTCCGGTACTACATGGAGACCACCGCTGATAATGTGCCACAGCTTTCGATCGTCGTTCCGGCCTGGAACGAGGAGCAGAATATTCCTGACCTCGTGAAAGAGATAGCCGGCCTGACACAACAACTTCCCCCATTTGAACTGATCCTGGTGGATGACGGCAGCAACGACGCCACCTGGCAGCGCATTTCGGAAGCCGGCCAGCGTTATGATTTCGTGCGGGGTATCCACTACCGGCCCAACCGCGGGCAAAGCGCCGCGATGCTCGCAGGATTCTCTGCAGCCCACGGAAGTATAATCGCCACTCTCGACAGCGACATGCAGAACGACCCGGCCGACATCCCCCGAATGCTCGCCATCCTCGACAAGGCCGACTGCGTCTGCGGCTGCCGCGCCCGCCGCAAGGACACTTGGTCACGCCGCATGGCTTCCCGTCTTGCCAACCGGATCCGCAATATGGTCACCCATGACGGGGTGCGCGACGCCGGCTGTACGCTCAAGGTCTTCCGCCGAACCTGCCTCGCCGACCTTCCGCCGCTTGACGGCTTCCATCGTTTCATTCCGGCCTACTTCCGGCTCGGGGGACGCAAGATTCTGGAAGTCCCCGTCAATCACAGGCCACGGAAATTCGGCCGGTCCAAGTATACCAACCTCCAACGCCTGCCCCGTACGATTCTCGATCTGATTGGCTTTTGGTGGTACCGTCGCCGTTTTTTGCAACGTCCGCCAACGAGTCCGCAGTAGTTCAGCCTGCCGCCGCGCCATCCCGCACGGCCGCCCCTGCCTCCACACGACGGTAAACGTCCACTCCCAGATGGATCAACAGGCCCCAATTACAGGCGGCCAGTCCCGCCAGCAGGCTGACGATCCGACCGTGCAGCATCACGGCTGCGGCCACCGCCCCCACCGTCCATGCAAGCACGATCAGACAACTGCGGAAACGCCCCTCGGCCCAGGCGTAGTTCAGCAGGACGAACACCGGCGCCAGCGGGAACATTGCGGCGAAATAGAACCCCGTAATCCCGGCCAGGGGATGATCAGGCCGGCGAAACATGAAGCCGTACACGGTTTCGGTCTTCCATAACACCAGTGCCATGTAGCCCGCCACGATGGCCCCTGCCAATACCAAGCCCCGGTACAACAGCTCCAAGCCGGTGTCCCCCGCAGCACGACGGTGGACCACCTTCGGAACGAGCGCCGCCGCCACCCCGTACGGTAACAGCCAGAGGGCATGCGCGATAAGCGATGCCTGTGCGAAATCTCCCGCGAGCCGGGGCTCATACCAGTGCTTGACCGCTATCACGTCGATATTCCCCATCAGCAGGTAGGCGGCGTAGCCCACCAAAATAATACCGGCTTCCCGGTATATCCGGCGGACCTTCCCGAGCACCATCCCGGCTTCGCCCCTCCCGGAAACACGCGGCAGGATCACTACCAGACATGCCGCTCCCGCGAACATGCCCGCCAACCCGCCGACGGCCATCCCCCCCAAGGCCCCCTCCGCACCGAACCCATCCGCAACCAGCCCAAACGACGCAACCAGACGCAACCCGAACCAGACGATCACCGTCAGGCCGTACCACCTGAACATCTGCAACCCCTGCAACACACCCAGCACCAAAGTCACCCCCATCGCGGCCATGGCAGCCGCAGCCGCAAGACGTACCGGTCCCGGTGAGTCAATACGCAAGAAACCCTGTATACGGCCGGCGGCGATCGCGACCAGTACCAGGATCATCAACCACAGCAGACCGCCTTCAACCAATGCACGCCGCAGGACAGCCCGCATGACCGCCGCCTCTCCGCCTCCGGCGCTGTGGGCGGCCGCATGCCGCGCAGCGGCCACCCTCAAGGATTCGGCCGGCACATTGACGACGTATAACACCCCGATCAACGCCAGCAGAGTGCCGTAGTCCGCGGGCGTCAACATGCGTCCCATGGCCGTGTGGAAGGCCACGTTGGCTATGTTGGCCACGCCCAGGACCACGGTCAGCAACAAGCCGTGCCGCACAAGCCGCGAGGAGCGGCTCTGAACATCGCCCGGCATCATCGGCCGCCGTTTCCGGAAGCGGCGGACGGCCCACGGCCGCCGCGCCACGGCAAATTGACGATCAGTACCAGCGAACAGAAAAGCGTTACGGTTCCCAGGACTACGAAAATGTCCACCGCCGTCCGATGATGGAAAACCGCGCCGATTACGTACGCCGCCGCTCCGAGCGGTATCACCGCCGCACCGCGGAAGCGGTGTTGCGCCAACTCGAAATTCATCAACAGGAACAAGAGCGCCAGCGGCCCCATGGCCCATACAACCACCCTTACCAGGTGCAGCATGTCGGCTCCCGGGGCATGATCATTGTAGATTATCCGCAGGGGAATCCACGGCCAGATGGTGCAGGCCGCCACCGCCACCCCTATCAACAGGCTCGAATAGCCCAGCGCTCGCAGAAACGTCCGCCAACTCGCGCCGCTGGTGGCGCCGGTGGAAGTGACTTTCGGAAACATCGCCAGTGCAACCGGCATCGGCAGGAAGACAACGGAACGCCCGATCACACTCGCCCGGGCATACAGTCCGGCGGCGTCAGGAAGGAAATAATGCTTTATGAGAACCATGTCCGCATTCATCAGGAATGCAAAACCCGCCAGAATCAATACCGAGGAAAAAAAGTAGCTGCGGACGCCCGGAATGCGTTCACTCTCGCTCTTTTCCGCACCAAGTTTGAGGCGCAACGCCAGAATTCCCAGACCCACGCTTACGATCACTCCCAACAACTGTGCCGTCAGCCCGGCCGCCGCCACCGCCCGCCATCCCAGCACGAGGACGATACCGGCCAGCAGCCGCACGACGCCCCAGCTGTGCATCGAGACCGCCATCCATATGAACGACTGCATGCCCTGCAGAACCCCCGCGAACACCGGCATGTAAAGCGTCAACGCCAGAATCACGGCCGTCAGCACTATCGGCGCACGCTGATCGAGCTGAAAGAAACCCGCCAACCAACCGCTGCAGACAATCCCCAGCAGGCCCAAAGGAACCGCGAACCACGCCAGGTCCCGGCACCACCACAGCACCAGTGCCCGGATCCCACCCACGCGCCCCTCACTCTGCAGCCGGGAAGCGAAATGGGCCGCCGCCGACTGCACGGCCTGCATGGGCGTGCTGATTATGAGTACCAGATTCAACATGGAAATCAGAACCCCGTACTCGGCATGCGGGAGCCGGCGTCCCATCAGCACCTGAAAAAGCAGGTTGGAGACATTCGCCACCTGCGTAGCGGCCAGCAGCAAAAGGCTGTGACGCAACAGGTCGTCATGCTTGGAGCGCGTCTTCACGAGCCTATCCCATGAACCTTTCCAGATGAATCACCCGCCCGAGGGTGCGGTCATAAATCCCCACCACCCAGCGCAACGGCGAATACAACAGCCGCAGACGCGTGACCGCCAGGAACATCTCCAGCGACGCGCGTACCACGTTCAGCTTCGATCCGGCCACGTCGCGCCATGTCGTCGGCAGTTCCACGATGCGATACCCGCCGCGCTTCAACTGAAACAACAGGTCCACGTCAAACGCCCAGCGCGTCAGGCCGAGATGCGGCATGACTGCATCCAAAGCCTCCCGCTTGACGACCTTGGCCCCGCATTGCGTGTCGGACGTCGCCAACCCGAACAACAGCCGTACGACCGTATTGAAAATCCGCGAGGCCACCCGGCGCAACAAGGGCTGACGGGGTTCCACCACCGAATCCGCATGCCAGCGCGAGGCGATCACCGCGTCGGCGCCGTCCAGATGTTCGACCAGGTCCTCGAAGGCGTCCGGCGGCGTGGAACCGTCCGCGTCGGCGAAACCGACCACCCTCCCGCGGGCCTCCCGAAAACCGATCAGCAACGCCCCGCCCTTTCCCACGCGCGCCGGTTCCTCGATCACCCGCACCTGGGGATAGCGTTCCCCGATACGGCGCGCCACTTCCGCAGTGGCGTCGCTGCAGGCGTTGGCCACCACGATGAACTCCACGCCCGTGCCGTAACGCTGCGTGAAATACCACGCGTAGACCGTCAGCATCGGTCCGAGCCGCTCTTCCTCGTTGTGGGCCGGCACTATGATAGAGAGTTCAATCCCCATGGGCATCACCCGCAAGATCGCGCCTCACCAGCAAGTGTAACGTCGTGTGCGCCTGACCGAAGTCCCTGATGCATTCCACTTCGCGATAGCGGCGGCGCAACAGTCTCCAGAGATGTTGCTGCGCCGCGTCGGACAACCGGGCCACTTCCGGAACCCTGATCGAAAGGCCGTACCCGCTGATCGCCGCCACCGGGGCAGGGCTGCTTTTCAGAATTTTTTCCATCAAGGTGCGGTTGAGAACGTTCAGCCGTTCCGCCTTGGCCGTATCCCAGTCCTCGAAGTAACAAAAGGGGCCCATTTCCATGCCGTGGGGCACCCGCCGGCGTGCCTCCACCGCAATGTATGCATCCTGCGTAAGGACCTCGTCCCCGCTGTGCGTGCGTTCCCGCACCCAGGCTCCCACGCGTCTCAACTTCGCCAGATCGGACTCCTTCTTCATACGCCACCAGATGCGGTCCCGTCCCAGGATCAGCCAGCTCTGATTGACAGGCGAAGAAAACGACCCCGCCGCCGCGGCCGTCAGGATCAGCAGCACCATCCATCGCAATATCTTCTGCAACTCCCTTGCTCCGGAATGCGCCGCCGCAAACCGCACCAGCCCCACCGCCAAGGCCGCGCAGAACACGGGATAGATCATCACCTCGTAGTCGTCGTACGGAAACGGGGCGGCCAGATGAACCGCGCTGACCAGCGCCACCACCGCCCACAACCATCCGTACCCGCCGGCCGAACGGCCTTCCATGGAGTCCTCACCAGCCGTCCCGAAAATCAGCCGTCCCGCCACCAATGCCGCCCACAGCATCACCGCCACGAAAAAGTCCTGAACACAGCGCGAGATGAAGCCTGCCTTGAATACCAAGAGCGCCTGTGGGGTACCGGCCCCACGCATGGTGTGATATTGCAACACCCCGAAGAGAAAGCCCTCCGGCGCCGCCAGCAGAAACGGGACGAAAAATACCAGCGCCCCCGCCGCAGCCCCGATCAGCAACCACACCGCTGAACGCAGCGAGCCCCGCCCCTTCTCCAACCATGCATACGGGAGCAATGCCACCAGTAGCCCCCCGGCCGACATGCGTGTCGCCGCAGCCGCCATCCCCAGAAAGCCGGAACCCGCAAGCGCCCACCAGCGCGGCCGCTTTGCGAAAAGAATCAAACTCAAAACCATCAGCAGCCCGGCGAGGGCGTAGGTCTTGACCACCGTGGTGTAGTAGCTCTGGAATGCGTTTACGGCACACAATCCAAACGCCAATAAGGCCGCCGCTCCTCCCAGGCGGCGCGGTGCCAGTCTCCACGCCAGCCAGGCACATGCAAGTGCGCCCGCCAAACCTAGCAAGGCCGTCACCGCCCGCCCCTGCCACACGCCCTGCCGGATGTTCTTTCACGAGTATGATCAA
>JAOZMZ010000055.1 GCA_029934055.1 Kiritimatiellia bacterium
TCGAACCTGCAACCTTCTGATCCGTAGTCAGATGCTCTGTCCAATTGAGCTACGGGTACGCCCCGACTCGTTACGGGTTTCGAGAAATAATATACACAGTGGACGGAAAAGCAACCCGCGATTGGGGGCTTCTTGCGGGGTGGTGGATTGGGGGGTATAGTTGCGCGACATGGCGGGCAACGGCGTATTCAAGCTTGTTTCCGAGTATAAACCCACGGGGGACCAACCCCAGGCGATCGCCGCCCTGCGGCGTGGGCTTGAGAAGGGGCTGCGTTTCCAGATACTCGAGGGAGTGACGGGTTCCGGGAAGACCTTCACCGTGTCGAACGTGATTGCGCACTATGCGAAGCCGGCGCTCGTGATTTCGCATAACAAGACGCTGGCCGCCCAGCTCTATGCGGAATTCCGCACCTTTTTCCCGGAGAACGCCGTGCATTATTTCGTCAGCTACTACGACTATTATCAGCCGGAAGCCTATATCCCACAAACCGACACGTACATTGAGAAGGACGCCTCGATCAACGACGAGATCGAACGCCTGCGGCTGGCGGCGACCGATGCTCTCCTCAACCGCGAGGATGTCATCATCGTAGCGTCGGTTTCGTGTATTTACGGGCTGGGTTCTCCCGAGGACTACCGTGGGATGATGGTGACGCTGCGGGTGGGTGAGAACGTGGAAAGAGACCTGCTCATCGAACAGCTCGTGAACATTCAGTATGATCGCAATGACGTCAATCACGAGCCGGGGACCTTCGCCGTGCGCGGGGACACGCTGACGGTGTATCCGGCTTATCGCCGCGATGGGGTGCGCATCACCTTCTTCGGGGACGAGGTGGAGTCCATCCGGGATATTGACGTGCTTACCGGCAAAACGCTGCGCGAGTTGGAGCGGGTCAGTATTTCACCGGCGCGGCATTTTGTTCTGCCGTACACCAAGATCGAACGGGCGATTGCCCAGATCCGCGCTGAACTTGAGGAACGCGTGGCATGGTTCGAGGCGCACGACAAGTTGCTGGAGGCGCAACGCCTGCGCATGCGGACGGAGTATGACCTGGAGATGTTGCAGGAAATGGGATACTGCGCGGGCATAGAGAACTATTCGCGCCATCTTTCCGGGAGGGCACCTGGGGAACGTCCGGCGACGCTGCTGGATTTCTTTCCGGGGGATTTTTTGACTATCATCGACGAGTCGCACGTCACGATTCCGCAGATAAGGGGGATGTACAACGGTGATCAGGCCCGGAAGCGCGTGCTGGTGGAGCACGGTTTCCGCTTGCCGTCGGCGCTGGACAACCGTCCCATGAACTTTGACGAGTTTTTGGCCGCGACCGGTGCGGTCATTTTCACGTCGGCGACTCCCGGCCCCTTCGAGCTTGAAGTGGCCGAGGCGCACGTTGAGCAGGTCATTCGGCCGACGGGGATCGTGGATCCTCCGGTGGAGGTGCGGCCGTTGGCCGGGCAGGTTGACGACCTGATCGAAGAAGTACGCACGCGGGCGGCGCGCGGGGAAAGAGTGCTGGTGACGACCCTCACGAAGCGTACCGCCGAGGACTTGGCCGAATATCTTCAGGATACCGGATTGCGCGTGAAGTATCTGCATTCCGAGATAGATGCGATTGAGCGGGTGGAGATTCTGCGGGGACTGCGCGAGGCGGAGTTTGATTGTCTGGTAGGGATCAATCTGTTGCGCGAAGGGCTCGACCTGCCGGAGGTCTCGCTGGTGGCCATTCTGGATGCCGACAAGGAAGGGTTCCTGCGTTCGGATACGGCATTGATCCAGACGGCGGGGCGGGCGGCTCGGCACATCAACGGCAAGGTGGTCATGTACGCTGATGAGGTGACGGATTCGATGAGGAGAATGATGGAGATCACCGAGTCGCGCCGGGCGCGTCAACTGGAATACAATCGCCGGCACGGTATTACCCCGCGGAGCATCGAGAAGAGCATTCGGGAAACGCTGCGTTTCGAGAAGGAGGCGCGTGCCGTCGAGCGCAGCGTGGTGCGGGAGAAGGAGGGCGGATACGACGTCGCCGAAGTTCTCGCCGAGCTGGAGAGGGAAATGATGGAGGCTGCCGATGCCCTGGAATTCGAACGGGCAGCCGTGTTGCGGGACATGATCGCCGATCTGCGCAACGACGGCCGGCAGGAGGGGGCGAAGGGACGCCGCCGGTCGTCGGCGGCACGAACTCCGCGGCGCAAGAAAGCCGGGCCGGGTCATAAGAGCCGGCCGAGGCGGAAGTAGCCGCCGTCGGCCGGGCCTGCCGGCAGGAAGGGGGATCCGAGGAGTCTGCGGGGTTGTCTTGTGGCTGCGGCTGATGTAAGGAAGGGAGACCCCGGGTACTGTAAGAAGGCTGACCGAGTGGAGCGAGAGACGATGATGACCATGTACAAGCAGATGAATTTGGATGAGCAGGCGGAGGTCCGGCGGATAGTTGCGCGGGCGTTGAAGGAGGATGTGGGCGGGGGCGATATAACCACGCGTGCGTTGATCCCCGGATATCGTCAGGTCAGGGCGCGCATTCTGACCCGGCAAAACTGCGTCGTCTGCGGGGGAAGGGTGGCGGAGATGGTGTTTCGCAGCCTGGACGAGGAAGTCAGCGTGGAGATTCTGCGTCCCGACGGTGTGCGGGCGGGGCCGGGTGACGCGTTGCTGTTGATCGAGGGGCTTGCCGAGCCGGTGCTGGCGGCTGAACGCACGGCGCTGAACTTTATGCAGAGGATGACGGGCATCGCCACACTTACGTCTGAATTCGTAGCGCGGGTTGAGAAACACGGGGTGATGATTATGGATACGCGCAAGACCACGCCGGGACTGCGCATCATCGAAAAGTATGCCGTACAGTGCGGCGGCGGGGTGAATCACCGGATGGGATTGTACGATGCGATTCTTATAAAGGACAACCACAAGAAACTTATTGCAGAAGACGGCATGAGTCTGACGGACGCGGTGCGTGCGGCCCGCCGGGCCGCGCCGGACAAGATTGTGGAGGTGGAAGTCGAAAGCATGGAAGAACTGCGCGCCGCACTTGACGGGCGGCCGGACTGGATACTTCTGGACAACATGGATCCGGAGACGATGCGGGAATGCGTGCGCTTGTGCGCCGGAAAGGTCAAGACCGAGGCTTCGGGGGGGATAACCCTGGATATTGTTGAAGAGGTGGCCGCCACGGGCGTGGACGCCATTTCGCTGGGATGCCTGTCGCATTCGGCGCCGGCGGCGGACCTCTCTCTGGAAGTGGAAGGTTGATGCGGCGGCGGGCCGTTACGGTGCTCACCGACGGGGAACCGTGATGGAAATTACATGTGTACCTGAGAGAGATGACCGGCTCGAAGAGTGGAAGGCCGGGCTGCGTTCTCTGCCGCCGGACGACTGGGTGAAGATACGCATCCTTGCGGAATGTGATTCCACGAGCGTGGAACTCAAGCGTATGGCAGAAAGAGGGGCCGAAGGCCGTAGCGCGGTACTGGCCCTTTTTCAGACGGGCGGGCGGGGGCGTTACGGCAGGCGATGGTACTCTCCGGACGGCAAGGGGGTTTACGTTTCGGTATTGGAGCGTCCGGGGTGGGGCGTGGATGAGGCGGTTTGGGCGGGTGTGACGGCGGCCACGGCTGTGGCGGCGGTTCTGGAAGAGGTTGGTATTGCGGACGTGAGGATCAAGCCGCCGAACGACATAATCGTGGGGGCGGCGAAAATCGCAGGGATTCTGGTGGAACCGCGCGCCGGCAGGTCCGGACTCGAATTTATCGTTACCGGTGTGGGGATCAACGTAACGCAGGATGAAGCCGATTTCCGCTCCGCGGGCTTGGCGGCGGGGCAGGCGACGTCGTGTCGCTTGCTGGAATCCGAGGTCGCTGCGGTGGATATCGCCTGCAGGTTCCTGGAGGCGTGGCGGAAGAAGTTCGATTTGGCGGAAGAGGGCACTATCGGCCGCCGAGAATTGTTGAACGAGTGGACGGCGCGGGGAGGAGGCGCAAGCGGTGCGTTGCCCGATTTCGGGCTCGAGTGGAATGGAACGGTGCGGGCATGAGAAGGCGTAAGGCGATTCTGGTAGTGGACGTGGGCAATACGAGTATCGCCTGCGGTCTTTTCCGTGCGGGGCGCATAGAACGGCGTATGCGGGTGGAAGCCGCGTCCGGCCGCAAGGGGGTCGTCTCGCATCTGAAGCGTCTTTTGGACGGGCGCGAGGTGGCCGGGGGTGCGATCGCCTCTGTGGTGCCTGAGCTTACCGGGGCATGGAAGCGGGGCATGGCGGCGGTCTGCGGCGGGGATGTCTTGGAAGTGTCCGCCGGGCTGGAATTGGGGGTAGGGATCAGTTATCCGCGCCCGGAGGGAATCGGAGCCGACCGCCTGGCTAACGCAGCCGGGGCGGCGGCGCGCTACCGGTTGCCGGTGATAATTGTTGATTTCGGTACGGCGGTGACTTTTGACGTAGTCGAGGCGGAGCGGGGTTACGTGGGGGGGATAATCGCGCCGGGTATTCCTCTGATGTTCGAATACCTGGCTGAGCGGACGGCGCTCCTGCCGGCTTTGAAACCCGGGCAAGGACGAAGGGTGCGGCACAGTGTCGGACGGAGTACCGAGGAAGCCATGCGGCTTGGCGCCCACTGGGGCTATCCGGCGATGATCAGGGGGATCGTCGAACACCTGCGGTTGGGAAATCGGATTCCCGACAGCGGGCTGGTACTTACCGGCGGCTATGCCCGAAAAATGCTCAAGGCGGTCAGGGAATATGACGCAAGGGCCGTACTCGACATGGATCTCACACTGTTCGGGTTGGGCCGTATTTTCGAATTGAACAGAACCTGAGTGGCGGTGATCATGGTGCGATGAGAAAGGTTACCCGCATAGAGCGTTGTTTCGCCGATCTGAAGTCTCGGGGCCGCAAGGGGTTCATAGCTTACGTTACCGGGGGAGATCCGAGCCCGCGGGAGACTGAGGAGATAGTTTTGAGTCTCGAGGATGCGGGAGTGGACATCGTTGAACTTGGAGTCCCCTTCTCCGATCCGCTGGCGGATGGGCCGGTAAACCAGGCGGCGGCTGAGAGAGCCCTTGCCGCCGGAACGACCTTCGCGCGCCTGCTGGAGACCGTAGCCCGGATACGGGCGCGGAGCAATATACCGATCCTCTTTTTCAGTTATCTGAACCCTCTTCTGGCGCATGGTTTCGAGAGGGAGGTTCGTCGCAGCGCCCGCGCGGGCGTGGACGGTTTTCTGATATTGGATCTGCCGGTGGAGGAGTCGGCCTCTTATCACAGGGTGATGCAGCGGGCGGGGTTGAATCATATTTGCCTGGTGGCGCCCACGAGCACGGATGAGCGTATCCGCAGGATAGTGGAAACCGCCACTGGTTTCGTATATTGCGTATCCAGGGAAGGGGTAACCGGCATGCAGCGGGCGGTCCAGGAGGGGGCGCCCATGCTGGTGGAGAGGACGCGGCGCTACACGGATCTGCCGGTGGCGCTGGGGTTTGGTGTGTCTACGCCTGCCCAGGCGCGCGCGGTGGCCGGCTTCGCGGATGCGGTGGTCGTCGGCAGTGCAATAGTGCAGCGCTTTCATGATGCCGGTCGCACGGCGCGCGGTCGCAGGGATGCGGCCCGTTGGGTGCGCGGGCTAGTTCGCGCGGTAAAGGAGGTTTGAGTATGGCGGCGATTTATGCGGTGATCATGGCCGGTGGCAAGGGAGAGCGTTTCTGGCCCCTCAGTAACAGTCGCCGGCCGAAACAGTTCCTGCCGCTGGTCGGCGGGGAACCGATGCTGACGCAGTCGCTTGCACGGTTGTCGGGTCTTGTAGAGCCGGAGCGGATTTTTGTGATTACTTCGGCGGCGCACGCGGAAACAGCCCGACAATGTGCGCCGGGTATTCCGGCGGCGAACATCATCGCCGAGCCGGTCGGCAGGGATACGGCGGCGGCGGTTGCCTTGGGGGCGGGACTGGTGAGAAGGCAAGACCCGGCCGGGGTCTTCGTGGTGCTTACCGCGGATCACGTCATCGGTCCGCAGGACGTGTTTCAGCGGACGCTGGCGGACTGCGTGGACGTGGCCGCCGGGCACGAGGTTCTTGTTACGATCGGGATCGTGCCGCACGAGGCGAGCACGGGTTACGGGTACATCGAGACCGGCGATGCCTTCGAGTACGGCGGCCGGACGCGTATTCTGAGGGCGAAACGTTTTGTCGAAAAGCCGGATAGCGAAACCGCCCGCCGTTACATCAGCGCCGGGAACTATTACTGGAATTCGGGCATGTTTGTTTGGTCCGCGGCAACGATTACTGCGGCCCTGAAGCGGTATCGTCCGCAGTTGTCGCCGCTCATCGAAAGCGTTGCTTCGGGCGGCGAGCCGGAAAAGGTGATGGCCGAGTTGTATCCCGGACTCGAAAAGATATCCATTGACTATGCCGTGATGGAGAAGGCCGACAACGTCCTCACCGCGCTGGCGGAATTCGATTGGGACGATGTCGGTTCGTGGCCCGCGCTGGCGCGTCATTTGGAGGCGGATGAACAAGGCAACGTCGTGGTGGGGGAGGCTGTCTTCCATGATGCGGGCGGCAACATTGTGCATTCGAACGGGCGCCTGACGGCGCTGGTGGGAGTCAACGATCTGGTGGTTGCGCAGGGTGAAAGGGTCACGCTCATTTGTCCCCGGGAGCGGGCTCAGGAAGTGAAACAGCTCGTGGAACGCCTGTTGCGCGAGGGCGGCTACGAGGATGTGCTTTAGGATGCCGCGTGTACTCGGCATAGACTATGGGGCCCGTCGGATCGGCCTGGCGGTGAGCGACGCCGACGGCCAACTGGCCTTTCCTCTGGAGGTGCTCGAAAACCCGGGGGGACGGGCTGTGTTCGAACGCATCGGCGCCGTCTGCGAGGAGAAGGGTGTGGAGCGCATAGTCGTCGGGTTGCCGGTGAACATGAATGGAAGCCGTGGAGAAGCCGCCGAGCAGGCGCGGGAATTTGCCAGGCGGCTGGAGGCGGCCACCGGAATACCGGTTGATACGTGGGATGAACGCTTGAGCTCGCGGGAGGCCGAACGCGTCTTGATCGAAAGCGGGGCGTCGCGCCGCCGGCGGCGTAAGGTGATAGACAAGATGGCGGCGCGCTTGATCCTGCAGGCTTACCTCGACCGAGCCGCTTTGGGCGGACAACAGGGGACGCGCGGCTGAATCCGGCGGCTGAGCGTCTGGAAATCTCCTTGGCGCACAGGCTGGGGTGTGATAGTTTGCGGGCCGCTGGAGGATGGCGTTTTTTGGTCAGACAACAAGGATGGTAGCGTGATGTTCGAAAGTGTTTTCCGAGGTGGCCGGGGACTGTGGCGGGTGTATGCACTCGTCGGATTGCTGGCTTTACCTGTCGGGGGGGTAAGCGCCCAGAATACGGGCGGCGGTGGATCGTCGGCGGTGACTCCCGGAGGGGTAGAGGTCAAGGCCGACAGGTTGGAGTACCAGGCCGACAAGAAATTGCTCGTGGGGGTCGGTCACGTGGTGGTCCGGCGCGGCGACGACGTCCTCAGGGCCGATTGCATCTCGGTTCACACGGACACCCAGGACGCCTACGCCACGGGAAACGTGGAGTTCCGGAATGCGGGCAGGGTTTGGCACGGGGATGAACTGACGTACAATTTCCGCACCAAGCAGGGCGATTTCGGCGAGTTCACGGCCTACGTGGAACCGTATTACATCCGGGCGGCGGACTCACATCGAATCTCAGAAAATGAATTTGTCCTGCGCGATGCGGTCATCACCACCTGTGAGGGACCCAGTCCGGATTTCTCGATCAGGGCCGGGCGGGCGCGGATAACGCCCGACGACATGCTCAAGGCGCACAACGTCGTAGTCTTTCTCGGCCCGGTGCCGATTCTTTATCTGCCGGTGTGGAAGCAGCACTTGCACCGCGACAAGACGAACCTTGACGTTGTGCCCGGTTACAGCAGCCGCATGGGGGCCTTTTTGCTGACGGCCTACAACTACCGCATCAACAGCATGCTGCGTGCGGCCACGCATCTCGACCTGCGCACGCGGCGGGGTATCGGTGTGGGCGAGGATTTCGTTTGGGATGATCCCGAGGGACAAAACTGGAACGGCGATTTGAAGCTCTATTACACCCACGACGACAAGCCTTATGAAGATGACGAGGAGGATGAAAAGGCCGAGGGACTGGTGGATCCCGATCGCTATCGCATCCGCCTGCGGCACTACGCGAATTTCTCGGCGCGTGACTATGGTATGTTGGAGGCCGATTACCTGAGCGACCCGGACATGCTGGAGGATTTCTTCAACGAGGATTTCCGCGAAGGGGCCCAGCCGGAAAACCGCATCAGCCTGACCCACCGCGGGGACCTGTACACTGCGCGGATGAACATCAACGCGCGGCTGAACGATTTTTACGAGAGCGTGGAACGGCTGCCTGAACTGACCCTGGAGGTGCCGCGGGTGGAGGTTCCCGGCACGCCGCTTTATTACGAAAGTGACAACAGTGCGGCCTTCCTGCGGAAGGTTTACAAGGAGAGTTCCGACAAGGATGATTATGATGCCTTCCGCCTGGACACGGTACACACCCTTTACTATCCCACGCGCCATTTCGGTTTTCTCAACGTCATTCCGCGCGCCGGAGTGTTGCTTACATACTATTCCAAGACCAAGGACGAAAGCACGGTCACCAATTCGGTTACGGTTACCGAGACCAATGTCGTCGGCGGGGTGACGAACATCACAACCTCGATCACCAACAAGACGGACACGGTGATTGATGAAGGCGGCGCGGACCTGCGCAACCAGTATGAATTGGGGTTGGACTTGTCGTTCAAGGCCTTCCGGGTGCTCGTTCCCGCGCCCGCACGGGGCGACGGCGGATTGCGGCATATCGCCGAGCCGTACGCCAAATACACTTACTTGAGTCGCCCCAATCTTGAGCCGGATGAACTCTATCAGTTTGATTCCGTGGATCGGCGGGACAAGGAGCATTATGTGCGCTTGGGGATGCGTAACAAGTTGCAGGATAAGCACCGCGGGGGGCTGCGCGACCTGGTGGATATCGACGTCAACACCGACTACAGGATCGAAAAGGAGAATGCCCAGCACGACTTCAGCAATTTGCGTTACGATGCGGAGTTGCGTCTCGTTGACTGGTTGAAGGTGGACTTCGACGGACAATACGACTGGTACGAGTCCGACGTGCCGGTTTTCAATACCCAGGTGGCATTCCTGGCTCCGGACGAGAGTTCGCTTGGTCTTGAATACCGTTACCGCAAGGACGACAAGAATCTCGTTTCCGCCGAGCTGAGTCTCTTTCCCCGCGATCGCTGGAGCTTCAACGGTTACTGGCGTTATGATTTCGACAACAGCAATCTTGAGGAGCAGTCCTACTTCGTTCAGCACACCACGGACTGTCTCGGGGTGGGGCTCGGATTCGACGGACGCGGTGATGACTGGACCGTGTGGGTGCGGCTGTGGCTGCTGGCGTTTCCCGAATCAATGGTTGAATTGGGTCGCTGAACGAGTGAAGGAGGCGTCATGTCCGGCATAGCACTTGTGACGGGCGGGGCGGGCTTCATCGGCTCCAATCTTGTCCGGCGACTGCTCGAGGAAGGTTACCGGGTCCGCATTCTCGATAATTTTTCGACGGGGCGTGCGGCTAATCTCGAAGACATTCGCGATGAGGTCGAGCTTATCGAGGGAGACTTGCGTGATGAGAAGGCGCTGTCTGCGGCGATACAGGGGGTGCGCTACGTTTTTCATCTGGCGGCGTTGCCCTCGGTGATACGCTCCGTTCACGATCCTCTCTCGACGAATGCGGTCAATATCACCGGAACCCTGCGCCTGCTGATGGCGGCGCGGGACGCGGATGTGGAACGGGTGGTTTTTTCTTCTTCCTCATCGGTATACGGTGATACGCCCACCTTGCCGAAGAAAGAAGACATGCTGCCCATGCCGCTTTCGCCGTACGCACTCTCCAAGCTTGCCGGGGAGCATTATTGCCGCATGTTTCACGGGCTTTTCGGCCTGGTGACCTTCAGTCTCAGATATTTCAACGTATACGGTCCCCGGCAGGATCCGGCTTCGGAGTATGCCGCGGTCATACCGCGGTTCATAACCGCCGTGCTGCGGGGTGAGTCTCCGACGGTTTACGGTGACGGGACGCAGACGCGCGATTTCACTTTCGTGGACGATGTAACGGCAGCGAATCTGGCCTGTATTCGGGCGCCGGAGTCAGCCGCCGGCACGGTTTTCAATGCCGCGGGGGGCGGGCGGGTTTCCGTGAAGGAACTTGCCGAGACGATATGCCGGCTGGCCGGGCGGGAATGCAGCATCCGCTATGTTGATCCGAGACCGGGTGACGTCAAACATTCCCAGGGAGATGGGAGCCTTGCGGAACGCGTTCTGGGATGGCGTGTGCAGACTTCTCTTGAAGAAGGTCTGCGCCGGACGATGGACTGGTTCCGGGAGCGAACTCTATAGGGGGGCGTGGTACGCCTCCCGGCAAGGGCGCGGGGTTACCGCGGGCGGTTTTTTGAGGCGGTGGCGGGATTCCGGCTGTTATTGAGACTTTTCCCGCGCGGCGCGGGAAGAGCACGGCTGAGGCAGCGATGAAGAAAGAGGATGCAGCCTACGATCCGGTGGTGGCCGGGGCGGACCGCGAGGAAGGGATCGTTGCCGTCGAGCATGTTCCCGGAAAAGGTAAACAGGGCGACTCGGTTGTGATCTTCGTGCGGCACGGGAAGCCGAAGCCGCTTGTCCGCCGGGAAGGATTCCGCCCGTATTTCTGGGTCAGCGATCCGTCCTTGTTGGAGGGAGGGCCGGAGCCGATTGAAGTGGAACGCCTCGAAGGTGAAGGTGTTCTCTGCCGGCGCGTGCAGTTTGACACCTGGGAACAGCTTCAGAAGGCGCTCAAGGTTGTGCGCCGGCGCAGCGGGCTGCCGCGGTCATCGCCGCAGGCGCCGTATTTCGTGATCAATGATCCCGTTCAACAGTACCTGACGGCGAGCGGCAAGACTCTCTTCAAGGGCATGCAATTTTCGAAGCTGCGCAGGTTGCAGGTGGACATCGAGACCTATACCGCCGCCGGGTACGAGTTTTGCAATGCGCAGAGGGAATCCGACCGCATCATCGCCATAGCCCTGGCGGATGAAAGCGGGTGGGTGGAGGTTCTTTCGGGGGCGGAATACGATGAAGCCGCGCTGCTGGAAAGATTCGTGGCTATCGTACGCGAGCGTGACCCGGACGTGATCGAGGGGCACAACATTTTCGGCTTCGACCTGCCTTATATCATGACGCGCGCCCAGCGGCTCCACGTGGTGCTGTCGTTGGGTCGCGACGGGAGTCCTCCACGGGTGCAACCGGGCAGGTTTGCGGCTGCGGAGCGCAGCAATTCCTATCCGAAAGCGCTGATATTCGGCCGTCACGTCGTGGACACCTATTTCCTCGCCCGCACCTACGACGCGGTGCATCGTTCCCTTGAGACTTTCGGCCTCAAGGAAATCGCGGCGCACTTCGGGATAAGTGCTCCCAATCGGGTCTATCTCGAAGGGGGCGAGATTGCGCGGGAATACGAAAGGAACCCGGAGAAAGTCATGGCCTACGCCGCGGATGACATTCGGGAGACGCGTTCCCTGGCGGAAACGCTTGCTCCGACCTATTTCTTTCAGACGCGCATCGTACCGATGGGTTACCAGAATATCTGCGTGCGCGGTAATGCCTCCAAGATAGACGCACTCTTGATCCGGGAATACGTGCGGCGCTCACACGCCTTGCCGCTGCCGGATACGCCGAGGGAATTCGCCGGGGGATACACGGACATATTTTTTCAGGGGGTGACCCACAACGTTCACCATTGTGACGTCCGTTCGCTTTATCCGTCCCTGATGCTCAAGCACCGCATCGGCCCGCGTACCGACGAGCTGGGGGCTTTCCTGGAACTGCTCGAGTACCTGCGTGATTTCCGTCTCCGGGCCAAGGATCAGGCCAGACGGCACAAGGGAGGCGACCAGCGGGCATATTACGAGGCCCTCAACGCGGCCTTCAAGGTGCTGATCAACTCCTTTTACGGCTATCTCGGTTTCGGCCATGCGCGTTTCAGCGATTTCGCCGCCGCCGAGCGCGTGGCCTCCGAGGGACGCCGGATACTGCATGCAATGGTGGAATGGCTGCGCCGGAACGGCGCCAAGCCGATTGAAATTGATACCGACGGCATATATTTCGTGCCGCCGGAGTTTTCTTCGGATGAAGAAATGGCTGATTTCCGGGAACAATTCCGCCGCGCCTTGCCGGAAGGCATCGAGATCGAATTCGACGGGGAATACCGCGCCATGTTCAGCTACAAGATGAAAAATTATGCTCTTTTGACTGACAGCGGCGAAGTGATCATTCGGGGGGCAGCGCTCAAGTCGCGGGGGCTGGAGCCGTTTCAACGGCGCTTCATGGAGGAAATGTTGCGCCTGAAGCTGGAGGGGCGCGACGCGGAACTACCACAGCTCAAGGAGCGTTACATCGCTGCGATCCGGGGGCGGCAGTGGCCGATCAGGATGCTTGCCAGGCGCGAGACGCTGCAGGAATCCCCGGAGGTGTATCGGGAGAAGATTCGTTCTGCGGCACGGGGGCGCAATGCTGCCTATGAGCTGGCGTTGAAGTCGGATCGTGAATACCGGGCCGGTGACCAGATAGCCTATTACATCACCGGGTCGAAGAAGAACGTTTCGGCGCACGCGAACGCCCGCCTGACCAGTGACTGGAATCCGGACGAGCGTGACGAGAACGTCGAGTATTATGTCGCCAAGCTGGAAGCCCTTTGCCGCCGCTTCGGTTTTTGATACGTGCCGGTGCGTGACAATGCGGCAGGTCACTGGTATACATGCGGGAGAAGGAGTCTGGTTGCCATGGTTGATGCACAGCTCGAGCGTTACCGCCGTTGTCGGGCGGGGTTTACGTTGATCGAGATTCTGGTGGTCTTACTGATCATCACGGTCCTGGCGGGAGTCGTCAGCGTGAGCGTGATCCACAAGCCGGCCGAGGCCCGTGTGGCGGCGGCACGTATGCAGATCAAGCAGTTGAAGACCGCCGTAAATCTATTCTATGCCGAACAGCACCGCTATCCTTCACAGGAAGAGGGATTGCGTGCCCTGGTTCAGAAGCCCGAAGGAATCAGGGCGGAGGACTTCCCCCGCGGGGGTTACCTGGACACCCTTGACGTTCCACGTGATCCCTGGGGGCGCGATTACATCTATCTTGCACCCGGCCGTCACGGCGAGCCGTTCGAGATTATCAGCTACGGCAGCGACGGCGAGCCGGGAGGTGAAGGGGATGCGGCCGATATTTCCAGTTCGCTGGCAATGCAGTAGCCGGCGCGGTACCGCGGCGTTCACCTTCGTGGAGGTCCTGGTCGCGCTGGTGCTGGTGGCGATCGCAACTGTTGCCGTGAGCGAGGCGGTCGTCGGCATAAGCCGTGCGCAGGCGCTTGCGGTGCGGCAGGCGCAGGCCGGTTTGCTGATTCAGGCGGTGACTTGTGAGGCCGTGCTCCCGGGGACGGCGGGTGAGGTGCTTGGAAACTTTCGGCGGAATTGGGAGATAACCTGGCCGGACGCTTCACGGGTGCATATCCCCCGGGGCGCCCGCCTCTGCCGAATGGTGGCGCGGGATCGTCGTTCCTTTCGGGTGGAATTGCTGTTTCAGTCGGAGCCCTTGGGCGGTCCGCACCCGGCGGAATAAGAGACGTTCACTCGAGGGCGATATTCTTCAGGTGGCGATGGAGGTCGGGGCCGCTGGTGCACATGTAGAACAGGTGAACCTCATCGTATTGTTCAATGACTTCCGTAACGGCGCCGGCGCGGCGGGCGATCAGTCCGGCGGCGGCGACGTCCCAGAGGTAGATGCTCGGCTCGATATAGGCATCGGCGCGGCCGCAGGCGACGTGGCAGATATCTATGGCGGCGGCACCCATGACGCGGACTTTCTGCACGCCGACCGCCAGGCGGTTCAGAATTTGCAGCCCGGGATGGGTTCCGTGGATCTTTTTTGAAAGACCGGTCAGTACCAGGGCGCGGGCGGGATCGGCGGTTGACGAGGGGGCGATCGGGCGGCCGTTGAGCAGGGCGGGCCCGTTGACAGTGGCGGTGAAACATTCGTCGCGCAGGGGAACGTAGACCGCGCCGGCGACGGTAACGCCGTCTTTGACGGCGGCGACCGACGAGCACCAGACCGGGATGCCATGGCTGAAATTGACCGACCCGTCGAGGGGGTCAATGATCCATGTCAGGTCGGAAGAGGCTTCGCCCGTTCGGGTGCCTTCTTCGCCGAGAATGTGGGCGGCGGGGTATTTTGAACGGATGACTTTTTCGGCCGCGGCCTGGCATTCGGCGTCGAGCGCGAGTTTGACGTCATGCGCGCTGCGCTGGACGATTTCGGCACGCCGGGACGTGTTGTGCAAGGCGTGCAGGCCGGCCGCCCGTGCTGCGGCTTCGGCGCATTCGCGTAGATTTGTTTCCTGCCTGTTCATTTTCTTGCGGGCGGCCGCGGTGACCTTTTCCTGATCGGGATGCCGGGCCGTCATCGGGCAGCGAGTGTACCTGAAGGGGGCCGGGAATGCAAAAGCCTCTGGAGCCGCCGCGGGAAATTTCCAACATCCCGTTAATGGTGGGATAGAAGAGAACCTCTCGCAGAGATCGCAAAGCACGCAAAGCACGCAAAGAAGAGGGAAGAAAAGAAGAGCCCCTCGCAAAGTGCGCAAAGCACGCAAAGAAGAGGGAAGAACTAAAGAAGAGCCTCTCGCAAAGTGCGCAAAGATCGCAAAGAAGGGGAAGAAAAGAAGAATTTCTCGCAAAGGTCGCAAAGATCGCAAAGAAGAGGGAAGAAAAGAATGAATCTCTCGCAAAGTGCGCAAAGGTCGCAAAGGGAGAGACGGTTCATGGTTGTTGAGTTGATGGTTGATCGTGTTGGGGATGGGGCAGGGGACGGATGCAAAGAAAAATTTCTCATCCTCTAACAACCCAACAACCCAACAACCTAACAACCCAACAACCTAACAACCTAACAACCTAACAACCTAACAACCTAACAACCTAACAACCGACAACCGGACCCCCATCAGCAGACAATCCTCCTGCTTGTGAAAAGAGGGACAGCCGTGTAATATACTAATAGGAGTCGATGTGTTGGGATAGGGTTTGGCATTGCGTTCCGAATGCGGTGATATGCGCTTGTTTATCCAGCAGCTTATTAGCGGTAGAACCAGGAGGAGAATATGAAACTTAAAGTCTATTTAGAACAGAGCGAAGAAGGAGGCTATACGGCCATAGTCCCTTCTCTCCCGGGATGTATTTCAGAAGGTGATACGAAGGAGGAAGCGTTAAAGAATATTCGTGAGGCAATTGAACTTTACTTAGAGCCAATTGAGGACGATACGTTCAGGGTCGCCCACGCCGAAGAAGTGGAATTGGCGATATGAGCAAGGTTCCAAGTTTGAATTACGACAAGGTCATCAAGGCGCTGCAAAGGGATGGGTGGGTGATAGTTCGCCAAAAAGGTTCACATATCAGGCTGCAAAAACATATTGCAAACGAGGTGTTAAAAATCATAGTTCCGGCACATAAGCCGTTAAAGAGAGCGACCCTGTCACATATATTGAAGCAGGCAAGGTTAACGGTAGATAATTTTTTGAAGAAATTATAATTTCGCCTCCTTCCGGTAGCGCGGTCGTTGCCAGCGATGCTGCGCGCCGGGGCGTGCTTTGGTGCATCGCTTAATCCTTGTCGCCGTAGACTTTCAATACAAAACGCACAAAGGCAACAACCAACAACCCAACAACCTAACAACCTAACAACCTAACAACAGACAAGCGGACTCCCGGCAACCGATCATCCTCCTGCTTGTGAAAAGAGGGACAGCCGTGTAATATACTAATAGGAGTTGAGGTATTGGGACAGGGTTTGGGATTGCGTTCCGAATGCGGTGATATGCGCATGTTTATCGAAATAACTTACTCAAAGAGAAAAGACCGAGCTTGTTAACACAGAGGGGATCGTAGAATTCGGAGGTGTAAAGGATGAATATCGAAATCGAACGCGAAGAAGATGGTCGGTGGATAGCCGAAGTGCCGAATTTGCCTGGTGTGATGGCATATGGGAGGAGTCAAGAGGAGGCGATTTCCAAGGTGGAGGTTCTAGCCTTGCGGGTGCTGGCTGATCGGCTCGAACACGGGGAGAAAATTCCGGAACTTCGTGACGTCTTCGCAGTGCCAGCATGAGTCAATGGCCGTCAACCAAAGCACGATTGGTGCTGGCCGCTTTGCTGCGAATCGGCTGGAAGACTAAGCGCCAATCCGGCACATCACATCGCGTTCTATCCCGTCCTGGGTGGCCGGATTTTGTTTTCGCCTTTCATGATCGTGAAGAAATCGGTCCTCGCATGCTGGCGCGTATCGCTAAGCGT